>JALGUR010000009.1 GCA_029820565.1 Candidatus Zipacnadia bacterium
CGTTCGGGCCAATGATCGCCCGGTATATCCGATCACTGACCATCACGCTCAGTTGTTTAGCGTCATCGCCCAACTGCGCCGAGCAGAAGGCTTCCCGCCTCTGTTCCTGTGGCATAACAACCGTTGGCAGCGGCTCGGCTTATGGGACTTACCGTCTCGGGTACCCAGACAGAGTCCCACGCTGTCGGTCCAGATGATGTGCAACGAAACACGGGCTGAGACAGTCAACATCGCCAACTTCACCGACGAGCCCCTGAATGCTCATGTCAAGTTTCTGGGGCTGCCGGGAGGACAAGCGCCCGGATACATGACCGTGCGGAAAGCCGAGTACGTGGCAATGCAGTCCGGTATCTGGGATGCCAATGCGCTGCCCGTCATCCCGCGGACTAGGGACGGCTGGCGGGTTACCCTCCCGGCCGGTATCTCGCAGCAACTTTGGTTAAGCTTTCATCCTCAGGACGTGCCCGCGCCCGGCCGGTATCGGGGGCGGGTGGTGGTTGAGATAGAAGGGACCGGCCAGAAATTGGAGAGTCGGCTAAGGCTTGTCATTGAGCCATTCCGGTTCCCCGACGAGCCCACGCTTGCGGCGGCCCGGGCAACATCCCCGCGACCGTTGCGCACATGCGATCGTGTCACTACAATGCCCCGTGGGCCACGAGCAAAGTCTTTCCACAGCCCCAGCCGACTGATTTTGACGCGGCGGGCAATCTGACCAGGCCGCTGGACCTATCCAGGTTCGACGATTGGGTAGCTATGTGGCCCGACGCTCGATACTACATGATATTTCCCAATGTGCCTGCCCTCTTCGGGCCGAGCTTCGCCGGAGCGGCTCTGGGCACCCCAGAGTTCAAGCAGCGGGTTGGCAGCACGATGCGGGCCTGGGCCGACCATGCTCGGGAAATCGGCATAAACCCCGGCCAAATCGGCATCCTGTTGGTGGACGAACCCAAGAATGCGGAGCAGGACCGGTGCATTCTGGCCTGGGCCCAGGCCATCAAGGCCGGCGTGCCTGAACTGCTTATATTCGAGGACCCCTACCACGCAGCACCGCAGGACGCCGAAGTGCAGGGAATGTTCCAAGTATGCGATATTCTCTGTCCCAATCTTTCCCAGTACCGTCGCGGCGGTATGGCGGCCGCCGAGTTCTATGATAATCTTCGCCGGGGTGGGCGCCAATTGTGGTTTTACTCCTGTACGAACGGCCCGCCCGTTGCGAACCCCATCGCCTATTACCGCACTCAAGAATGGTGGTGTTGGAAAGCCCAGGCGACGGGCACCGCCTTTTGGTGCTATGGCAGAGGACCCGCCAACCCCTGGAATCAACTGGGAGCCAAAGCCGAAATATATTCGCCGGTATACATTGATGCGGACTCGGTCACTGACGGCAAACATTGGCTGGCGATAATTGAAGGCATCCAGGACTATGAGTACTTGAGGATGCTGCAGGATCGGGTGGACGAACTGAAGGCGACCGGCCAGAGCAATACGCCACTGGCCCAAGCACAGAAGTTACTTGTCACGCTACCCGACCAGGTGATTGCCGCCGCCGAGGAGGGCGACCTTGCCGCCTGTGATAGGGGGCGAGATCAAGTCCTGGATGCTCTGGCGTCCTTGACCCAGAATCAGTAGGCGGCGAGTTCACCCCCACCGAGACGGTGAGGGCGCAGTCGTACCGTGGCGAGGACGGCGGGACGCACGTGGAAGTGGTGCGGTGGAACTTGCCGCCGGTGGCCCAAAGGGAGGAGTAACCGATGCTACCGCACCTCAAAGAGATGAGCATTCTTGGTCATGGAACCGCGCTGGGGGTCTGGTTTATCTGTATAGTCATGGGAGTGTTATTGGGTCCTTCTAATGCAGCAGGGGGGCCAGCACCGGCTGCCTTCGTGCCCCCCGGACCAAATGTAGCCCTGGGTAAGCCTTATGTGCTGGACCCTCAGCCGAATTACAGTACTGAGCCTGGTGACAGAGAGCAGTTGACCGATGGGGAATACGCCAGCCAGCCCGGCCGAAGTCTTTGGGGCCAGCCCGGCTGTGTCGGTTGGGTCTTAACCAGTCGCGTGACCATTACCATTGATCTGGGCGAGATCGTGCCTATTGCCGGCCTGTCCTTCAGCAGCGCGGCGGGCCCAACAGGTGTATCGTGGCCCTGGGTGATCGTGATATTGGTCAGTGATGAGGGCCAGGACTTTCACTATGTCGGCGAGCTTTGCTCGCTATCTGCCCAGGTCGAGGTGCCGGCGCCCGCGGATTATCAGGAGCACCGCTTCGCTACCGACCAGTTGCGCACCCACGGGCGCTTTCTGCGTTTGGGTATTGCGGCGGTCGGCCACTTCCTGGTTTGCGATGAAATCGAGGTCTATCGCGGTCCTGACGAAATGCTGGCGTTGCCGCTGGACGGTCCCATGATCACTGACCTTAGCACTTTCATCTCCCAACACAGCGTTCGTCGGCGGATTGCGGTAGACATTGCCGACACGCGAGAGGCAATAGCCGGCGCCGCTATCGAACCTGAGGTCCGCCAACAGCTCAACGAGGAGACTGCGGCCATTGAAAAGGCCAATGCAGCCGCCCCCGCCGACCTTCCCGCCGACTATCGTGCCATATATCCGCTCAACGACAATCACGCCCGGTTGTTTGCCGTGGTCGCCCGACTGCGCCGAGCAGAAGGCTTGCCCCCGTCGTTCCTGTGGCATAACAACCGCTGGCAGCGGCTAAACTTATGGGACTTACCGTCTCGGCTACCCAAACAGAGTCCCACGCTATCGGTCCGGATGATGTGCAATGAGACGCGGGCAGAGACGCTCAACATCGCCAACTTCACCGACGCTCCCCTGAATGCTCAGGTGAAGTTCGTGGGGCTGCCGGGAGGACAAGCGCCTGGATATATAACCGTGCGCAAAGCCGAGTACGTCGCGATGCAGTCCGGTATCTGGGATGCCAATGCGCTGCCCGTCATCCCTCGGGAGCGGGGCGGCTGGCGGGTTACCCTCCCGGCCGGTATCTCGCAGCAGCTTTGGTTGAGCTTTCATCCTCAGGACATGCCCGCCCCCGGCCGGTATCGGGGGCGAGTGGTAGTTGAGGTGGAGGGGACCGGGCAGAAGTTGGAGAGTCGGCTGAGACTGGTTGTCGAGCCGTTTCAGTTTCCCGACGAACCCACGCTCACGCTAGGGATGTGGGACGACACTGACAGCGGTGGTCACCATGACTTAAACGAACGTAATCTCCCCGCGGCTCTGGCGCATATGCAATCGTACCACTACAACGCGCCCTGGGCATACCCTAGGGTATTCCCCCATCCTCAGGCCAGTGATTTTGATGGCTTCGGCAATTTGATCAAGCCCCTAGATATGGCCCCTTTCGATGATTGGGTACGTATGTGGCCCGAGGCCCGCTACTACATGGTCTTTGCCGCCGTAGGCACGAGCTTTGCAGGAGCGACTCTGGGCACCCCTGAGTTCAACCAGCGGGTTGGTTCGGCCATGCGGGCCTGGGCCGACCATGCGCGGGAAATCGGTATAGACCCCAGCCAAATCGGCATCCTGTTGGTGGACGAGCCCAATAAGGCGGAACAGGACCGTCGCATTCTGGCCTGGGCGGAGGCCATTAAAGCGGGCGCTCCTGAACTGCTTATATTCGAGGACCCTATTCATGCAGCACCGCAGGACGCTGAAGTGCCGGAGATGTTCAAAATCTGCGATATTCTCTGCCCATCTATATACCACTACCGTCATGGCGGTGCAGCGGCCGCCGAGTTCTATGACAAACTGCGGCGGGGAGGCCGCGAATTGTGGTTTTACGACTGTGGGGGCGGCCCGCCGGTTAAGGATGCCATCGCCTACTACCGGGCTCCGGAATGGGAGTGTTGGAAAGCTCAGGCTACGGGCATTGGTTTTTGGGCCTATGGAGATGCGGGCGGAATAGCCAATTCCTGGAATCAATTGGGAGCCACGCGGATAATCTATTCGCCGGTGTACATTGATTCGGACTCCGTCACTGATGGCAAACATTGGCTGGCGATAATTGAAGGCATCCAGGACCATGAGTATCTGAGGATGCTGAACGACCGGGTGGCGGAACTGAAAGCTGGCGGGAACAGTAGCGAGGCTCTTACTCAGGCAGAAGAACTACTCGTCACGCTCCCCGACCAGGTGATTGCCGCCGCCGAGGAGGGCGACCTTGCTGCCTGTGATAGGGGGCGAGGCCAAGTGCTGGATGCTCTGGTGGCCTTGACCCAGAATCAGTAGGCGGCGAATTCACCCCCACCGAGACGGCGACCGGCGTACTCGTACCGCTGCGAGGACAACGGGACGCACGTGGAAGTGGTGCGTTGGAACTTGCCGCCGGTGGCCCAAGGGCAAGGTTAGGCCGCTGTAACGCGCAGATATCTTAGTGCAAGAGCGGGAGATGCAACAATGAACATGCACAGCGTATTTCTGATGACAACTGCGTTGGTGACAGTCATTCTGCTGACCGGCGTGTGCGGAGCCGAAGGGGAAGACAACGCTGACAATTTTATTCAGGTCATTAACCCTGTAACGATAGGCGCGGACCGGCTGCCTGCCCAGCGTATCCCAGTGGGCCTGCCGGGTGACTACAAGCCCTGCATTGCCAGATTGCCCAGCGGGGAGTTGCTTCTGGTCATGTTCTATCCTCACCACCTGGAGGACGGTCGGTATCAGGAGGATATCATCCTCTACCGCTCCGACGACGGAGGCGTAACCTGGCCTGAGCGTCAGGTCCTTGACTTGCTGGGCCGCGAGCCGTACCTGACCGTGCTCAAGGACGCCACTGTCTTTATTACGGTACACTTCCTCATCCAGGACTGGCGCAACAAGGACGGCTACGTGCACAGCTACGTGCACCGGTCCACGGACGGCGGGCATACCTGGACCACCACACCCATCGTCGCCGAGGACCTGCCGGATGCTCCGCCAAAGACGTCAGTGGTAACCAGCCGGAAGCTGCTGGAACGCGACGATGGGGTCCTGCTCTTGGGTGTCTCTGCCAAGGTCGGCCACTATGTGTGGCAATCAACCGACAAAGGCGAGACCTGGGACAAGTCACGCCGCGTGGCGCATCCGACTGACGAGGATAGAGAGCAGTTCGCCGGGTTCAACGAGGGGGTGCTCTGGCAGACTCAGTCGGGCCAGGTGTTTCTGGTCAAGCGCGTCGGCAGCAGCAATTATCCGCCACTGGACGAACGGCCCATTCCCACCGGAAGTGACCAAGTGCATCGGATGCTGTTGTTCGAATCCACTGACGGTGGATACACCTGGGGTAACGCAAGCAACTTCTCTGACTATGGGGAGATGTATCCGTCAATCCTCCGCCTTCAGGACGGTCGCCTCCTGTTCACCTTCACCGTACGGGCCTTGAAAGTGCCCCTGGGCGTGCAGGCGGCGTTAGGCTACGAGGATGAGGCGGGCTTGCACTTTGATTTCGGGCACGACCGGCTAATCCTGGACCCCAAGACGGCGGAAGATATGCCCAGTGGAGGCGGGTTCGGCCCCACTGTGCAACTGGAGGATGGGACCCTGGTCACCTCGTACTCGTACCGCGACGCCCAGGACCAGACCCACGCCGAGGTAGTGCGCTGGCGCTTGCCGAGCAGCAGCGATTAGCATCCTATGCGATATGGCACCGAAGTGAAGAAGCCCACAATTATCCAAATAACACCGTTAAGCGTATCCCCGATGATTAGGCCCAGAAAGAAAGGACGTAGCACCTCATAGGTCTTATGCCCGCCCCAGCGCACCACGGCGCTCTTTATCAACCAGGCCGAGAATATAGACAGGGATAACGCACAGATGAGCCAGTCGTCGGCAATCAGGAAACCAATAGGGTGGAGATTGAACCAGGTCAAATGGGTCCGCAGCCACACCAGGCCGACCATCAATAACGAGCCGCCGACAAAGTGAGATATAAGTATCGGGTCAATCTTCAGGGGATTCATCGTGGTGGCGCTAACCCAGGAATGAATAAGGTTCATATGTCTGGTCATAGGATAGTAGGACGCGAATCCCAGGGCTCCGCCCCGGGTGTAGTGCATCCACAGGGTAGCGACCACCGATATGGGAAAACCCAGCGCAATAGCACCAACACAAGCCTTCAGCAGCGAGCCGCGATGTAGACCAGTGGCATCGGAAATCTTGTAACCATTGAGCAAACTGGGCAGGAGGCACTCGGACATCTCGAAGTGAAACGCGTAGTCACTCCATCTGGTAATTAGTAGGGATTGACGACTCCATATACTACTACCAGTCAGAGTGGCAATTACTTGGGTGATGTAATAGGGGGGCAACACAAAGATAAACCCGGCTTGATTAACCATCCAGGACAATGCCACCAAGGTGGCTACGAACATAACCACAACTAATAGCCCCATGACCAGGCTCCCGCCAAAGTGCGCCAGCCATCCGATCATTAGGGCAGTCCCAATTAGGAATAACACGACCATCGCTCGATAAGTCAGTGGCTCATCGGCATCGTCAATTGAGCGGTCGCCGGTCAAAGCCTTGCGGAAGACATTGCCAAAGTGACCTCGCCCCAGCCAGACAAACAGGCTCACCAGGGTAACAGTAGCGCCGGCTTCTTCCAGTTGAGCGCCCACCCAGTTGGCCCCATACCGTAGACCGAACATGCCCAGAACCATCAGCCGCAACTTATGAAGCAGGAAGAAAAACCAAAGGCTGAAGGAGACCTCCGAGGGAATAAGATAGGCAAAGCCGACCATAGTCGGCCACAGACGCGCGCGCCACACGCCGGTGTAGGACAAGGGTGGCTCGGTAAACCTATAATCACTCCATCTCAAGGGAATCTCGGGGATGGCCGGATATAGAGCATGTAACCCGCCCAGAATATGGACTATACTCAGTATGATCACTGCCGCCCATACCAGCCTGTTACGCAAGAAACCATTAATTAGCTGACCGGGCGAGGGTGAGGCGGCAATTTGCACCGGGACCTGTACTACAGGAAATGTAAATCTTTCCTGCTCCACCCAGCGGCGACGCAGCATCCCAGCCAGCCCAATCATCATCACCTGCATACCAGCGATATAGATAGCCCAAATGGCTACTGGTCGCAGCCACGGTTGAAAGGGAACAGCGCTTCCCAGCGGCAAACCTTCATAGAACCCTTCAATTGCCGCCGGGTCGCTTACTAATAAAGATTGAGTGCGGGGATCGGCTAATAACTCTCCCCAGTTATTCTCTGGCGAAGCGAAATAGGGGCCGTGCACCATGCTGGGGATATTCCAGCCTACTGGAGCGTTTCCCACGCTGGAACTGGCGACAACTACGATCCACATTGCCGCCAATTGGGCAGGGGACAGTGTCCAGTGCGGGGCGAACTTGCGTAGAACCACATTTACTCCTAAAGTCATTATCAGCAGTACACCAAAGGCGCCGACGGGGAAGAAAGTCTTACCAAGGGGGATGCTGAGGTTAGGGTTGCCCGCCATCAGGAAGGAATTAAAGGGAGTTGCGGCTAATACCGCAGCGCTGATCGCAAGGACGGCTACTAAGACTATCTTACCGATCCTTTCCCGTCTCTCACGGGGCAGGTTAGGGGCAGGAGTATGTTGTCTGGCTTGCATTAGGCTATGTCCCAAATGCTATTTCGACTGAAGACTGCGATGTGTGCTCTTAACTCATGATACACTTATTCATCGTGGCCTCGATTCCTTCCGCATAGGTTGTGTATTGCTGTTTGGGTACAGAAGTGTTGGCTATGTCGGGTAATCACACAGGAATTCGGCCGATAGCGGAGAAACCGTCTCAGTGATTGTGGAGGCTGCGGAGGCAGCGACGCAGTTGCCAAGGCAAAAGAATTGCTCGCCACGCTTCCCGACCAGGTGCTTGCCGCCTACGAAGCCGGGGACACTACCGCTTGTGAGCGGGGGCGAGCCCAAGTGCTGGATGCTCTGCTGGCCTTACCGGAGCAGACCGCGGGTGGCACTGAGTAATGAGGTGGTGGGGTAGCCGGGCCAGACGTCGGTGATTGTTGAAAAACAAAGAGCCCACACCTTGATTGACCTGA
Source organism: Candidatus Zipacnadia bacterium (assembly GCA_029820565.1). GTDB lineage: Bacteria > Armatimonadota > Zipacnadia > Zipacnadales > Zipacnadaceae > JALGTV01. Next base: position 8,041 of record JALGUR010000009.1, read on the forward strand.
ACTTCCCTACTGCCAATGGCACCAACGTCAGCCAGACCGGCAAGGCCAGTTTCGAATTGGAAACGGTGGCCGCGCTGCCCGACTTTGAACCCAACTGGCCCGAGAATGCGATCAGCTTCGGCAAGGACTACATGTTGTAGGCAGTGGAGGCTTTGGTGTGGTTGGCTAGGAATCGGGTTTAAGAGACCTGGGGCTATAGCAACGGCAACAACTGGATGATGCCGCCGCTGGCGGGGGAAGCCCAATATTGAGCAGGAACAAGCCGCGGCACGTCCTTAAATAGTAGCCAGTACCTGAAGGGCGAACTCTGCCCAGACTGGAGGGTTCGCCCTCTTCAATGGTCGGGTTGTTTTCGCCGCGGGTACTTAAGGCAGGAGGCGTTCGGTCTTCAGGCGGGGCCAGAATTTGCCAATCTGGAAGCCCTCCGCGTACTGTACGCCGCATTGCAGGCCGCGGGTGCGCGCTACGGCGTCAATGAAGTCGGCGATGTCAATATTATCGTGGTCCTTCATCCACTTAACCTGGCTGTCGTGACACAGCAGGGCTTTCTTCTTCAATTCAAAGGTGTCAGTAATGTCCACGTACAGTTCGGGGGTGAAGTTGGTGGCCGCTATCGCGTCCATATACAGCAGGGCCGCGATGTGGTCCTGGTGGGGGTGCTCGGTATGGATGTGGGGCAGAGTGGAGAGGAAACTGGCGGCGAACACCAGGTCGGCACAGGCCTTGTGATCCGGATGATAGTCGTCCGGCGAGTGGGTGATGATGACATCGGGATTGGCCCAGCGGATGGCGTCAATCATCATTAGCCGAGTGCGTTTGTCGTGAAACAGCCACTCATCAGGCTCGCCTAACATCTTAATCTGCGCGCCCTCAAGCGCGGCGGCGGCGGCCGCCTCTTTAGCACGGATCTCGGCCAATTCCTCCGGCGGAATGATGACGTGGCCCATATCCCCGTTAGTACACACCACGTTGAAGACTTCGTCACCCCGCTGGGCATACTTGGCCAGGGTTCCAGCACACAAAAACTCAATATCGTCAGGATGAGCACCTACTGCTAACACTCGCATCACTATCGCTCCTTTCGTGGAAGTCTGTCCAGGACAGGCGGGACGCCTGTCCTACCGTTACAGGTCTTCATAGATAGGAAAAGCCGCGCATAACTCGACAACTTGCTGGCGAATCTCATCAAGTACGTCAGCGGCCTCGCGGCCCTCGTGGATGGCGCGGGCCATCCACTGGCCTACCATCTTCATCTCGTTCTCTTTCATTCCCCGGCTGGTCAGCCCCGGGGTGCCGGGGCGAATACCACTGGCTTCGGTGGAAGGCAGCGGGTCACCGGGAATTAGATTCTTATTCACTACCATTCCGGCGGCCTCCAACAGGTCGGCGGCTTCGCGGCCTGTGACGTCTTTATTGCGCAGATCCACCAGCAGCAGATGATTGTCACTGCCGCCAGTGACCAGAGTGAAGCCCTCCTCCAGCAGCGCCTGGCCCAGGGCCTGGGAATTGCGGATAATTTGCCGCTGGTATTCCCGGAAGCCAAACTCCTGAGCCTCTTTGAAGCAGAGGGCCTTGGCGGCGATTATCTGCATTAGCGGTCCCGCCTGGATACCAGGAAATACGGCCCGGTCAATGCGGTCGGCCCAGTCGGCCCGGCATAGAATCATCGCCCCCCGCGGACCCCGTAGGGTCTTATGGGTCGTTGAAGTTACCACTTCGCAATACGGCACAGGGTCAGGATGAGCCTCGGCCGCCACCAGCCCGCAGATATGGGCGATATCAGCCATTAAATAGGCTCCAACTTCATCGGCTATCTCCCGGAACTTCTGAAAATCTATAATACGGGGATAAGCGCTGCCGCCGGCGATAATGAGTTTAGGCCGGACTTCCTTAGCGTCCTGAAGAATCATATCGTAGTTAAGCCGGTCAGTCTCGGGGTCCAGGCCGTAGAAATGACCCTCATAAAACTGGCCACTGAAGTTTATGGGGTCGCCATGAGTCAGGTGACCGCCCTGGGCCACGCTCATGGCCAGGATCCTATCCCCCGGCTCCAGCATTGCGTAGTAAGCGGCCATATTGGCCTGGGAGCCGGTATGTAGTTGAACATTGGTGTGGTCAGCGTGGAATAGTTCGCAGGCGCGGTCAATGGCCAGTTGCTCTAACTGGTCATAGTACTCACAGCCATTGTAATAACGCCGATATGGATAGCCCTCAGCATATTTGTTGGTGAATACCGATCCCATCGCCGCCATCACGGCGCGTGAAGCATAGTTCTCTGAGGGTATGAGCATCAGGGTATCTTTCTGGCGTTCCAGTTCCCCGGCCATAATGCGGGCTATTTGCGGGTCGGCTTGAGCAAGAGTACGGTTCATCATTGGACAGATCACCACTTAGCTTTCAGGGTGTACTGCACAGCAACAATACTGCTTGGCTAGGCGAAGGTACACACCTCGTCTATGAGGGCCATATAGTATTTGAAATTCTCAAAGGGTACATCGGGTGGCACGGCGTGGTCCACCATGGGCGAGAAGCCGCCCTGTTTGACCAGTTGGGGCACTTTAGACATAACTTCTTGCTCTATATCCTGCTTGGTGCAGCCGTCCCGAAGCACGCGCTTGTCAATACCGCCCAGCAGTCGCAGTTCCTGACCGAACTGCTCGCGGTAGGCCACCGGATCGCAGCTAGCCGCCACCTCCAAGGGAAAGATTAAGTTGACGTCAGCCTCCAACCACAGCGGAATGAGTTCGTCCACATTCCCATCCGAGTCGAGCATGATGATCTGGATGCCGTAGTCGTTCAGCACTTTGGTCACGCGCTTCAACGGCGCCATCATAAACTCACGAAACAGTTTCGGCGAGATGAGCGAGCCGGTCTTCATCGCCATATCTTCCCATATCAGCGCGTGATCAATGTCGGGGATTTCGCTGAGAGCACGGTCCATCAGCCGCAGCACAAAGTCAGTTACATACTCGGTCATCTCGTGGACCAAGTCGGGACAGTCGTAGTACCACAGGGCCAGGTGCTCCATCCCTATCCAGTTGCGAATCCACCCATAGAAGGACCCGGCCATAATGCCCAGCGAGTAGTCGCGATTCCGGTAGCAGCGCTTCAGGTCCTCCCAATATTCGGAGTACCGGTTAGGCGCGTCGGGATTCAACCGCTTCTTAAGGCTCTCCCAACTGTCCCGGTCGCGCACCGGGTAAACCAGCCACTGGGGCATCCCGAACTCGCGATCAGTCCAGTGTCTGGATACGGCGCCTAATTCGTCCTCCACAGTCTGCCATTCCGCCGTCTGCTCAACTACTTTGGTCTCCGGCGGTGGCAACAGCCCAGTTTGCAGGGGAATGTACTCTATCCGGTCAAAGCCAAAGTAGGTGGTGAAATGCTGGTCCCAGGGCATCCCTTCCCGCAGCCAGCGCTCGCGTGTGTCGGCAAACGTCCACTGCGACATCAGAAATACCCGGTCGGGCTGGCCATACTGGAAGGTAGCGTGAAACCGTTCCCGCGCATTCATTGCTTCTGAGGCCATTTGGACAAAATCTCCTTGTGGCAGTGACAAGCCAATGTTACTAACCTTTCGCCCCCGGCCGTCTTTTACCTTCTTTCAGTCCAGCAGCAGATCGCTTTCTCGGAAAATAATGGCCCGAATCCAGGCCTCGGGCGCCTCGCGCTTAATGTAATTGACGCAGTAGATAGTACCGTCAGGCAGTTGTGCCCAGCCGGAGTAGCCGCTGTCCGGATAAGGGCTGTTATCATAGTCCAGCATCATAATGCGGTTGGTCTGGCGCTGGATATCGCGCTCGGGACCCGGGCCGCGCAGCAGCGCGCTGTCCACTTCCTCCAAATAGGCGCACAGCCGCTGGGCGCCAAATGTCAGGCCCAGGTGTTCCCGGTAGGTGACCAGCACCCGGCCGCTGGCCAACAGGCCGGCCGTAGGCCGGTGGCAGCCGACCATAAACGTAGGATAGGGCCCTTCCCAGGTCAAGCCGCCGTCGCCCGAGAAGCACTTGAAGCCGGGATAATTCAGCATAGAATCCTCTCGCATATAGCAAATGAGCGTCCCATCGGGTAGCAATAGCACGCTGCCCTCGTCATGATTATACTTCCCGTCATCGGCGATAGTTATCGGGCCATCCCAGGTGACACTGCCATCGGTGCTGCAATACACGAACACGGCGAGTTTGCCCGTCGCCGCATTGCGCCAATGGGTGGCAACCAACAGCGTGCCGTCGGCCAGTTCACAGGGCTTGTCTGGCATAATGCCCGGGATCCCGGTCGGCTGCCGCTGACTCCAGGTCTCTCCCTCGTCTTCACTCCACCACAGGTAGTTAACCGGCCCATACTCGCCCGTGGCTGACTCCGAACGATGCCAGATCAGATCACACACTGCTACCAAGCGGCCATCATTCAGCACGCGCATACGAGGGCAATTGTACGACCAGTACTCTTCGGCTTTCACCTCGGCGGCGTGCGGGCCTACAGCCACCACGATGCGGTCGCTCCAGGTCTGGCCCTCGTCGTCGCTGAGCCGGGCGACAACCCGCGAGTATTCCCGGGCCACGTGCCAATCGGCCTCCCGGTACATAACCACCAGCCGCCCGGACGGCATCCGCACCAGGTCCGGGAAGGCTTCGTAGACGCTGTCGTCTCGGGAAACTACGCGGTATTGTAGGGCCATCCTACTGGTCCTCCTTTGGCTTTTCGGCCCAGTGGCGGATTCCTGCCTGCAGTTGCCCGCACAGACTGGGATTGTGCATAGCCGCCGTCCCCACCGCCACCGCATCCGCGCCAGCCTCAATTACTGAGCGTGCTTCCTCTGGCGTCTTGATTCCGCCACCGATAATGAGGAATAGGTCAGACTTCCTGAGCCGACTGATGGCCTGCAGACCCTCTTCACTAACCGCGTTACCAACATTGGCATGGACGATTTGGACTCCCACCTCGGCCATCACATCAACGGCTTGCTTAGTATCCGGCGTGTCATGCACTCCTATCTTTGCGATGAATGGCTGAGTAGTTGCGGCCAAGATTGCTGCGAGGTGCTCGCGCAGTCGCGGCCAGTTCTCGCGGCGCAGCAGGGCCGAACTTAGGCCTCGGCTGACAAACATCTCCATCGTTGAGTGCAGGCAAACTGAGATATAATCAGCTCCGGCATCCTCCGCCGCGACCAGGAAATCAACGGTATCATCCAGGTTGATGCTGGCCACGCTGACGCCTACCGCCGCGCCGCTGTTGCGGGCAGCCGCTACGTGTTCCTGCAGGTAACCAGCGTAGTTATGCCGGCCGGATTTGAATACGAAGTCGGGACTGTACGGCACGTCGTCGCCGGCGTCAACTATGTAGGTGCCCAGCACGACCAGGGCCGCGCCCGCACCGTGCTCCGCACAGTACGGCCCGTCACCATGCCCACCTAACTCAGCCAGTACCACTCCGTTCTTTAATCGGTCAAAAGAATGGACCATGTTACTCTACTCTCCCGTCGTGTACGTGTTTGGCTAATGCCAGAAGTGTCTCATACCGGTGAAGAGCATCACCAGGTTGTGCTCATTAGCGGCGGCGATGATTTCTTCGTCGGCCCGTGAGCCGCCGGGCTGGATGATGGCACTGCAGCCCGTAGCGGCGGCGGCATCTAAGCCATCGCGGGCCGGGAACATCGCGTCCGAGGCCAGTACCGCCCCTTTTGCCCGATTGCCGGCTTTGCGGGCGGCGATTATACAGGAGTCCACGCGGCTCATCTGCCCCGCACCACAGCCCACCAGCCGCCTGTCCTGCACCAGTACAATGGCATTGCTCTTCACGTGCTTGGCGACCTTATCAGCGAACAGCAGCGACTGGAGTTGTTCAGGCGTCGGCTGCTTCTCAGTGACAATCTCAATGTCATGGGGCGCGGCAAACTGAGCATCCGGGCTCTGCGCGACTACTCCTCCGGGAATCTTCTTGATATCCCAGTCTTTATGCTCATCCGGGGGTGCAAAATCATCCAGCAGCATAATGCGCAGATTCTTGTGTCCGCGTAGTATCTCTAAGGCTTCGTCGTCATATCCGGGAGCCACAATTGCCTCCACAAATGCGCCAATAATCGTAGACTCATCATCGCCGGATTCACTACGATAGCGCGGTTCAATGACTTCGCGCAGAAAATCTTTACTGCCAATTCCCTGGGCGGTGGGCACATCAATGATGCGGTTGAAGCCCATCACTGAGCCGAATGCCGAGATGGGATCTGATGCCCACGCATCAGCGAAGGCATCGGCAAGGGCGTCGGCGCTGGCCAGGCCGCAGGGATTGAGGTGCTTGATGATGACGGCGGTAGGCTGGGGGAAATCGCGGGCCGCGGCGAGAGCGGCGGTCAGGTCCAGATAATTATTGAAGGACAGTTCCCGCTCGCCGTGGATTTTCTGTGCGCGGGCCAGTCCGGACTCGGCGGCGCCAATCTGGGCATATACGACCGCTTGTTGGTGAGGATTCTCGCCGTAGCGCAAATCACTGCCCTGCTTCTGATACCAGGGCGCGAAGTACCCGGGGAAGGCACTGGGCTCCTCGGCGAACTGCTGGGAGAGGTACTGAGCGATAGCCGCATCATACTGACCCGTGTGAGCAAAGACCTCCAGCGCCAGGTCCCGCCGGGTCTGCTCACTTAGTGCTCCGCCGTTAGCCGTCATCTCAGTGATGATGTCATCATAGCGCTGTGGATTGCACACCACCGCCACGCTGCGGAAATTCTTGGCCGCCGAGCGCAGCATAGTGGGCCCGCCGATGTCAATGTTCTCCACCGCCTCCGCCAGAGTGACATTAGGTTTGGCAATGGTTTCTCGGAACGGATACAGATTGACTACGACCAGGTCAATCAATTCAATCCCGTGCTCTTCAGCCTGCCGGATATGCTCAGAGTTGTCGCGCAAGGCCAGCAGCGCGCCGTGAATCCTGGGGTGCAGGGTCTTCACCCGCCCCTCCATCATCTCAGGAAAGCCAGTATAGTCCTCCACTGCCTGCACGGGCACGCCCGCCTCCTCCAGCGCCCGCTTGGTGCCCCCAGTAGAAAGTATCTGTATGCCCATTTTATGCAACTGCTGGGCAAACTCGGCAACATCGGTCTTGTTGGAGACACTTATCAAAGCCCTTTGAATCTTGCGCATGGTAGGTTTGTCCTTTCAGTGCATAACTGGTGCCGCAGACATTTCGGGGTAATACGCAACACTGCCAAAAAGAAGGTGTAGCGTCGCTGCTATCATGCTATTCTCCTGGGTCAGAGCAATACCTTCTTATGAAGGTAGGGGATTGGCAAATTGCGCCAGAGGGGTCTAAAATTCATACTCGCGGCGGCGATGGAGTAGGTAGAGGAAGAACGGTGCGCCCAGCAGCGAGGTGATGATGCCGATGGGTATCTCGCCGGCCAGGTTAGCCACCATGTCAGATAGGCCGAGTACAATCCCGCCGGCGAGGAAGCACAAAGGTAGGAGAATGCGGTGGTCGGGGCCGACCATCAGGCGTATCAGATGAGGCACTACCAGGCCGACGAAGCCAATAATGCCGGTGACTGCTACCGCCGCCGCCGCTAACAGCGAGGCTAAGACCAGTAGTATCAGTTTGACTCGCTCAACTGGTATGCCCAAATGATGGGCTTGCTCGTCACCCAGTAGCAAGGCATTTAGGTCGCGGCTATAAGCGTAGACAATCACGCTGCCGACTACAACGTAAGGCAGGACCATCCACACCTCCGGCCAACCCCGGTTGGCCAGGCTGCCCATCATCCAGAAGATGACCAGGTCCAGGTCGCCCTGCTGACCCCGAACCAGGATAAACGAGGAGATCGCCGAGCACAGCGAGCCGAGGGCAATGCCCGTAAGTAGCAGCAGCGTGATAGGAGTACGTCCACCTCGTCGGGACAGAAAATACACTGCCACTGACACCAGCAGAGCGCCGAGGAAAGCGGCCACCGGAACCGGACTCACGCCTAAAATCCACCAATTCAGCCCTAACATTATTGCAGCGGTGGCCCCGAGGGTCGCGCCTGCTGACACGCCCAGGATAGACGGGGCGGCCATCGGATTCTGGAAAAAGCCCTGCATAACGCCGCCGGCCACTCCTAAGGCTGCGCCTACCAGTAGCGCCAAGATCAACCGCGGCAGGCGGATGTTCAGCACTATGGCTTGCTCGGCTTCAGAGGCCTGGGGGGCCAATCCGTGCAGGCCGGGAAGGGGACTGAGCAGTATTCGCATAGCCCGGCCAGCCGGAAGTGGCGACGGCCCAGTAGCCAGCGAGACCGCGACTGTAGCCACCAATACTATGGTGAGGCCGGCGGCGACAACCGTGTACCGCCCTTTCATGGCTGCGGCCTCCCTTGCTCAAGCCCGGCCGGTAGCAGGCTGACCCGTGGCTTCCCACCCGGCCCGATGTCTACCTGCACGGGCGCTCCGTAGACCTGGCGCACCATCTGCTCACTGATTATCTGTGACCCCGGCCCGTCGTCATACACCACTCCGTCCTTGAGTACGACAATCCGGGGACAGTACTGGGCGGCCAGGTTCAGGTCGTGAGAGACGCATATAATGGTCATATCCTGGTCGGTATTAAAACGCTTCAGCAGTTCAAAGATTTCGCGCTGGTGGTTGAGGTCCAGAAAGGCCGTAGGCTCGTCCAGCAGCAATACGTCAGTCTGCTGAGCCACAGCCCGGGCGATGGTCGCCCGTTGCATTTCGCCGCCGGAGAGGTCAGTGATGGGGCGATCGGCCAGGTGGGTTACGTCGGTCAGGGTCATAGCCTGCTGGGCGATCTGCCCATCGCCGGGTCGCTGAAACTGCAGTCGGCCCAGATAGGGGGTGCGGCCCATCATCACATAATCACGCACGGTAAAGGGGAATATGCTGCCGCTGAGTTGGGGAACCACCGCTATCTTTTGGGCTATTTGGCGCCGGGTGTAATGAGCCAGAGGCTGGCCATTCAACAGGACTCGTCCACTGCGCAGCGGCAGTATGCCAGTTAATGCGCGTAGTAGTGTGCTTTTCCCCGAGCCGTTGGGTCCGATCAGCCCCACAAATTCTCCCTGCGCCACGTCCAGCGTCACATCCCGTAGCACATCCTCATCATCATACCCACAGACTATCCCTTCGGCTGCCAATGTATGCGCGTCATCCATCGTCTTGCCCCTCATAGCATTGAGTGGCGCGAGCCAGCGCTACGCTGATCGTTTCAAGCCCATCAATAAGTCGCGGGCCGGGGATGGTGACCAAATCATCATCTATTATGTAGACCTGTCCCTGCTTGACCGCCGTCACCTGCTGCCAGCCGGGATCAGTCTTTAGCCGGTGCAGTATCTGCTCCGCCTCGGCGGCTTGGGCTTTTCCATGAGCGGCTGTGGAGATGATTGCCTGGGCATTGGCAGCTACCACCGCCTCCCGCGAAATCTGTGGCCAGGGCTTTTTCTGGTCAACGTTAGTGATTTGCCGCACGGCATTCTCGCCGCCTGCCGCAGTTATCATATCGTTGACAAAGCTGGTGGCCCCAGCCACGAACAACGGCTCCCAGGACAGCACAAACAGCACCCGCAGCCGGATACCAGACCGACCAGACGCCTGCCGCAGCACCGTTTCGTAACGCTCCCGCAAATCCTGCGCGGCTTGCTCGGCCTGTTCTTGATGGCCGGTGACTTCTCCCAGACGGCGGACCAGTTCTATTACATCGGGCAGCGTCTGCGGGTCGTAGCCCAGCACGCTGATGTCCAGTTCCGCCAGCCGCCTGATGAAGGCCATATCATTGCCCCGGCTAACGAGGACTAAGTCGGGTTGTAGGCCCACAATCTTCTCCAGACTGGGGTTGATGATTCCCCCGACCTTGGCTTTAGCCGCGGCTTCGGGAGGGTAGTTGCAGAACTCGGTAACTCCGACCAACTGGTCAATAGCCCCCACCAGCGCGATTATTTCCGCTAAGTTCGGCTGCAAGGTAATGACACGTTGGGGTGGCCGGGCAAGGGTCACGGTATTGCCCAGGTCATCAGTGAAAGTCCGCGGCCAAGTCTGAATGGCCGGCGAGACGGTGGAATTGGGGAGGTGCGCCTCGGGCAGTGGGCCAGAGGGCTGCCTGGAGGTGCGGCAGCCTCCCAGCAGTAAGACAGTGATGAAACCTACCAGTCCTAACTGTTTGCCAATTGACCATTTCACTGTGAGCATACCTCCCCACTATGACTCTGGTATCTTCTCTACTCCAGATCATAGGCGCTGTCATCAGCCGACAGGTCAGCCAACGAACCATCATAGGTACTGACATTGAACTTCTGTGTAGCCGCTTTAGCATGCCCATCGCAATAGGCCACATTCGCCGTCTGATTATGTCGGAAATGGACATTGGGCCCAATCCAGGTATACATCGGGTCTCCGGGGGCGCGCAGGTAGTTGTTCTGGTTAATGCCCGTCCCGCTGAACGAGTCCCAAATGGCACTGTCGCACAACATCACCGTCTCACTGGGGCGGGCGATACTTCCCAGTGCCGCCGGGGTGAGACCATCGTCAGGTGAGCCGCCCACATAAGAAGCATTGTAAGCGTAGCCACTGTACGGTCGGCCCCAGGACTGCAACTCGCCAACGGTGGGGCACAGAGTGATCTGCTCATTCAGCGTATACGGCCCAATCAGGCCCAGCCGGTGCGTCCCATCCGACCAGTTAACATAGAAATCCCAGGCCGATTCCCAGCTCCAGTCAGGCGCCATATCGTAGGCAAAGGGCATCCTATCGTCGTAGTCCTGGGCGTACATCATAAAAGCCAGGGCTAGTTGTTTGACATTGGACAGACAACTGGTCTGGCGGGCCTTTTCCCGTGCGTGAGCGAAGACCGGGAAAAGGATGGCGGCCAGGATAGCAATTATCGCTATCACTACTAACAGTTCTATCAATGTGAAGCCAGTTTTCTGGTTGTGAAGTCTCAGCATTGTTATCTCCCCATAATTAGTGTTTGGTTTAGGTACTGATACGTCTGTTATTCAATTGTCTGGAGCCGAGAAGCAAAAACCGCCGCTTCTCAGGGCGGCGGTGGTCGTTTAGCCAAAGAACTCACCCCCCTCCCGCGAGAGGATGTAGTCAGTCGCTTACGTGGCAGTCTCCTGGCTTACGGATCGTCCTACTCCCCGTGCCTTCCCAAGGTAACGGCTCCTCAGTGGCTTGCTACGGGTTTCGTCCCCGATTACAGTTGCGGGGCAGCGACGGCTTCGCACCGTCTTCCTGCTCACACAAGCAGTTGTTATTCAGTTTTGGTCAGTATATCAGGTCGCGCCTTCCTTGTCAAGAGCTATCTCGCGGCAGCTACCAACTCAGAAATCAACCTCGCCAGGGGCTCGTTTGGCGCAAGGGCACTTATGGTGTACGCGCTCCCGCTCATCCCTGGCGAGGATTAGTTATTAGCGATCAATCTATCGGCCGGCTTACTCAATATCGGGCAGGCTTGCCAGAGCCTCCTGGATCTTCGCTTCGGGATACTCGTAATCCACCAAGTCCCCAGTCAGATAGGCATCGTAAGCGGCCAAGTCAAAGAAGCCGTGCCCACTGTAGGCGATGACTATACACTTCTCTTCGCCGGTTTCTTTGCATTTCAGGGCCTCGTCAATCGCTCCCTTGACACAGTGCGCTGTCTCGGGGGCCGGTAGTGAGCCTTCGGTACGGGTGAAAGTTATCGCGGCCTCAAAGACCTCATTTTGGTGGAAGGCCCGGGCTTCAATAACTCCCTGATTAACGAGCAGACACAGCAGCGGCGCATCGCCGTGATAACGTAGGCCGCCCGCATGAATTGGCGGCGGCACAAAACTATGCCCCAGGGTGTACATCTTCAGCAGGGGCGTAAGTTCGGCCGTGTCGCCGAAGTCATAGCGGAAAGGCGCTCGGGTCAGGGTCGGGCAGGCGGTCGGTTCGGTGGCGATAATGTCAATGTCCTGGCCGTCCAATTTGTCCTTAACAAAGGGGAAACACTGGCCGGCAAAGTTAGACCCGCCGCCCACACAACCTCTCATCCACCATGGCCAGTTGTTTTTTCAGCTCCAAGCCCACAATAGTCTGGTGCAGCATCACGTGATTGAGCACGCTGCCCAGGGCATACTTGGCTTCCGGGTCACTAACGGCATCCTGGAGAGCCTCGGAAATGGCAATCCCCAGGCTGCCAGGCGAGTCAGGGTCCTGGGCCAGGATGGCACGGCCTGCCTCGGTCCTGTCGGTGGGCGAGGGGAAGCACTCCGCGCCCCAGGCCTCCATCAGCATCCGCCGGTAGGGCTTCTGGTCGTAACTAATCCTCACCATATATACAGTGATATCCAAGTCAAACAGGGCCCCAGCCAACGATAGGGCGCTGCCCCACTGGCCGGCTCCGGTCTCGGTGCAGATCCGCTTGACCCCTTCTTGCTTGTTGTAGTAGGCCTGGGCCACCGCCGTATTGGGTTTATGGCTACCCGCCGGGCTGAAGCTTTCATTCTTGTAGTAGATGCGGGCCGGCGTGTCCAGGTATTCCTCCAGCCGGTACGCTCGGAACAGTGGGCTGGGCCGCCACAGCTTGTAGATCCGCAGCACTTCGTCGGGAATATCAATCCACCGCTCCATGCTCACTTCCTGCTTGATGAGCTCCATCGGGAAGATGGGCGCCAGGTCCTCCGGGCCGATAGGCTCACCGGTACCCGGATTCAGGGGTGGCGCCAGCGGCGCGGGCAAGTCCGGATTGATATTGTACCACTGTTGAGGCATTTCACTTTCGGGCAGGATAATCCTTGTGTCATTCATCGCTAACTACCTCCTTAAGATGTTTTCTGGGCAAATCACTTGGCACATAGCCGTCTACTTTCCACTGTTGCTTATACACCACTATTATTGTATATTCCTCCTTCATATTACTTTTCCCTGCTTGCTATGAGGAGTAATCAATATATGTTGCCCAAAAAGCAAAAGGCCGCGCACCTGCACTGAGGCCCACGACCTTAAACAAAAGTCACGGGCCAGGCGAGCCGGCCCATGACTATAATAATCTTACCTTGCCTAACCTATCAAACCACAGCCGGGGCCGACCCGCTGCTGGAAGCGTCGCCAAGCCCACTTGCATCGCCACCCGATTATGCTTGTGGAAGTAATTGAACCCATGGTCATCGCGTATCGCGAACTACAATAGCACAAGAAGGCAACTTCGTCAAGGCCTGGGGAGCTCACCCCCGTCGCCAGAGGGTGCCGGTGGGGGTGTCTTCTAAGATGATGCCCTGGGCGGCCAGTTGGGTGCGGATTTCGTCGGCGCGGGTGAAGTTGCCCTCTTGCCGAGCTTCCTCACGTTGGGCGATCAGAGTCTTGATTCTCTCTGTATCAATAGCGTCCAACAGTCGTTTGATAGCCTCTTCATTCCGAAGGGGGCCATGCACGTGGATATGGCCGTCTTGCGTCTGTATCACAACCAAGTGTTCAACTATCTCGCCTTCAACGGGAATGTCTCTCTTCTCGGAGCAAAACGGGCATTGCATATTGCGTCACTCCTTCCTGTGATGCAAACAAGCCTTAGCCGTTACCGGATTGGGCTACTGCTACTGGATGATGAGCCGCTACTGCTTGAGCTGCTACTCGAACTGCTGCTTAACGAAGACAAACTCGCAACGACCTGGCGTTTCTCCAGTTGCTTCGTCATTATGCCCAGGACGCTGTCGGCCTGCTGCAGGAACTCAAAGATAGCCTCGCGGTCGCCGGCGTGAAGCTGGCCTGCGTCAATCATCATATTGACCTGCTTTATCAGCTCAAATACCACGCCTATGGCGCCCGGGACGTTCAGGTCATCATCCATCGCAGTTTCAAAGTCCTGGTGCGCGCGCGCCACAATCTCCCCTGCTTGCTCTGAGCGGCCCTCGCGCAAGGGCAGGCGGGGCAGGCGGGGCAACCGATCAATGAAGGTATTGAGCCGCGCGACGGTCCGCTCGCTCTGCTGGAGCCCCTCCATAGTGAAGTTGAGTTGCTGGCGGTAGTGGGCGGTGAGCAGTTGGTGGCGGATGGCCTGGGGCGAGTAGCCCTGCTCCAGCAGGTCGCGTAGGGTGAAGAAATTGCCCCTCCAGCAGGTCGCGTAGGGTGAAGAAATTGCCCAGTGACTTGGACATCTTCTGGCCTTCCACTATGAGATGCTCGCCATGCACCCAGAAGCGGCAGAACTGCTGGCCGGTAGCGCCTTCGCTCTGGGCGATTTCGTTCTCGTGATGCGGAAAGAGCAGGTCAACAGCGCCGGTGTGAATGTCCAGGGTCGGCCCCAGATAGGCCATAGACATCGCCGAGCACTCAATATGCCAGCCCGGCCGGCCCGACCCCCACGGGCTATCCCAGGAGGGCTCACCGGGCTTAGCCGCCTTCCAGAGGACAAAGTCGCCGGCTTCCTCCCGCTCATACTGGTCGCCCTCCAGGCGGCTGAACTCGGTGGAACTTGATAATTCTTCGGGCTGGACGCCGGACAGTTTCCCATAATCGGCAAATGAAGAGATATCATAGTAGACGCTGCCCTCGGCGACATAGGCATGGCCATTATCCAACAGTTTCTGAATAATCTCGTGCATCTGGGAGATATGCTGGGTGGCTTGGGGGTATTTCCAGGCGCGCCGAATGTTGAGGGCATCAATGTCGTCAAAGAAATACTGAGTGTACTTTTCAGTGTACTCCGCGAGGCTGAGGCCCTGGGCGGCGGCGCCGGCGATGGTCTTGTCATCCACATCAGTGATGTTCATCACCTGCTTGACCTCAAAGCCCTTGAAGGACAGATAGCGGCACAGGATATCATTGAACGTGAAGGTACGCAGGTTGCCGATATGGGCAAAGTCGTAGACCGTCGGCCCGCAGGAGTACACCCTGGCCGTTTCGCCATCATCCGGCTCAAAGACTTGTTTCCTTCTGGTCAGGGAATTGTACAATCGTAGCATATGTTAATTTTCTCCTCGGGAGGCAACAATCGGGCTAAGCGGAGGCTGATTGGCTTGCACTAGCGAGGGCGCCCTGCCAGCCAGGCTATTTCTGGTAGCGTTTCTTAATCTTGTTAGAGGCAAAGGTAAGAAAGGCTTTCACCGTAGCCCTATCGGTGGGACCAGAGCCCTGCATACCGACGAGGCAAACATAGTTGCGCTGCCAGAACATCCCGGTGATACTGCCCGCGGCCTCGGCGACGAAGGCCTGCTGCTTGATGGTATTGTACAGGGTGAAGGATGCGGCACCATCCCGCTGAGTCTCGCGGTGCGGAAGAAAGTATGCCTTGGCCTGCCGCCAGTTGCCCAGCCGGAACATATCCATGCTTATTCGCTGGTCGCTTTTCTTGTAGATACGCTGGTGGGCCGACTTAAGGCCCTTCTGGCGCATCTGGGGAACGGCCCCGTCGTAGATCGTGTAGAGCACTTCGTTGGTAGTTCCGCCCCGGTCAGTGCCCGCGATTATCTGCCAGCCTGCCATTTGACCGCTATTCGGCAGGAAACTGGCCAGCAGCGCGGTCTCGGCAGCACCTTGGACGGCTATCAGCGCACTGCCTGCTACAATCACGGTGATGGGAAGAACTATCAGCCACTTGCGCATACTCATTGCTCTCATGCCTTAGCCGACCAGCGGCTCGTCGCCGCCGGCATCCTTGGTATCGTTGGATTCTTCTTCGGTCAAGGACGAGATCTCATCCACCGCCTCCTGGGAGGCGTGCTTGAATTCGCGGATGCCCTTGCCTAATCCGCGCATTATTTCCGGGATTTTCTTGGCTCCAAACAACAGCAGAACAATCAACAGAATTAGCAGGATTTCCTGCGTTCCCAGTCCAAACATAGCCCTTCGCCTCCTTCACTGTTAAATTCGGCAGGCCGTTGCTCTAAAGGATTAGCATCAGCCAGCCTAAATGGTTAGCAATACCTCTTCTATCTCGGCAGCACTGGCGTGCCCCAATCCGATTTGGGCCCCGGTGAAGATGTGACTCATATGACCGTTACTAATCGGCGACTTACCGTTCTGCTGGCGGGCCTGGTTGATGAGGCGAGCACCGATGAAATCAAGCGCTACCGGGTCCGGGGACATCAGTATGCTCTGCTGGGCCCACTGGAACTGGGCCTTGCCGCCCGGGCCACCTTCGTACTGGCCCTTCAGTCCGTCGAGAATGTGCAGTACTGTCTTCTGACGGACTACCGGATGGGAGCACATATATGGTATGTAGGGATTGCAATGGTTGTCGTGGGCGCTGCCGGTATGGTTGAAGATGCCAAAGGCGATATTCTTCAGCGCCAGGGTTACCCCCGCCCCCCCGTGGTTTTTTAGGATGGGGATGTTTATCATCTTGCTTATCTTCTGGGTGACAATCTTGCTGCAGGGCGCGGCTTCCTTGGTATCTTTGCCGTGGGGTGGAAATTCCTGAGTAACTGCGCCGTCGTATCCGGGCCCGCTGCCATCAGTGGCTATTAGCCAGGAGCCGTCCTCCTGCTGGCCGATGGTGAAGCCAGCGCCCTTCAGATGCCCGGTATAACGGTCAAAAGCAATTATATTCTCGGACCGCACGCCCACCGCAACCAACTCCTCTTTGAGCACCCGCAGCAGCACGTGGTCGTTGTAGAATCCAGGCCGCCCCAAGCAGTTTATCTTCAGGCCGACGACGTCATCCGGGCCTACTAGGCTGCGCCAGGCTTCCGCGAGATCGAGTTTCCCGGTAACCTGACAGATACCAGTTTGCACCATACTGCTAACCCTCTCGTAATCAGCCTGGCCAGTTTGCAGGTTAAAAGCGCCGTCTGAATGCGTATGGATGACGCGGCTGGTGCCGGCCGCTGTTGCCTGCTGAGCAGTTGCTTGGCCACTGCCCCCGAGTATCGCGGCGCCAATCAGCCCGGCGCCGACGGCAGCAGTCCGCTCGACAAACTCTCGCCTCGTTATCTTATCATCAGCCATAAATATCTCCTGTCTATCCGGCGATGCCAGATTATCTATTACAATTCTACTCCTTTGACGGCATTGGTGTCAACTTAGTTTGGTCTACCAACTGTTCCAGCTAAGGGAGGGTTCGCTCCAGTAACTCAATCCGGGATCGGTCGTTGGTGCCCAGACCGTACTGGGCGGCGGTATTGATATGTTTGGGCAGCTTGCCCGGCCCTCCGCCCAGCGGTCCTTTGCCCTGCTGGGCGCGCTTAGCATCAATTATGCCCGTGCCTATGGCATCACAGGCCACAGGGTCCTTGCCCACAATGATGCCCTTATAGGTCCAGATCGTCCCAGCCCCAGGCCCGGGGCCCCCGTCCCAGCAGCCCCGCGTGGCGTCACACACAATTAGCCGCGTCTTATTCCTGATCGTCGGTATATCGTTGATATCGGCAATGTGCGGGTCACAGTTGTTGCCGTGGTAGGGGCCGGGCTTGTCAATGGTGCCGTAGTGATTCTTCAACGCCAGTGTAACCTGCGCCCCGCCGTGGTTTTTCACTACCGGAACATTTATAAGCGCCGAGGCCCTCTGGGTAATGATATTGCTCAGCGAATGGTGGAACGAGCGGTGATTTATGGGCTGGTCGTAGTCGCCATCGGTGCCGTAGACTCTCACTCCCTCCCCTTCCGTGCGCACCTCATAACCAGCCTTACGCAGCTCGCCGGTGCTCCGGTCGAAGACAATGATATTCTCGCCAGGTATCCCCAGGTCCATGAGGCGCGTGGCGACCGCCAGCACTACAGGAACGCTACTGGACAGATGCGAACAGATACAGTTCACCTTAATTGCCACTACGTCATCGGCGGCGGCAACTTTCTCCCAGGCCTGCTGTACATTCTCGGTGGCGAACACATGGCAAACCGCTGTGTCCAGCATCTCCAGAACCTTCTCCAGCCGCGGCTGGCTCTCGGTGGCCATTACGGTCTCGCTGCGTATCAGAGCGACACGGCTCATTGTCGGCGTCGGCGGCGCTACCTGCTGCGCGACTGTCTCACAGCTCGTACCCAGGAGGCCCGCGCCAATCAGCCCGGCGCCGAGGGCAGCAGTCCGCTCGACAAACTCTCGCCTCGTTATCTTATTATCAGCCATAAATGTCTCCTATCTATCCCGCGATGCCAGATTATCTACTACAATTCTACTCCTTTGACGGTATTGGTGTCAACTTAGTCTGGTCTACCAACTGTTCCAGCTAAGGGAGGGTTTGCTCCAGTAACTCAATCCGCGATCGGTCGTTGTTGCCCAATCCGATCCGTGCCGCAGTATTGATGTGAGCGGGCAACTGGCCAGGCCCGGCTATCGGGGTCTTGCCCTGCTGCTCGCGCTGGGCATCAATTATACCTGTGCCTATCGTATCACAGGCCACCGGATCCTGGCCGACAATAATGCCCTGGTAGACCCAGATGTCCGCCGCGTGAGGCGAAGGCCCGCCTTGCCAGCAGCCCCGGAGGGCATCGCAGACGATTAGTCGCGTCTTGTCCTTGATAGCCGGTATGTCATTGATGTCAGCAATGTACGGATCACAGTTATTGTGCGGCCCGTGATAGGCTGAGGGGTTGCTGATGCTGCCGTAATGATTCTTCATCGCCAGGGTAACCCCAGCGCGCTGATGGGTCTTGAGCACGGGCATGTTTATTAAAGCCGAGGCTTTCTGCGTGATAATTTTGCCCAGCCGATCGCGGAAGGAGCGATGAACTATAGGTTCATCATAGTCGCGGTCAACCCCATAGTATTTCACGCCCGGCCCCGACCGCCGTGGCTCAAAACCCCCCTTGAGCAGATCTCCTGTGGCCTGCTCATAGACAATGATATTCTCCGCCGCCACGCCGCAGTCCATGAGACGAGTGCACACGCCCTGGACCAGCGAGACACTGGTAGCTAAAAGGATGCACATGCAGTTTGTCTTGATGGCGACCACATCGTCGGAGGCAGCCACTTTCTCCCAGGCATGCCGCGGATTGTCGCTGCCGAAGACATGCTGGACGGCAATGTCCAGCATCTCCAGAACCTTCGCCAGCCGCGGCTGGCTCTCGGTGGCCATCACTGTCTCGCTGCGTATGAGGGCAATGCGGCTGATCCCCGGTGCCGCGAGCGGTGTCTGCTGTCCCGCTCTCCCGCAGGTCACACCGAGAATTCCCGCGCCAATTAGTCCGGCTCCCGCCGCCGCAGTCTGCTGTATGAAGTGGCGTCTGGTTATCTTGTCATCGGCCATGTATATCCGCTCTGTGCACCTCGCAGGGCCAAGTTACCTATTAGAATTCTATTCCTCTGACGCTATCTGTGTCAATGTCGTTTGCTCCACCAGCTCTTCTATCTGCGCCCGAGTGCACCGGCCGATGCCGAAACTGGAAGCATTAGCCGCGCCCGCAGCCACCGCCCAGCGCAACCGCTCTTCACAGGGTTTTTCCTCCACTGTCGCGGAAGCCAAACCGGCGACCATAGCATCGCCACTGCCCACGCGGCTGACTAATTCTATCTCAGGTGGCTTGACCCACCACTGTTCCTCGGCGGAGACGGCGATGGCTCCTTGAGCCCCTAATGAAGTCAGCACCAGTTCAGTGCCGCTGTCCAGCAACTCCTCGCTGGCGGCAATGACCCCTTCCGGAACGTTGAGGCGACGGCCCACCAGCCATTCTAACTCTCCCAGGTTAGGTTTCATCACCTCAGGAGCAGCCTTTGCTGCCTCGCGTAGCGGGTCGTCGTGGACATCCAACACTACGGGCACATCCGCCTTGTGGGCATCCTCCACCAGCCCGCGATAGAAGTCGGAGGGTACGCCTCGGGCCGGATTGCCCGATATTATTGCAATCTGGGCTTCAGCCAATAGTTCACGCCAGCGCGAGCGCAGTTGGCGCACTTCCCGCGGGCTTACCAGCGGCCCTAGCTCGTCCACGCGGGTTTCGGTGCCAGCGGTGCGGTCCACAAAGGTCTGACATAGTCGCGATTCCTCAGCAATCGCTACAAACGTCGGCTTAACAGTGACTTTGCGTAGGTCGGCTTGGATGAACTGTCCGATTATACCGCCGGCAAATCCGGTAACTACCACATCATTATGGCCGAGAATGCGCAGCACCCGGGCCACGTTAATCCCTTTGGCACCGGCCGCCACGTCAAAGCGGCTGGCATGGTGAAACTGTCCCACCCCGAAATTCTTCACCTCATAGGTGCGGACCATCGCTGCGTTACTGCTGAGTACTAATATCATGCCTGCTTACTCCTGAGTTGTCTGTTCAAAATTGCTTCATCGTGAGGCTTGGTGCTGGCTAATGCTATTTCCCCATGCTTACCCGCTTTCCTGCCTGGAGAAACCGTCTGGTACGCCAAGGTCACGGAGATAACCAGACAGCCACCCTTTCGGCAAACTCAGAGTGGCTGTCATTTTCGTACCTTATTAGACTTCGCACCAATCGGCAAAGTTCCGCGTCATCCCTGTCGCCGGCGGAGGTAGATTGTTAGGCCGACAATCACGGGCACGGCGAATAGTCCATATAGTCCGACCCAGACCAGCGCCACCCCCACCTTGGCCGCAGCGCGGGTGAAGCTGCGCCAGGCTCCGCGGACACCCGAGAGTGCTTCCGAGACCTCCGGAGTTTTCTCGATCAGGGTGGCGCTGATGGTAGCCAAGACCAGCTCGCGCTGCACGGGGCCATCGGGTTGGGGGGAAAGTGGCAAGTCATGGTTGGCCAGGTCAGTTCGACGTCGCCAAATGGCACAACCCAGCTCTCGTACTTGGCGGGGTCGACCTTTCCTCCCTGGATGCTGTAATTAGCGCTCCAGGGCATCTCCTCCGAGATACCATAAATTGCGAAACCCGAGGAGTCGTCGCTGTGGACTGTTCCGTCTTGGTCTCGCGATTCGAAATGGCAGGGCAATACGAATCTAGCCCACAGCGCCACTTTATTCCGTGTCCAGTAAAGCCAGGCTTGGGCCCATACGGCCGGACCCTCAAAACCACTCCCGGGAGGGGCCCACGCTGCTGGGAGCGTGCCACTGCCTGAATAAGTGTAAGTTGTCCACCTGCCTCCCCCATAATCGTTTGTGTAACTTCCCGAGATACCGTAACTCCCGGTCGAATCTCGCACTATCTTAATAAGGCTGACATCCGACCTCAGTGGTGGCTGGCCGCTCTGCGGACGGCACTCCTGTAGGGCCGAGCGCAGATGGACATTTGCCGTGGCCCACGCTTTCACGGTACCAAGCCCCGGCCCCCCCTTAAGGGTGAATGTTCCCCGGTAATCCGACAGTTGTTTCGCATTACTCTCGTGACCGTCCACCTCCACCACAACATCGCCCGCCGACCCCGGTCCACTGCAGGGCAACTTGCAGTTCATCCAGTCCCAGTCCGGGACTGTTTCCCCTGGTTGCCATTGTGTGATTTGCAATTGCTGACCGCCGACCTTTACCTTAGCTTTGCTCTGCTCATGCCCAAACATACCGCCCAGATGCAGTTCCTGATTTTCTTCGTCCACCGCCACGAACCTAATGCTGGGGGCCAGGAGGCCGAAATCACCATTATCTGGGTCCCGGTAATATTCCAGTTTGGCGGCGGAGGAACCTGCAGGCGTGGAAGTATCCAACCCCCGGTTTTTCATATCTTCCCACACCGAGACATAGTCAAAGGGGCGCTGGGGTGGGTTCTCCTTGGGATCCACGGCATTGGTACCCAACAGCCGGTCAAAGAGGAAGGGGGCCGCCTTGAAGGCATCGGCAACCACCACCAGTTGGGTCCAGCCCGCATAGAGGCAAGCACCCTGGGTATGGCAGGCGTTCTGAAAGTCACTGGCGTCCGCCCCGCGGCTGTGGCAGGAGTTTATGAACACCAAGCTGTTCCGGCTAAAACTCATATACTCTGAGACAAATGCGGAGGTGATACCGTAATGCCACTCATCGACCCACGTATGATCGACCAGGTTCTGGAGGGCGTGCATATACACGAGTCGGTGGTTATCCAGGTCGTCTTTATACTTTATGTCGTCGGCCACCGAGACCAAGGTCGCCGTCCACACCCCAAAGACAGGGTTGCCAGCTCGGTCCCGCCCCGAGCCGCCATGGCCCTCAAAGTAGAACACGCCCACGTCTTTCAAGTAGTACTTTAACACCTCTACAGTGGCGGGCATGGCCCCCGCACTGTCATAGTTTCTTTGCGCGAGAAGGGAATTGATAGTGTAGGCGGTCTCGATGGGCTGGATGAGAGGAGGCACAAAAGCAGTGCCGAAGGAATAACATACTACACATTTTTTGTTGGCAGGCATATCCGAGCGAGGGACCGCCTGGCTGGGGCGCACCACTGGTATGGAGACGGCCCCCGCCGGTTCCAGCTCACGGTTGGTGACAATCTTGTTTCTGGGCACGTCCGACGGGGCCACCTGGCTGGGTCGTGCCAGTGGTACAGAGGTGGTTCCCACTGGCTCGGGCTCGCAATTGTTAATAATAATGACCAGGCGGCCGTCCTTGAAGCGCCCCCAGGCGCAACTGGTGTCCGAAAACCCCGACTCCTCAAACTCCGGCCGGCCAGCCATAAACGCGGCCATCTGTTGATTTTGCTCATCGCGCGGAAGGGCCTCCAGCGTCTGGAACTTGGCGTCAATGGCCTGCAGGGCGACTTCGCGTTGTTGGTCGGTGATAGTGCCGCCGCCGATGGGCCATGGTTCTAATCCCACCACACAGCGCAGTACCAGGATGGCGTCGCCGACGTCGGTGCTGTCGTTTTCGTTGGCATCGGCGCAGGGTACATTGTCGTCCAGGCCCACCACAATGCGCAGAATCTTAATCGCATCGCCCACCGAGGGCTGCCCGTCGTCGTCCATGTCACCCAGCAAGCCACCGCCGTTAGCTGGCGAGACCTCCGCTGGATACAGCGTAGTTGGAGGGATGGCAGACGTACTTGAGGTAGGGGTAGTTACGGCCCGGTGCCCTCCTCCACCACAGCCGCCCAGGCATAACGCCGTAACCATTAACAGCGTCGTCAGAACTGTCAGTCTCACCGGCTGTTTCATCACAATCACCTCTTGCTCGGATTCCTTGCTACATAGTCCTTTCCCCTTCAGTTTCCTTATTCCTCTCTAAGATATCTGCTGGCACAGATATATCTATTGGACCACCCATCAAAGAGTATGGTGCTAATTAGACAGCCACCCCTTCGGCAAGCTCAGGATGGCTGTGGTTGGTGAGCGGCAACTTATGCGTACCAGCGGGCCTAACTGGGGGGCGAGACCCCAGGTCCACATTTACACTTGCCCTCTTCCTTTTGATTACACTCAGGAGGATAATCTTGGCAGCCGTTGCCGTCCCAGTCAATCGGGGAGAAGATGTTATCCGGATTCAAACCACTATTACCACCTTGCATCGGGTCGTTCAGCAGACCGCCAGTGCCGACACTTTGGTCAAGAATCTGCGTGTTGGAAAAAGTATTGTTGGTGAGTCCTAACAAGCCGAAAACAACAAACACTGAACCAGTAATCGTATTGTTGTCGGCGTTCACCCGGGCGTCAGGGCCTATATCCACGGCACAAATCCCCGGAGCGTTAATAGTATTGTTGCTCAGTGTGACATTGCCAGAGTCGCTTGCACCGAATCCCATAGAGCCGGGCCCGGCGGTAATAGTATTGTCCGTGATG
The DNA here is from genome assembly GCA_029820565.1 of Candidatus Zipacnadia bacterium. Lineage (GTDB taxonomy): Bacteria > Armatimonadota > Zipacnadia > Zipacnadales > Zipacnadaceae > JALGTV01. The sequence continues at coordinate 31,566 of JALGUR010000009.1, forward strand.
GTGGAATCCGTCGCCCATACTCCCAGCGCTGCCGTGTTGGCAACGTCACAGTTGATAGCATTATCTTTAACGGTAGCCGAGCCACAATCGCCAATGGTCACCCCACCCTTGCTGATGGTATTCCCGCTGATGCTAATAGCTCCTTGTACCTCTTCCAGATGGATAGCCAGGGGCTTGGCGGCAATGGTGCAGTTCTCAATAGTGACCGGGCAATTAACATCCGTAATCTCGATCCAGTCATTGTCGTTGTGCATCTGGAGGCCACTGATGATAATCCCGCCGGCGCCCTGCTGGGGTTGGACGAGGTCGGCAGTATGAGTCTGAGGACGCGCTCCGCCCGGGGCGGACATACCTCCGCTGACCGGCCCGGAAATGTAGATACCTGCCGAACTGCCCCCAAAGATGGCATCAGTAATTGTAACCGAAAAGTTCACCCCGGCCGTGCCGTCAATGGACAGATTGTCTTTGAAAGTCACGTCGTTCATGTTGGCGGTTATCCCGGCGCTCAGCCCCTTCATTTCCACAAACAGACCGGCTTCGCAGTCCACGTGGGTGGCCTCCAGGTCGAGCAGACTCCCCCGCATGTCAATATGTGCCTTTCCGGTCAGTTTGACTTGTTCTGACAAGTATAGGGTAACATTACCGTTCAGGGAGGCGTCGAACGTACCGTCAAACTTGAAACTCTTGAGCGTCACATCAACATTAGCAGTATTAGGTATATTCAACGCATTCAAGGTGAAAGGACCCACTACGTTTGACCCTATGTCATTCCAGTTAAATGTGCTAAGCGCGCTACCCAGGGTCACGGCTGCTTGGGCGTACTTTCCGTACTTGCTATTCAGGACGGAGTCGGAAACACTGAACCCCAGGTCCAAGTTATCATAGTCCTCGTTGTCCAGCTTCAGCGTTACCTTTCCCAGCCCGAAAAGATTAAGCGTTGCCGTTGCGGCGACATTGTTCCCAAAGTCGAAAACTGGGTTACCGGTATTCACCTCGGAATTCACCGCGAAGCTGTTTAGCTTGAGGTGGTCGCTGACGCCGACGGTGGCGCTGCCCTGCGCCTTCAAGTCCAGGCTCAGGTCGTCAATATCATTACTACCAATGTGCATTTGGGCGGTGCCGCCGAACTTGCCACTGCCCCCAATGTTCACCCTGCTGCCCTTGTTGTTATCAATATCGTAGCTCGCGCTCAGAACATCCAGTTTGTAATTCAAGGCGAACTGCCCGAAATCGTTATTAGTAATGCTCGAACCACCGGCCAGCACCGCCTGCTGAGGCGTAATATCCCCACTGGCGCTCCCCGCGGGGAAGGCCGCCCCGGACACGCCGCCGATATTCACCGCGGCACTGGACGGCAGATGGTTGCCGGATAGTTCAATCCGGCGATTGGCGTTGAAGATAACACCGCCGGCATTGGAGATGGTAAAGCCACCCAGGTTCAGAGCGCCCGCTGCATCTATCACCAAAGGTGCCGCCCCAGGGCCAGCGATTCTTCCCGTATAGCCCTGGTCCACCTCAATTTCCAGGTCACAGCCAAACGAGAGCGCGTCTACCACCAGTTCACGATTGGTCTGAATCACTACTGTGCCCAGTTCTCCTGCGGGTACATTGTTCTTTAGATATGTCACCGCATCAGTCAGTTCTCGGAAGTGGTCGTGGCTGCCAGTGGGAGGATTGTCAACAACGTAGACGGTGGTGGCGCCGGTGCCCCCAATCGGCCAAGGGTCTAGGCCGACCACGCAGCGCAATACCTTGATAGCATCGCCGACGTCAGCACTGCCGCTTTGGTTAGCGTCGGCACTGGCGTCATGCGGGTCAAGCCCCACCACTATACGCAGTATCCTGATGGCGTCGCCCACGCTCGCCTTCCCGTCGCCGTCCATGTCGCCCAGCAAGCCACCGCCGTTAGCCGGCGAGACCTCCGCTGGATACAGCGTAGTTGGAGGAATGGTAGACGTACTTGAGGTAGGGGTAGTTACGGCCCGGTGGCCTCCCCCACCACAGCCGGCCAGCCACACGGACATAACCACCAGCAGCAACATCACTACACACACTCTGACTGGCTGTTTCATCATAGTCGCCTCTTAATCAGGTTGTGATGTAATAACTTCAATCCGTAGGAGCGGCATCCCTGCCGCGACTAGATCTCGGGCCAAGGATGGTCCTCCTACGGCGAGTGGGCCTACAATGTCCCCGACTGAGAATACTTGCTGGCTATTCTACTAACAAATCCCCGAGTCTTTGTAGGGCCACTTGGAGGTTCTCCACGGAGTTAGCGTAACACATTCGCAAGTAACCTTCACCATATTCGCCGAAGGCTGTGCCGGACAGAACCGCCACGTCGGCCTCCTCCAGACACTTGCTTTCTAACGTGCGGCTGTCTATGCCGGTCTGCGTGATGTTGGGGAAAACATAGAAGGCCCCATGGGGGCGCAGGCAGTTGATACCGGGGATTTCGTTCAGTCCGTCTACTATCACATCGCGGCGGCGCTTGAACTCGGCTACCATGGCCTCGCTGGGTCCCATCGGGCCGGTGAGCGCAGCAATGCCTGCTCTCTGGATGAAGGCGGCAGTGCAGGAGGTACAGTTAGTTTGCAGTTTGGCAATTTGCGCGGTCAATTCCTTATTCATCACCCCATAGCCCAGCCGCCAGCCGGTCATAGCAAAGGTCTTGGAGAAACTATTAAGGAGGATAGTGCGCTCCTTCATTCCCTCCAGGGCGGCGATGCTGTAATGAGTGCCTTCGTAGAGAATATGATCATAAGGCTCGTCAGACATTACCATTATATCGTGGCGCAGCGCCACCTCAGCGATGGCCGCCAGGTCTTCTTTGGTCAGAACCCCACCGGTGGGGTTCTGGGGGGAATTGATGATGATCATACTGGTTTTGTCGGTGACCAAGGAGGCTAATTCCTCAACGTCCAGACGAAACTCATTTTCTTCCCGCAGCGGTACGGGCACCGGCTTAGCCCCGACGAAGTTAATCATAGACTCAAAGATGGGGAATCCCGGATTAGGATAGATGACCTCATCGCCCGGGTTGACCACCGCGGTAATACCCCAATAGATGATGGGCTTGGCCCCAGGGACAACGACGACTTCGTCTGCCGTGCAGGGCATCCCCCGGGACTTACTGATATGCTCGGCGATGACCTGACGCAATTCGGGGTCGCCGGCGCTGGGTCCGTAATGGGTCCAGCTGCTGTTGAGCGCCTCGCAGGCAGCATCAATAATGTGCTGAGGAGTGTCAAAGTCGGGTTCGCCGATTTCCAGGTGCACAATAGGACGGCCTTCGGCCTCCAGTTGCTTGGCCCGGGCCAGGACCTCAAATGCAGTTTCTGTACCTAATCGGCTCATACGCTGGGCAAGTTGCATGCGATTTCACCTCATATTGGTTAGGTTCAACGGTGACGGGCGGCTCTGCGGGAAAGTTGGCGCAACATATCAATCTCATCCAGTACCCGGCCTGTGCCAACTGCTACAGAAGATATGGCATCATCGGCGACAGTCACCGGGATACCAGTTTCCAGTTCCAGTAGTCGGTCCATACCGGCCAGTAGGGCAACGCCCCCGGTGAGGGTAATGCCTCGTTCAATGATGTCAGCCGCCAACTCGGGAGGAGTCTGCTCCAGGATAGTGCGCACACGGTCAATGATTTGCATAATATCCTCAGCCATGGCCTCGCGAATCTCTGCGGCGTTGATGCGGACCATTTGAGGCAGCCCGGAAACTATGTCTCGGCCCCGAACTTCCATTTGTTCGTCGCCATTGACATCAAAGGCCGAGCCGATTTGAATCTTGACCACTTCGGCGCTGCGCTCTCCAATGTCCAGGTTATATACTCGTTTTACGTGACGGATTATGGCCTCATCCAGATCATTGCCGCCGATGCGTACTGAATCGCTGACCACAATGCCGCCCAGAGATATTACGGCCACATCAGTAGTGCCCCCGCCAATGTCGACCACCATATTGCCGCCGGCCATGGCTATGGGCAAGCCCGCCCCAATCGCCGCGGCCATAGGCTCTTCAATGGGGATAACCTCGCGGGCGCCAGCGGCGCGGGTGGCGTCCAGGGCGGCGCGCCGTTCAACGCTGGTTGCGCCCGAAGGGATGCATATTACGACCATCGGCTTGAATAGCCGTCCCCCCAGGCCACAGGCCTTGCGGATAAGATGGCAGAGCATCTCCCGAGTAATGGAGTAGTCGGCTATGACGCCGTCGCGCAGCGGACGCAGGGCGGTGATATTGCCCGGGGTGCGGCCCAACATTCCCTGTGCTTGCTGGCCCACGGCCAAGACCTTGCGGGACCGATGTTCGATGGCTACTACGGAGGGCTCGCGTAATATTATACCCCGGCCGTGGGCATAAACGACGATGTTAGAGGTGCCCAGGTCAATGCCCAAACGCTCGCCTAGGCCAAACATAGTGCCTCCCGGCTTGGGGCCTCGCCCTGAGAGAGGATTTGCGCCCCCGCCGTTTGCAACTTGGTCACGAAGTTCTCGTAGCCACGGTCTAAAAAGTGGGCGCCACTAATCTCGGTCTGTCCTTCAGCGGCCAACCCGGCCAGCACCAGGGCTGCCGCCGCCCGGATGTCAGTAGCCTCCACCGGTGCTCCGGTGAGTTTAGGCACACCCTTGAAGATAGCCACTTGTCCCACTACTCTGACATCAGAGCCCATGCGGGTGATTTCGTCAATGTAATTGAACCGGGCGTCGAAGATGGTCTCCTCAATGACACTGGTGCCATTGGCCAGCGAGACCAGCACACTATGAGCCGGCTGAAGATCGGTGGGGAACCCGGGATACGGGGCAGTCGTTATATCTACCGGCCGGGGCTGCCCCGAGGCCACTATGCGCACACTTTCGGCAGTTGTGTCTACCTGCATCCCAGCCTTGCGCAACTTAGCGACGACCATGTCCATATGTTGAGTCTGAGTGGGTTGCACCGTCAGGTCGCCGCCGGCTATTGCTGTGGCATACAGGAAGGTTCCTGCCTCCATTCGGTCGGGGATTGACCGGAAGCGGCAGCCGTGGAGTTTCTTCACGCCTTCGATGACCAGTGTGGCTCCGCTGCCGTTAGTGATATTGGCACCACACTGCTTTAAGAAGCGTTCGCAGGCTACTACTTCAGGCTCCCGCGAGGCATTCTCTATGACGGTAGTGCCCGTGGCGAGGGTAGCGGCCAGCATAATATTGACGGTCGCTCCAACGCTGCGGACACGCGGGTCCATATACACTGGGGCGCCCTGCAACTGAGAAGCCGCCGCGTGCATTACCCCATATTTGTCCTCAACACTGGCCCCCAGGGCCTTGAAACCATTTATATGAAAGTTCACCGGTCGCGACCCGATAACACAACCTCCCGGTAGAGGCACCTGGGCTTCCCCCAGTCGGCCTAACAGGGCGCCGGCTACATAGAACGAACCCCGCATACTGCGCACCAAACTATAGGGGGCTTGCGAAGTTTGAATATTACTGGCGTCTACTCTCAAAGTGCCCGGACTTATGAAGGTGCATTCTACACCCAACGCCCGCAGCATCTGAATCATTGTGCCCACATCGTATATGTCAGGCACATTCTCTATAATGCTCTCCCCGTCCACCAGCATTGTGGCGGCCAGCAGCGGCAAGGTACCATTCTTCGAGCCGCTTATGCCAACGGTGCCTGTAAGGGGATTGCCTCCCGATATGGTTAGCGCTTCCACGGAGTGTTCACCTCGCAGTGCTTCAGCTTATGCTTCAGCTTATCCAACGATGGGTTCGTTGTTGTGCGAGAAATGTGTACGAGTGCCCCTTCCTCAGTGACTGCTTTTAGTATAACTTATTCTCACTAACTTTGCAAGACCCTGGCCATTGCAAACTTCAAATAGCCCTCCTTTACAAGTTCTATTCTCCCCAACATAATCCCTGCCAATCGCCGCGTCTTCCCTCTTCTCTCAAACGCCAACAGGGCACAGGCAGTCGCAGGATTGTAGAGCGAGAAGTTAATATAATACTAATATCCGAATGGAGGGACTGGAGGGGGTAGTCCAGAAATAGAAATAAGCGCAGAAGAGATGAAACCGCCCTTGGGCTAAGGGGATTGGCGCGTAGGTAATACTGGGCTTCTGGGCCATTACCGGGCGGCTGTCAGAAGCCCGAAGCCATTGGAAGTTGGGGTTGCTCAGAATTATGCTTTTCCAGGCGGCGGGAGTTGTGGCTGCTGAGAATACAGCCAGCAATTGCACATATGCCCAAGACCGTCCCCACGGCCCCGACAATTGCGATGATAACCAACAAAGGTATTCACCTATCCTTAGAGTATTTACCATGTTGATTATCGGCATCCCGGCGCTTAACTTTAGCAGTCGGGGGCAAAAATACAGAAAGTAAGCACAATGGTCACATCCAGCGAAGTACCGACTTTGCAGAAGATGGAGATTGCCGACCTCATTGACGCGGCGATCCGACTATATCGGCACAATTTCCGGCCCCTGCTGGAGATTGTCGCTGTGGTCTATGGGCCGCTGATGGTGATGCAGATAATTGCTCAGTACCTATTCTTCAATCAAGTGCTGACCACCGGCGGTGAGCAGGTTCCATGGGGAGCCCTACTAACCGCGATTCCCGTAGTCTTGGTACTGGTAGCTGCCTGGATAGTGCTGTTTCCTATGAGCGAGGGGGCTCTGGCAGTTAGCGTATCCGAGATCTACCTGGGCCGCGAGATATCGCTGCGTGGTGCCTACCAGCGCATTTGGCCCCTGTGGTGGAAATTACTGCTGACGATGATATTAGTATCGGTAATCCTATCAGCAGGAACATTGTTTTGCCTAATACCCGGGTTGGTATTTGGAATTTGGTTTCTGGCTACCACGCCGATTGTAGCTATTGAGCGGCGCTGGGGCGCCGAGGCCATGCGGCGGTCGTATGATCTGGTTACCGGCCACGGCTGGCGCGTCTTCATCACCTGGTTCCTGTTACAACTCATGATAATCGTCGTCTCCCAGGCAGTGGCCACTCCGGCCGCCATTGGGCTAATGCTTTTACTTGGTGAAACGAATCCACTAGCCCAAACATTGGGCCAGGCTATCGGTGCGATGGTGCAGATTGTGATAAGACCAGTGGCGATGATTGGGATAGTTCTGATATACTATGACCTGCGCATTCGCAAGGAGGGCTTCGACTTGGTGATGATGGCCCAAGATTTACACCGGCACGCCCCTCAGCCGGCCTCGGCGGCCCAGCCGCTGTTCTCCACTGAAACGGAGTTGCCTCCCCGGCCTGGGGAAGACACAGACAGGCTCTCGCAACTACCCCCTCCTCCGCAAGGCGGGGCTGATAATGACCAATAAACCCGAATTTGACGCAATTTTGCACACTGATGGTTCTTCGCTGGGCAATCCGGGTCCGGCCGGCGCCGGATTTGTGTTGCAAACCCCCGAGGGCCAGGCCATCGTGGAGCGGGCCATTCCACTGGGCTCTACTACGGTAGGAGTAGCGGAATATCGTGCCCTGATAGCCGGCCTGTCCGAAGCCATCTCCCAAGGGTTGCGGCGGGTGCAGGTGATTAGTGACAGCCAGTTTATGTGCCGCCAACTGCAAGGCGAATACAGAGTGCGCACTGCGGCCATAAAGCCTCTGTATGAATGGGCGCGAAAACTCATCAGTCGCCTGCAACATTTTGAAATTCAGTACACTGCCCGCGAAAACAACGCCCGAGCCGACGAATTAGCTAAACAGGGCGCTCAAAAGGCCGAGCAGCAGATGGTAGACCAATTGCAATAATGACCTTACAATATCTATGTCGCTTGCATAGAACAGGGGCTTGACAGTGAGGGGCTGGACTATTAAGATAGCCACACGAGGCCCGGACGGTTTATTGGCGTTGAGCAGGGGCTGCTGTGTTGACGGGGAGCGAGCGAGACGCCCGCAGCCAGCACCAACACCCTAAGCCGCTTTGAAACGGAGACACTCTCCCGCTGCGAGAACCTGGCGGCCTTGGCCCGGCTGAAATGGGGCCTGGGTATCCCAGAACTAAGGAGAAATGACTATGTCGCGCCTCAGCGCCGGACTGTTGATAGTGGTCGTATTGGCTTCTACAGTCGTAGTACTTTGCGCCGAGCCGGCCCCGCCGGGTAGCCCGTTGAATCCCTTCGATCCACCACCAGGCACGGCCTGGTTGGGCAATGAATTGGGGCTATCGGAGACGCCTCCGCCGCCCTTTGAGCCGGTCCGCCTGCAAGAGTCACAAGGCAGCCTGACCGTGACGTGCTGGGGCCGCCGCTATGAATTGGGTGTTCTGGGTCTGCCGCGCCGGATCATTTCGGCGGGCGAGCCAATACTCGCTCAGCCCATTGAGCTCCGCGTGGTAAGCGACGGGGAAGAGCTGCTCTGGCAGCAAACCTCGTGCCGTGTAACAGAGCGCAGCCCTGTCAAGGTGCAGTTGAAAGGGGCCGCTAACAGTGCGCTCGGGCGGCTGCGGTGGACGTGCACGGCTGAGTATGACGGCCTCTTGCGGTATGATTTCATTTTGCATCCCGCTGCCGGCGCCACGGTTGACAACTTCGAAATAGTTTTTCCTCTGAAGCAAGAATGCGCCAGCTTTTACTATTTTGCCCCGGGGGGCCGGGGCGCAACGCATCAGATGCTGAGTGGCTGGTGGCATCAATGGTGGCTGGGCAACGAAGAGCAAGGGTTAGAAGCCTTCTGTGAAACCGAGGAGGCCGCGAACAGTGCCGGGCGCCGTGACTGTTTCCGCGTTGAATCGGGCGAGCAAGTGACCAACGTGGTGTGGAACTTTGCCAACGAAACCTGGCAGGTGCGCGACCCGTGGCGGTTCACATTCGGCCTGCTTGCCACACCAGTGAAGGATAGCACAGCCAAGTGGCACCGCTACCGGGCTGGGGGCCCGGGACGTAATGTAAACATCTACTGGCCGCAGACTTCTGTCCAGCCGTTTTACACGCACCCCATACCCAATGATGTGGACCAGTTCCGCACACTGGTGGCCGCGGCCCATGCCGAGGGGGAGAAGTTCATTCCCTACTCAATGCTTACGCAGATTTCCGGCTCCACCCCAGCCTGGCAGGCCCACGAGGCGGAATGGCTGCGGCCCGACAAGTGGCACATCGGCGCCGACCATCCTGACACCGGCCGATTCGGCGCGGTGATCTACGCAGCGCGTCCCACCCAAAGCTTTATTGACTACATCGTTTGGCAGAACTATCACCTGGTTAAGGAGTTGGGCCTGGACGGCATCTATGTAGACTATTCGATGACCCAGTTCTGGAACAAGACGCGCCGGGGCCAGCGCATGCGCTACTGGCCGTTTTTCAGGGTGCGCGAGCTGTTCAAGCGGGTCTACACTATGCTCAAAGACCTGAACCCCGACAACCTGCTGATTGCCCACATGTCGCCCCACCTCGAGCCACATCTAATTGCCTTCACTGACATTTACCTGGATGGCGAGGGCAACTGGGTGGGGCAACTGGGTGACAACTACCTGGAGGTTATTCCGTTAGAGGCAATGCGGGCGGAGTTTATGGGCCATCAGTACGGAGTTATTCCCTGGTTCCTGCCGCAGTGGTACGGCGCAACTCTGGAGGACCAGGATGTCGCGAAGTTTCAGGATAATGGTAAGCCTGCACAGGTCACCATTGAAAAGTCCCATCATCTCTTTGGCCTGGGGCTGCTGCACGACTTTGGCTTCTGGCCTATCTGCGGGACGAACCCCGAGGCCAGCGAGCAGTACTACGGCATATTAGATGAGTTTGGCATTGGTGACGCCCAATTCTTCGGCTACTGGGATAACGCCGGGCTTATTGGCGGGCAGACCGAAGCCATCAAGGCCAGCGCGTATCGCAAGCCGGATGGCGGGGGATTGGTGTGCGTTTACAATGTGACCCGGGAGGCGCAGAAGCCGACTTTGCGCGTGGATTGGCAGCGCTTGCAAGGCCAGGACCCTTTGACCGTTGTGGACGCGTACACTAAGGAACCAGTGGTGACCGACGGGCAGAATGTGGCTCTGGAAGTCCCGCCGCTGAATTATCGCTTGCTGTGGGTGAGATAGGATATTAGAGAACAACGCCCGAGCCGAGGCTGCTTGCCAAGGCAAATCGACCTTACGAGTCACCACCTATCGATACCATTGGTCCGGATGAAGTCCCATTGTGGGAATGGGGGGGGGCAGTAGATTGGCAACAGCATATAGTAAAATCCACCATTGAGGGATGATACTTATGAGTAATGAGAGAATTGGCTGGGGGATCATCGGTTGCGGAGTTATTGGCCCGTGGCACGCACAGGCAATTACCGGCGCTGAAGGCGCTGAGCTGGTCGCGGTCTGCGACATAGTTGAACAGAAGGCCAAGAAGCTCGGTGAGGAATACAGCGTGCCGTATGTAACCGATATCAACGAGTTTTTGGCCCGTGAGGATGTGCAAGCAGTTTCTATCTGCACGCCCAGTGGGATGCACGCCGAACAGGCCATAGCCGCGGCTGAGGCGGGCAAACACATTCTGTGCGAGAAGCCTCTGGATATTACTCTGGAGAGAATTGACGCGATGATTGAGGCCGCCGCGGCGAATAATGTGAAGTTGGCCGGAGTATTCCAGCGGCGCACGTTGCCCAGTTCACAGCGCGTGCGCGAGGCGGTGCGCGGCGGCAAGTTGGGCAAAGTAGTTCTCGGTGACTGTTATCAGAAATACTACCGGTCCCACGAGTACTACGCCAGTGGCGAGTGGCGGGCGACGTGGGATTTGGATGGCGGTGGTGCACTTATGAATCAGGGGGTGCATGGTGTGGACCTGTTGCTGTGGATTATGGGCGACGTGGCCCGGGTCAGCGGTTATTGCCGCCGATTGGTGCGCAACATTGATGTTGAGGACACCGCAGTAGCTATGGTAGAGTTTGCCAACGGTGCTCTGGGAGTGTTAGAGGCTACCACTTCAGTGACGCCGGGGTATGCTATGGCTTTGGAAGTACACGGAGATACGGGCAGTATAAAAATGGCGTCTGATGAGATCACCACTTGGGCCATTGCGGGCGAAGAAGAACAGACTGCCGAGGCCACCGGCGCGGGGACTGCTGCCGACCCGACGGCGCTCAGCACGTACGGCCACCAGCATCACGTGGCGGACCTCTGTCAGGCCATTACTGAAGACCGGCCGCCGCAGATACCAGGCCATGAAGCCCGCAAGGCGGTTGAACTGATCAAAGCCATATATCTGTCCAGCCGGGAGGGCGGCGCTGCGGTTGAACTGCCGCTGGCTTACGACGACGATGGCCCGGGAATCTATCCGTCTGTGGTGCCGCCGCCTTGGTAATGGTGCCCCACTGAACGCTAACGCACCACTACGGCCGGTAGGTCAGTTGACACAAGTAATAGTAATGACTTATAATAGAGTAGTCATAGTCCGATAAAGCATGTGGATAACAAACCGCGTAAAAGTATGATGACGCTGAGGTGTTGATAACTATGCGACGGCCCCAGGGACATAAGCGTATTGGTGAGATGCTCATCGACAAAGGTCTGCTTACCGAGGAGCAACTCCAACAGGCTCTGGAAACGCAGCAGCAAACTACCCAACTGATTGGTGAAGTATTGATGGACTTAGGGTTTGTGGAGCCTCGTCAACTCCACGAAACTCTGGCTGAGCAACTCAAGGTGCCCTTCTACAATTTGGACAGCCAGGACGTTGATACCGGGGTGGCGCTGCTGTTAGGGCGAGATCTGGCCGAGCGGTATCGGGCCATCCCGGTCGGCCGCGGGGAGGGAACAATCCGGGTGGCAATGGCTGAGCCGGGCGATGTCATTGCTATGGATGACTTGAAAAGGCATCTTCAGGTGCCCATTGAGCCGCTGCTGGCTGTTCCGGCCGCGTTGGAGAGAACAATTGAGAAGGTTTACGAGAGCGCGCAGGAGAGTTCTGCGTCGGCCGCGGCTACAGGAGCCGCCTTAGGTGGGGTGGATATGGAGCAACTCACCCAGTCAGTTCGAGACTCGGGTGTGTTAGGGACCACTGAACCCGAGGACAGGCGGGAAGAGCGTCTGGAGACGGACCGCCTTACCGACGTGACCGATGAAGCCCCTATTATCAAGATTGCCAAAGTACTCATTCAGCGGGGCATCCAGGAGCGGGCCAGCGATATCCACGTTGAGCCTTACCAGAATCGCGTGCGGGTCCGCTATCGGATTGATGGCGTGCTCCACGATGTGATGCAGATACCCAAGTATGTCCACGCTCCGTTGGTCTCGCGCATCAAGATTATGTCGGATATGAATATCGCTGAGCGCCGGGTGCCGCAGGACGGCCGCATCCATGTGCGCCATGCCGATAAGGACTACGACTTGCGTTGCTCAGTCATTCCTACCACGCTGGGAGAGAAGGCTGTGATGCGGATCTTGGACAAGACCTCCATACAAATAGGTCTGCAGGAGCTGGGGTTTGAAGAAGAAACTTTGGCCCAATTGGAGAAACTCATCATCCAGCCCAACGGAATGATTCTTTCCACTGGGCCTACTGGGTCGGGTAAGACTACTACGCAGTACAATATTCTCAACCGTATTCTATCGGTAGAGACCAATATCATCACTATTGAAGATCCTGTTGAATACCAACTGGACGGTCTGAGCCAAGTCCACGTCAACCGTAAGGCGGGTCTGACTTTTGCGATCGCCCTGAAATATTTCCTGCGTCAGGACCCGGACATAATCCTGGTGGGAGAGATCCGCGACTTGGAGACCTCGGAAATTGCCATTCAGGCCGCGCTCACCGGCCACCTGGTGCTCAGCACTCTACACACCAACGATGCTCCTTCTACAATTACCCGGATGGTGGATATGGGGGTGGAACCGTTCCTGATCTCTTCGTCGGTCATCGCCTCGCTATCGCAGCGGCTGACGCGCCAAGTCTGTCCGAACTGCAAAGAGCCTTATACTCCGCGCAAAGACCAACTGTTGGGCTTTGGCTTTGACCCCGATGCGCCCGAGAATAAGGATGTGGTATTCTATCACGGTGCAGGTTGTGATGCGTGTCGTCAGACCGGCTATCGCGGGCGCATGGGTATCTTTGAGTTGATGGTGATGAACCAGGACATTGCGGAGTTGATTGTTAAGCGGGCCTCGGCCGGGCAGATCCGTGAAGCTGCCATGGCGTCGGGAATGATTACGCTGCGCGAAGACGGATTCAAGAAAGTCCTGCGCGGGGTCACCACTATAGAGGAGTTAACCCGCGTGGTATTTACTGCGGGAACCTGGTAACAGGGACTGATTGCTGCGTACTTGTCCAGAAAAGGGAGAGCAATGGCAGAACAATATCCAGAAATAGACGAGAATCAGCCGGCAGTGACTACCAAAGCCAAGCCGTCTCGCGCCAAGAAGACCGAGCGCAAGCCGGTGGAGAATGTTCATATCGAAGAACTTCTGGAATTGGTGGTGGAGAATAACGCCTCGGACCTGCACCTGGCAGTGGGGCTGCCCCCGGTGCTTAGAATTGATGGCCATCTCAAGCAGACTCGCTACGAATCGCTGACGGCGGGGGTGAGTCAGCGGATGATTTATGATATTCTTAGCGATGACCAGATTCAACGGTTTGAGACGAATCTGGAACTGGATTGCTCGTATGCGATGCGCCAGATAGCCCGTTTCCGGGTTAACGTATTCCGGGAACGGGGCAATGTGGCCAGTGCCTTGCGCTTGATTCCTGCGGAGGTCCCAACTATCCAGGAACTGGGGTTACCGCCAGTAGTAGAGGAGTTGGCCGGTCGGCCCCGCGGCTTGATACTGGTGACGGGTCCGACGGGCTCGGGTAAGTCCACCACGCAAGCCTCTATGATTCACCACATCAACACTGAGCGATCCGAACACATCATAACTATCGAAGACCCCATTGAATATCTGCATAGTCACCGTAAGTGTATAATTCACCAGCGGGAATTGGGACAAGACACGCATAGTTTTGCTAATGCCTTGCGCTCGGCGCTGCGTGAAGACCCTGACGTATTGCTGGTGGGGGAAATGCGTGATTTGGAGACCATTCAACTGGCCATTACCTGTGCGGAGACTGGTCACTTGGTGATGGCTACCTTGCACACTAACAATGCGCCTGAGTCCGTGGATCGGGCAATTGATGTCTTCCCCCCGGCCCAGCAAGAGCAGATTCGCGTAATGTTGGCCAATAACTTAATCGCAATTCTGTCTCAGCAACTGATGCCTCGGGCTGGGCAGGCCGGGCGCGTGTGCGCCGTAGAAGTAATGGTAGCTACGGCGGCTATTCGTAACCTCATCCGCGAAAATAAAGCCTTCCAGATGCACTCAATCATTCAAACCAGTGCGGATGTAGGGATGCAGTCAATGGACCAGGCTCTCCGGGATTTGTACAACCAGGGGCTGATAACCTATGAGGTGGCTACAAGGAGGTCCCACAATCCCGACGAATTAGAGAAACTTATCCACGGTGGCGCATAGATCTGCAGGCGGATATGGGTGATTGCGGGGAAGTTGGGGTATAATACATTTATGGCGTTGCTTTGCTATTATTCTACTATACGGTTAGCCTCACAAAGGGGGCGGTGACCGCATGACTACTTACGCGTATGTGGCTCGGGACAAAACGGGCCGAGAAATCTCGGAGACGTTAGAAGCCCCCAATAAGGATGCTTTGCTCCAGCAACTCCGGGACAGAGGACTGTACGTAAGTCAAGTAACCGAGCAGAAGGCTACGAGCCGGGCGAAGAAGAAGGGCATGGGAGGAATCACCCTATTCAAGGGGCGGGTGAAGTTGCGCGACCTGTCTATCTTCTTCCGACAATTCGCTACTATGATCAATGCTGGAGTTTCACTGGTGCGGTGTCTGGACGTCTTAGAGCAGCAGAGTTCCAGTTATCGACTGAAGGAAATCATTCGTGATATTGAGAGTGAAATCGAAGGCGGCGCCAGCCTCAGTCGGGCCATGCTCAAGCATCCTAAGACCTTCTCCAACCTGGCTATTGGTCTGACCCGGGCTGGCGAAGTGGGCGGAGTGCTGGACGAAACCATGGAGCGCCTGGCCACCTTCATCGAAAAGGATATGGACATGCGCCGGAAGATCAAATCGGCTATGACTTATCCGGTTTTAGTGCTAATTTTCGCCGGGGGCATCGTCCTGCTGCTGACCACCTACATCCTCCCCAAGTTCATTAAACTGTTCACTGATCTGGGGTTGGAGGAGGACCAATTTCCGCTGCCGACCCTGATGTTGATGAAGTTCAGCGACTTTGTCATCCACCGTTGGTGGGCGGCGATACTCATTGTTGTCGCTCTGGTCATCGTCTACAACCGAATTAGAGCGACTAAGACCGGCAAGCACTACCTGGACATCATAAAGCTGAAACTACCGGTATTCGGGGGCCTTACCCACAAAGTGGCAGTGGCTCGCTTCTCCCGGACCTTATCCACATTGCTGGGCAGCGGGGTACCCATCCTACAAGCGATGGAGACGACCGCCGGAACCATAGATAATGACCTAATCTCTGATGCCGTTCTGGCAGCCCGAGCCAGTATCCGGGAGGGCGATACCATTGGCGATCCCCTGGCTGCTTCTCGCCAATTTCCCCCGATGGTCGTGCAGATGATCACAATTGGGGAAGAGACCGGCCAGTTGGACGCTATGCTGGAGAAGGTGGCCGATTTCTATGAAAGTGAAGTGGACGCCACCCTGGAGAGTCTGGCAGCGGCGCTGGAGCCGGTGATGATTGTACTTCTGGGGGTTGTAGTTGGCTTCATAGTAATATCTATGTTCCTGCCGCTCATCGAGATTATCGGGCAACTGTCTCAGTAACCCGATACCCGTCTCATTATAGCAAACACGATGTAGCAGTTGGGCGAGGGCCGGTTCTCACTGCCGTCCCTCGTTGCAGTTTAGTCATTGCACTGTGGGCCGGCTACCGAGTTCCGTCACACACCACCTTATAGGAGCGGTGTCCGCGGCACGGTAGCCGTGGCGGAGGCTTGGGCCGGGGACAGGCCGCCTATAAAATAGCCTTGCCTGACAGGAGTACGGTTTGCCTGGGTTATCCTGGATTGTTTCTGTATTGCTGTTTCTACTGGGCGCGAGCATCGGTAGTTTTCTCAATGTCATCATCTACCGGTTTCCGCGGGCCAAATCGTTGGTCTTTCCTCCTTCTCATTGCCTCAGTTGCGGAGCCCGGCTGACGTTCGTAGACCTGATTCCCGTACTCAGTTATCTGCTGCTGCGCGGGCGCTGTCGGCACTGCGGCAAGCGCTTTAGCATCCGCTATATGCTCGTAGAAGCCGCGGCCGGCCTGCTCGCCGTCGGGTGTGCCCACCTGTTTGGCCTCACTGCTTATGCGTTGGGAGTGTTTATCGCCGCGTGTGCCCTGATAGTCATATTCTTCATTGACCTTGACCATATGATAATTCCTGACCAGTTGACAGGCATAGTAGCCGCAGTCGGATTGGTCTTCGACGGTTACCGTCTGGCGGTTTTCGGTCGCGAGCAGACCATCGCCTTTTCCGAACAGATCGGCTCCCAGCACTATTCAGTCTATCTGCCGCGTAGTATCGTCGGGCTGGTGATGGCGGGCGGGGTGTTTCTGCTTATTGCCTGGGTCTCGCAAGCCGTCTTCAAGAAGCCGGCGATGGGGATGGGCGATGTCAAACTGGCTGCGGCTATGGGTGCGATGCTGGGCCCAGGCTATGCGTTCCTTAGTTACTTTGTGCTGTGTATCTTGATTGGCGCAGCAGTATCTGTGTTATTGATTGTACTGCGGCTACGGCGGCGGCGTGACTATGTTCCCTTCGGCCCGATGATGGCCGTGGCCGGTCTGATTATGCTACTATGGGGCGATGCAGTCGCGCCCTGGATACTGAACTGGTACATCCCTTGATTGAGTTAGCGACTCTCCCTATCACTTAAACAAATTGATAGCACTTAGGGGCCAAAGTCAATGTTTAGCCAGGCCCAAACAAGGGTAGAAGTTCAATGAAGACTCGTACCCACTACCCTCTACTATGCAGTTGCATTTTGCAGAATCACTGGACCTGCCGAAGGAGGTCATTTAATGCGTAGATGGCACGACGCGCGGGGTTTCACGCTGGTAGAAATGTTGGTGGTCATTGGCATTATCGCGGTACTGGTGGCTATAATCTTCCCGACTTTCACCACCGCTCGGGAAAAGTCCCGCCAGGCCCGCTGCCGCACTAACCTGATGCAATTGGTCACACAACTGAAGGTCTACCGCACCGACTACGGCCTGTATCCGTCGGCCTGGGCCTGGGACAGCGATCCCGCTACCGGTTGGGTAGTAGGAGTGTGGTATAACTACCACGACGGCTATGAGAGATACGAGGGCGGCGTCAGTGCCCTATACCCCGACTATATTCAAGATAGAAACTTGCTGATATGCCCTGATGATAAAGATGTCAAAATCCGCAAAGAGGAGGCTACAAGCAAAGTCTACAGTTCCTATAACGGCACGGTGGATTTTTCCAACTGGAGTATAACTGGTGCCCTGTATAACTACTACGGCTACACCTATGTGGCCGATAGTACTAACGGTGCCAGTGATGGATACGAGGAGATCACTGCTCCTCTGCATACTTCTGGCGGGCCTCAGGTGCCACCCGGTTGGATGGATATTGATAGCAATTCAGTACCCGATTGGCTACAGACGCAAAGTCTGCGGTGGGGTCACTTTCCCGCTTTGTCAAATCCGCACGCACCGGATAGCACCATTGTCACTCATTGCAGATGTCATCGCCAATTCTACAGCGAAGAGCGCCAGCGTGACGTAGTGGTGCGACTCAATGGGGAATCGGAGACGGTCGAGGTCGCGGGTATGGAAACTCCTCATTCTTCCTGGGTGACTGATTGGAATGCCGGCGCTACTGAAGTAGCCCCGTGGGTGCACCAAAGTTTCTAAATCAGGCTTATGGACACGCTTAGCGAGCTGCTGCATAATAAAATCGGCGGCTCTGTTTTATTGTCCGCCAGAAGGGTAAAATAAAGGTAGTAACGAGTTCGGGAACAGCAGAAATGAAGAAAGGACACTTCCGGAAAATTCATAATGGCAGGGGCTTCCGGTGGCACGGGCTTCCAGCCCGTGTAAGCACAGGCAGGATGGCTGTGCCACTATCTGGTATGACTCTGGTAGAAGTGTTGGTGGCTATGGTCATCCTGTTAGTGGGGATATGGGCGGTCGCCTCGGGCTTCCCTAAATTGTTTGGCGTGCTGGCCGGTGAGGAGAAGCGCACCGAGATGAGCCGGCTGGCCGAGGGTACTGTTGAGCGGCTCAAGACCGATCCTTATGCCCTGCCCCTGGCCATCAGCGGTGGCCCGACCATCCATCCCGACAGCGTCCCCGACGACCCTGATATCGCCACCGGCCCGGCTAACTCGCGCGATGATATTCTGTGGGTGGGCGGCGAGAGTTTTGTAGTGCCGGCGGTAGATCCGACTACAACGGTAGCAGTGCATGTATTTAACCTGGGTCTGGCGCAGGGCTGGGCCGCGGGCGACCCACCCCTGACCGCCGTCTACGAAGTCTGGCCGCTGACGCCGGGCACCCACTTCACAGTGGACACCAGCACTGGAGTTCTGGATTTGCTGGGCCCCTTCAATGCACACTACGCAGAACTTAGCTACGCCTGGCGTGACACCGGCGGCGGGGTGTATTATGTTCACGGTGAGGTGGTCCACGACGGCGATCCAGTAGCGGCCGCCAGCGTAACTGGCTTCCATTCCATCGTCGCGGACAGTGCTCACGGCAGGGGACGTGTATACTACACCGTCATCTGCGCCGTGACTGACCCTCCCGGTACATTCCCTGGGGCCGGAGAGGCAGTCCAGAACCTCTATGGCGCCGCGCTGCTGTTTAATTCCGTAGATGTGGGCAAGAGGATTAGGATAGACTATTACCTGCGCACTGATCCCACCCGTGGCAACCGCCGGGCCCTGATAATGTCCGAAGACCGCCAGATTTCTTCTACCCCAGCCACCATCAACTTGGTAGGGACAGGAATTGACGGCACTCCACCCTCGCCTATCCCAGGCGGCACCAATATGCTGGCCGTCGACTTAAACAATGGTGCTGCTTATGGTGAAGGAACCGGCTTGGTGATAAACGACTACGGTCGTGGCACAGTTACCCTGCATGCTCAGGACTATGAGGTCGGCCATACTTTCCGCTTCTACTATCGCACTACGGACCAATACACAATAACTGTCCAGAAAGCGCCCAGCCTATTTGTGCCTATTGTGATGTGGGATGCTTATGACGCTACTGGCCAGGTTGGATTGATAGATTACCGCGTCTATGACAGGTTTGAGTTTGACAGCAATGGCCAGACCTGGACCTGTCTGGATTTCACGACTGAGTGGGATGGGGGTGGCAATCCGGTTAACAGCGCAGTCGCCGGGCAGACGGTAGCAGTGGATTATACTTATGGCGGCGGCCAGTTAGCCGTCGGTGAAATGCATACAATCTCCGCGAGTGTGGTGGCGGTGGGGAGTGAGAGCGGTTACCTTATTACCTTGGACAATCCTGGCGTGGAGAACATCGTCGCCGTGCGGGGGATGTCGCTTAAGGTGCGGGCCTGGTGGCGCACCCAGAGTGGCCGCCTGGTGCACCAGGATGTGGACACGATCTTAGGATTGAGACCGATGTAGAGGATAGTGGACAGTCGTCAGTGGACAGTGGGCAGGAACGGCGAATTAACGACAGGCAGTGGTCGTTTGGAGGGGCCGCGCCGAGCATAGCAAGGCCGGCCCACCTGTCCATAGAACGCGGGCCGGGTTCACTGCGTTCAACCGGTCCCTCCAAGAAACGACGGATAACGACAGAGAAGTGGCAGCGGAACACATTTTACCATTGTAGGAGGGGCTTCATAGCCCCGAGAAGCACAACCTGACGAGAGAGGCTTCTAATCACGAGACCGGTCGCGGCAGAGATGCCGCTCCTACAAATCAAACAGAACGTTGTAGGAGGGGCTTCCCAGCCCCGATAAGTAGTCCTACAAATCAAAGACAGATAGGCAGTGCAAGGGGAAGGCGAATGACGGGCCGGTATGACGCGACAACTGGGTTCACTCTCACCGAACTGTTAGTGGTAATCGGTATAGCGGTACTGTTGCTGGCTATCACTATTCCGGTGGCCAAGACCATCACTGAAGGCAATAATGTGGCCCGGTGCAATGCCCAGTTGCAACAAATCGGCCAGGCCCTGAAGGTGTATCATTTGGATTACCAGGGCGTCCCGGCCTGTCATCCAGTTGACCCTGGCACTACTGACTCCGATCCCGCCGTTGAGTTGACGGGCACCCGAGGACGAACTGCGGAGATACCGGGGCTGGTATGGCTGTGGTATAGTGGATATTTGAACAATAAGAAGACCCTTCACTGTCCGCGAGATGTTTATAATCAAGACGGCGCGCAGTTAGAGTTTTATGAGAGTTACACTGGCCGCGACCCGGATGCTCAGACCCAGTCGGGTGCGAACTACGAGTTATTCAACAATTATAAGTATCTGTCTACCCGGGGGATAATAGATAACACTGACCCTGATTACTATCGCCAACTGGACCGTGCCTATTTTGACTCCGGCCTGGGGATAGTTGTACCGGCTTTTGATACCACCTGGCATCCCGATGACACCACCGTAGTCACCTGGTGTGACTGGCACGCTGACTCGGTCGTCCGCCAGGACTATGGTCAGTATCTGGTGCTGTTCTGGGACGGGTCGGTGCGGAGTCTCCCGGAGTGGCTGTTCAACGGGGCTGTGACCCCACCAGCGGGCTGTACACCACCCGCTGCCGCCTGGCGGGTGAGACCATCCGACATGCTCTGCCCTTAGAGTAAAGATTATGAAAGAGTTTATCCCGACACAATTTGGATCGAAGCGATGCCAGCGCCCACCTGTGGTGAGCCGGCCCCTCGGCAGTGCTCGGGGCTTCACGCTGACTGAGGTGTTGGTGGTCCTGGGCATAATGGTGATTCTGTTCGCGATGCTGTTTGTGCCTATCACCAGTTCTATTGAGATGACTCGCACTGCCCATAACCGCAGCCAGATGAACCAGACTTTGCGCCTGGCTATGGAGCAGTTCCGCCGCGATTTTTCCGATGCGGCCGCCATCTATCTGCCCGAGTATATTGATATGGGCGATGGCACCTATCTTATCAACTACTGCAATATTACCTTCATCCCATCTAACCAGGCCGGGCTAACCAGCCCCCGGGTAGTGCGTTACACTGTGCACACTCCCGAGACGACCCGCAATCCGAACATAATAACGCGTAGCGGCATCAATTACCTGGTCGAGCAAGAGACGACCGTTGATAATCCCTTCGTGCTGTACCGCCAGGAAGCCTATATGAATGACAGTCTAATTCCGGGCCGCAACTTGTTTGGCTCAGGTTACGACCAGGACGGCGACGGCACCGATGACTACTTTTTAGTGGGGATGCCACTGTCCGAGAACGCCCTCACGCCGGTGCGGGAGGCCGATATTCCCGTCACCCAGACGGTTTGCCTGGATGCGTCGGGCTACTATGTGGATATGGTAGACGGCTATGTGAAGCCCGCTGACATATCCAGTGTCTTCACGGGCGGGGAGCAACTGGTGTACATCCACGGTGGGATCCAGTTCACTCCGCTCCGGGTGGAAGGTGAACGGATTGAGCCGGGCGCTAATCAGACCATCTATCCCGCCCAACACGGTCACTGGCTGGGTTTGCATAATCCAACCAGTGCTGGAGTCACTTATACTGTAGCCGATGCCCTTTGGGGTAGTTGGGGCCAATTCCCCCTACTGATAAACTCCTCGGAACTGCGGCCCCGGATTGTGGTGCGGCGAAACAACTCGTTGTTACTGGACACTGACACCTTGAGCCCCGGCGATCCTGCGCCGCCGCTTACCAGCCTTACCTATGACTTGCGCTGGGATTCTCAGCGGGGCACGGTGTCGGTGTGGCTGCCCCTTTCGGGTCCCGCACAGTGGCAAGCGCTCTTTGATATGACCTCTACGCCCATGCCACCGAATCCCGGCGATCCTTGGACAGTCACCTCTCCACCGAGCGACCCAGTCGGTACCGATTTTGAGTACACCAAACCCGAACACCGCACCGAACAATTAACTGACAACGCCGGGCCCTCGTACCCACCGGCTAATTGGCTGCCAATGAGCAAGGCGGACACATTCACTGACGGCGAACAAATAACCATTGACCCTGCAGGGACTGGGGAGAGCGCTATTATTGATACTGTTGTCAGTGGCTCTGGGCTTCAATTGACTGCGGATCTTGCCAACGATTACCCGGCCGGCACATGGGTCAAGGCTGACCAGAAGTCTGCCACGGCGCCTAGTACTTACACAGTCGACCCCGGCGGTGGCGATAAGATGATAGTCCCCGACTCAGTGCGAGTGTGGGCAGAAGCCTACGATGCTGACGCACCTCAGAGATACTCTTTGGAATATGTTCCTGTTCGTGGGGTGGGTCAAGATGCGCTGGGTTATGGTCAATTCCTGCTGGAAGCAGGCGGCGGCGGGAACAATTACACTAGCATGACAATCAAGTTCGCCGACTCCAGCGGCCAGACTCCACCACCAAGCCCTGAGGATCAGAGAACCTATGGTGCGCCCTCTACTTTCGATTGGGCCAACGACTTGACCGATAACCCTGGAAATGATTACTTCCGCATACTGGTTCAATACCAATACCGGCGCAACTTTGATAATGCGAGTCCGGACGTCAACGACTATGATATCATTGAGGTCAGTTATTCGACCGGCGAAGTGTACAACGTGGCCCTGGAGGTAATGCCCTATCGGTATCTGGACGACCCCGACGGCGACCTGGTATGGCAGCCGCACGGGCCAGCCACCGGGGTGCAGATGCGCGGGCAGGTGGAGGTGCGTAACCTGAGCCGATGAAGCAGCGGATTAATATAACAGGTTGGTACAGCGATGCAACGGCAAGTCGGGGCAGGGGTTGTCTGCCTTATCGCGTAGGCGAGGTTCTCCAACCTCGCCTGACGGCATCGCGCAGGTTGAGAACCTGCGCTACGCGACTAATATCGGGCCGAGGACGGCCCTCATACAACAGTATTTTAAGCGGAGGAGGTGAAGCCAGTGGCTAAACCAGGGAGAAAAAACTGCAAGCACCAAGCCGGTCAGGCCCTGTTGATTGCTGTGCTGATTATGATGGCTATCCTGCTGGTCGGGGCCTTGTTCGTCGCCATTGTCAATTACAATCAACAGTCTTCGGTCCGCCACAGTGATATGGTCGCCGCCCAGGGTCTGGCCGAGGCGGGGATCCGGTACGCCGACTATATGCTCCAGTACAGCCCCGCCGGCGCCGACTGGCGCCCGCCGTTTGTGCCTGTCACGGCGATTGGTAGTGGTTACTACACCCAGCAAGAGATAGACCACGGCTGGTGCCCAGTATTTAACACTGGCACCGGTGAATATGAGCGTTTGGGCTTCAGTCGGTATCCGAATCCGTTTGACCCCAGTGGCAACCTGGATATTGGCCGAGGGCACTTTTTCCTGCGCGTTACCTATGACCCTGACCCGCCCTATGAGCCGGCGCAACTGGACGACCCGGCGCATATCAATCCCGCCAATCCTGAGCCGGATCCACTGAGCAGGTACATAAGGATTGAGTCCATCGGTGTAGTGGCTGATGAAGGGTTTGTGTTCCGCCAGTTAGTGGCCTACAAGCCCATTGCCCTGACCGATTATCTACTGTTCGTCACCGACCGCAGCCGCCGCGCCCAGCCCACTATCCTGGGCTACAACCCGTACTTTGATATGGATAATAGCGGCTCCTGGGGTGTAGCAGACTTCCTCTCCCCACAATGCCAATATACTAGTGGCCTTCTGGGCACTAGGTATACATGGCACGGTCCAATGCGTTTCAACACACCCGTGCAGCTCGAAGGTGGGGACGCGGGTCTGAACTTCATAAGTATGACCCCAGTCCGCGCACAGACTCAGGCCACACCACCCACCAGCGCGCCAGGACAACCGGAGGGGGGTGGTTACCTGCGAGGCGATAGATTTGAGGCAGCACAAACAGTTAGCGGCAATGGAATTCTTGCCTCTACAGCTCTGACGGCTAATGCCTCGGCAGGGGCCACCCAGCTATACGTATATGGGGCTGGTGCATTCGATGTTGGAGACCAAGTCTGGATAGGGGACGCTCCCAACCAAGAGTACCTTGGTGGAATTGCCGCTATTGATGCGATGTTAGGCACCATTAGAGTAAGTAACCCCCTCGCGGCCGGGTATGCCACGGGGGATTCTGTTGAAATTCACAGCGGCCCGGTTCAACGCCTGCGCCCGCCTGACCTATTCGCCGAAGACCCGGCCACCGGCACCATGCGCTGGTATGCTCTGACTCGCGACTCAGGAGAGGTAGTATTGAACCCCAGTTCTGGCGAGACGGTCAATACCGGCCGGTACGGTCACGGCCAAGGCATCTACATTGATAATGGCGGCGATATACAATTCGCCCATAACATTAACAGAGCAATGCAGGACTGGCTCCATAATCTCACCACTGGCAGTTCCTGGAATCAGGTCGGCGAGATGTATGAGCCGCCGGGCGTGGAGATTGAGCTATTCGCCACTGAGGCGGCGACGATTGAAGACCCAAATGATACTGTAGATCAGCAATATGACATAGTCAATGACCCGAGCCCTGGCACTGCGATTGATAATGATTATACTGATGGTGAGATCCAAATATGGTGGCCTAATCACGTAATCGGCTCTGGCGAGCCGGGTATCCGGCTTGAGCGTACAGCCGGTGGTGACGGCGGGTATGGGGGGGGCCTGTGGTGTATCGCCGATCCGAATAATCCCAGCACCATCGGCGACACCACGCCCCAGACGAGAACAATGTATCTCGATTATCCACAGCCTGGCCACCAGGTCATCTTTGCCGAGGGCAATGTGCGCATCTCGGGGCGGCTGCCGCGACTGGATACGGCCAACGCGGGCAATGGCCGCTATAACCTGACGGTGGTCTCCGGCGGCACCATTTATATTGACGGCCAACTGCTCTCGCCCCAAGACCAGTTCGGACGTGTCGTGACTGGCTCATCGGCTGCGACGCGCACCGGTGCGACCAACGACCAGGACAATACTTACATCGCCCTGCTGGCCCGCGATTGCGTAGTGGTCAACCCCACGCTGCTGGTGCCGCAGACACAGGTAGCAGTAGGTGGAGCGACTGCCGAGGAAGATGACTTCGGATGGCATTGGACAACTACGCCTGCCGGTGCACCTATTGATGCCGTGAACAGCCGCTGGTATTTCGGCGCGAATCCGGACGACGCTGGGAATACAGTAAATCTGGTCGGATACCAGACAATGGGCGGATTTGCCACTCTGGCAAACGCCGTGATCCTCGGTGAGACTACACTCAACCTATCAACAGATGTCAGCGATTGGCAGAACGGTGACGCGATCGCGATCACACCAGCCGCCAGCTGGCCCGACGCCAGCCAGCGGGTCGGGGGTATGACCGTCGCCAGTGCAATCGGAACTATCCTAACCTTGCAGCTACCAGGCACCCCTATCGCCTTTTCGGCTGGCGCTTACGTTGAGAATCTCAGCCGACCTGACTGTACGGGCTTGAATTTGGGAGCTTATAACCCAGGGAATGGTTGGCAGTGGTACGACTTCGACCAGGTGCAGACTACTCCTTCTGATGACCCCTTATTCCTAATTACGAGAGACGCGCCCGGCGCGCCAGCAAACTGGTTCTGGGAAATGGATAGCCTATGGTTAACCGACCTCGCCTGGCCCTTGCTTGATGCCAGCAACGGTTACCTCGGCCTGTCCGGCGGGCAGCCCGGCGGGATGCTCAACTCGCTGTGGTTTAGGCTGCCCTCAATCACTGACATTCAAACCGCTAACGGCGGAAATGGCACAGTCCGACCTTATTGGCTAAAGAAGTTCAAGATTGAGGAGCTTGATAGTACTACCGATGAGCCGACCGGTGCCATTCATGCCAAGATAAATGCAGTGATGTATGCCGAGAATGGGTGCTTCTTCGTCATACCTGCTCCGTACTTCAAAGAGGACGAGACCGGTTCTAATGCGGAGCGCTTCCTGCGCTATAACTACGATATTGAGATTCGGGGGGCTATCACCGAGAATTTCCATCCCGGGCCAGCGGCGGTGCGCGAGTGGCAGGAGAAGTGGGCTTGGCCGGACGGGGCTAACTGGAACAGCATAAGATATGTCTATGACGAGACCGTACTAGCCGCCCGCGAGCAGCCGACGACCACGCTAAGCGGACCTGTGCGAAGCGCCAGTACCGTGCTGGCCACTGATCAGGCCAATCTACCCAAACACCCGCTGCTGCCGGTCAGCCCGGATCTGATTTACTACGGCCAGTAACTGCGGCAAGGACAGCAACGGCAGCAAGGACAGTAACGACAGCAACGACAGCAAGGACAGCAGGAACAGCAACAGCAGCAACGACAGCAACAGCAGCAAGGACAGCAACGACTGTAACGGCAGTAACGGCAGGAGCGGCACAGAACGGCAACACAGTTTTTGCCGTCGGTGGGATAGGGTGTCAGCGGGTGGCGGTAGCATTTTTAGATGACTTGGAAACCCTGTTCCACTGCGATATCAGAGCAGGACTTGACAAGATTCGCAATTTACGCTACACTGCAATAATTAAGTAAAGGCAGTCGCAATTATAGCCGACATTATAGGAGGAGCAACCGATGCCCAGAGGCGCGGCTCACGCACTGGGCCTAGACATAGGTACTCACGCAATCAAAGCAGTAGAGTTGCGCCGCACCGGTGAGGGTATTGAACTGGTTGGCACCCCGGCAGTGGTGGCTACTCCGCCGGGTAGTGTTAGCGACGGGGTCATAGTAGACGGCGGCCAGGTCTCCGAAGCATTGGCGCAGATGGTCAAGACTTATGGGTTTACCACCCGCCAGGTGATCGTCTCAGTGGGGGGCGAGAGTTCTGTGGTGGTACGCATTGCGTCTATGCCCCGAATGGAGCCCAAAGAACTGGACGACGCTATGCAGTGGGAGTTAGAACGGCAGGTCCCCTTCCCCGTAGATCAGGTGATATTCGACTACGAGGTCATTGATATCCCGGGACAGACCGGTGAAGACAATATAGACGTTTTCCTGGCGGTGGCCCAGGAAGATATGGTTGACGCCCACGTAGAGGCAATTATGGGCGCGAAGTTAACCCCGATTCATATTGATGTTGAGCCTTTAGCCATTGGCCGGGCCCTGGTGCATGCCTCAGACAATGGTTACCGCGACCAGACGGTACTACTGGTTCACATCGGGGCTAATAGCACCGGAATATACATTGTGAGCAACGGCTGGATGAACTTTGTCCGCACTCTGCCCACGGCGGGTAGTGCCTTCACCGCTGCCATTAGTGAAAACATCTTGGGTGATGAGGAGCAAGCCGAGCGGGCCAAGCGCCAGTTTGCTGATTTGACCGAAGCGGCTACTGAAGAGTCAGAAGAGACTGGTGATGTGGCCCAGGCTCAGACCGCTATCCAGGAGGCCATATCTGAGGCCTTATTTGATTTGAGCACCGAGGTCGGTCGGAGCTTAGAGTTTTATCGCCGCCAGCACCGCGATGCGCAAATAAGTGCCATTCTTCTATGCGGAGGAAGTGCAGTAATTCCGGGGCTGGCTGAATTCATCCAGAATGAGACAGGAGTAACTACTGAGGTTGCTAATCCCTACCAGCATCTAATTTGTGACACCCAACAAGTCTCGAAAAGTTATCTCGCCGATGTGGGGCCGGCTACTGTGGTAGCGGTGGGTCTGGCGATGCGAGATATGTTGGAAGACTAAAAGGAAGCCCAAAGTGCTGAAGATAGACCTGCTGCCGCGACAATTCGCGATTG
This sequence comes from Candidatus Zipacnadia bacterium, assembly GCA_029820565.1. Lineage (GTDB taxonomy): Bacteria > Armatimonadota > Zipacnadia > Zipacnadales > Zipacnadaceae > JALGTV01. The sequence goes on from JALGUR010000009.1 coordinate 59,452, forward strand.
CTCGCACTAATAAGAAGTGGATAGGAATATTTGCAGTTCTACTGGCTGTTGTTGTGCTCGGGTTCTTTATCTGGTTTGGCGGCATTGGGTCCCAGATTGAGAAGGTGCAGGCCGACGTAGATGAAGTTAAGCCTATCGCCGACGAAGTGCGTGCCTTGCGCAGCGAGAAACAGTCCAAAGAAGCGGATCTGCAGCCCATAAAGGATAAGTTGCAGTTTATTGCCCAAGCGGATCGCAGTGTCTCGGTGTACTGGGACCGATTTCACGCGATTAACAAGTACATTTGGGACCGAGCCCAGGTCTCGGCTTTTACCATCACTCCGCCTGATACCGTGCAGTTTACCGTGACGATTCACGGGACGCAGGAAGCCGGTCGTTTCGTGCTCAACCTGCTGCGCTGTCCGGCGCTGACTAATATTAGTATATCAGGACTACCCGCAGGCAAGTCGGTGGAAGGAGAAGGTGGCGTCACCGGACCAAGCCGCGGCGGTTTTGGTGCGCCTGGTATGCCGGGAAGACCGGGAGGTCCACCGCGGATGCCGGAAAGACCAGGAGGGCCAGCGGGCCCGGGGCCGATGGTACCCGGACCAATGGCACCACCAGGAGGGCCGTTCGGGTTAGGCGCACAGCCTGGTGTGACGACTGAGACTGCTGAGGTAGGTAGTCCCGAAGAGGAAATCATATTCCAGGTGACGGCTACCCTAACTGAACCGATAAATGCCCCCCAGCTGCCGGGGACGGCGGTAGCGGGTGGCATGGGTATGCCCGGGATGGGACCGCCCGGTATGGGACCACCGGGTATGGGACCACCGGGTATGGGACCACCGGGGCCAGGGGCCGAGGAACCAGAAGAGGACCTCTAATCCCGTTTGAGTGAGTAGCGGTTGGCTGGAGAGATAAACAGTGACAAAGGTGGTAGAGAGCAAGACTTAGGGCTAAGACAGGGCCTCTAACTGCATAGGAAAACTAATATGGGTAGAATACCGCCTATAGCAATAATTATAGTGGGGGTGCTATTAATCATCGGGGTGAGTGCCGGTGCCTTCTTTGTGCTGATAAAACCGAAGAGGGCAGAGTTGGCTGAACTACAAGCCAAGCTGGAGGAGGAGCAGAAAGTAGCGGCGGAACTGGACAGCGCCAAAGATGAACTGCTCAAGATGACGAAGCGGTGGAAGAAGGCCCAAGACGATTTGGAAGAAGCCCGGGACACCCGCAGTATTCCCATCTCCTTCACCCAGCCCATAACGGCCATGGTCAGCCTGTGGCCGGAATATCGCAAGACATTGCCTGATAAGGTCACAGAGTTTGTGGAAAGCAGCGGCTGCACCATTACTTCAGGAGCTTCATTTCCCGCGCCTCCCAGTGTGCCGCCGCCCGCGCCGAGCAGCGGCTTTTTGCAGATACCCGAGGGCCAGGATATCACCTTAGCGGTGGAAGGATCACTGACTGAGGTAGAGAAACTGTACAGATCACTGCGCGATTTCCCCCGGGTAACGGTAGTGAGTAGCTTGTCATTGACCGGTGTAGATGATACAATATCAGCACAACTGCCGCTGACGTTCTATCTATTAGTGGAGGTACCGGAGGGCGCAGCAGCGGCCCCTATGGGATTCGGACGAGGAGGAATGGGACCGCCCGGGATGGGACCGCCTATGCCACCGGGACCGCCCGGAATGGGACCGCCAATGCCACCGGGTCCGCCGGGCCCTGGATTTTCACCTCCGTAATGGCGGCGAGCAGGACGGCAAGTAAGACGGACAACCAGAGAGGAATTATCAGCCAGTGGACCGTCAACAGAAGGCTAAGATGATGGTAGTAGGCGGGGTCGGAGTGTTTGTGATAGCAATCGTAGTATTGCTATTGTTTGTGCTCCCGGCCACCCGGGAGGGTAGTCTTCCTCTCCAAGCACAACCAGCGCCCGGAGGTGGGGCGCCGACAATGCCGGGGCCTCCTGGTATGCCTGGGCCTGGTATGCCTGGTATGGGAGGCTTTGGGATGGCTCCGCCAACAGTGCCTGAGGGAGTTAAGGGGGATCCTCTGGAGCCCTCACGACCTAATCCCTTTAAGCCGGTGGGCGTACTGGGCATAGAAGCGATAGAGGATTTTGTTACGCCAGCCACTAGATATGGGCCAGTTTGGAGTCGTATGCCTATTACTACTCGCGTCGGCTTTCCCCGACCCGAACGACCGGCGCGGCCGGCTCCGCCCGAGCCCCCGCCTCCCACGGCTAAGAAGTTCCTCCGTATCAGCGTTATTATGTGGAGCAAGGGTGTGCCCACGGCTAGCTACGAAACTGCTGAGGGCAAAATTGGGAGTATCCAACCAGGAGACTGGGTGGAGGAATGGCAGGTCGTGGAAATTGGTCAGGACTATGTTGTAGTCAAAAACCGTGATACCGGCGAGATACAGCGAGTGTTCTTAAAGGGCAAAGAGTGAACTTAGGCGGCCCGGGGGTCGTCAGTGCGTATACCGACGTAGCGCTGCAAACCGGACGTAGAGACTATCGGAGGTGAGGACTGTGAGATGTACCAAATTGACAATAGCGTTGCTGGCGATGGGGTTGATATTGGCCCAAGGGCCAGTTGGGGCTGAGGGAGCTAACTTCCAGTGGGAGGGAGCCACCGTAAATCAGGCCTTGTCCGCCTTGAATCGTCAATTCCAGCTCAACTATTCCATAGCGGGCGATTTGGGCGAACGAAAGATCACTGCCTCTTTGACCAATGCTACCGCGGCCGAAGCGTTCCAGACCATTCTGGAGGCTAGTAATCTGGCGGCGGTCAATGATGGTGGCGTGTGGCGGATTCGGGAAAAGCCGGAGGGTGGCGCTATTGCGCAGCGGGGTATGCCTGGAGCACCAGGCCTGCCGCAGCCTATGATGGGGCCGGCGCAACCGGGATTTCCAAGTCGTCAACCACCGGTGCCGTTCCGCCAGCCGCCCGCGCAGGTGCAGCGGGGCCCCGGCGCAGAGGCGGAAGCCGCCGAAATCCCCGAAGAGTGGAATCCGGAGAACTGGGTGATGCGCATCATTCCCCTGAAGTTTATAAATCCGTATCTGGTGACGGACATATTTGGGGGTCAGACAGTCAGCGAAGAGTATTATAGCGGCGGTGGTGGTGGTCGTGGTGGCTATGGTGGGCGTGGCGGTTACGGTGGCCGCAGCGGTGGCTATGGTGGGCAGAGCGGTTACGGTGGCCGCAGCGGTGGCTATGGTGGGCAGAGCGGTTACGGTGGCCGTAGCGGTGGCTATGGTGGGCAGAGCAGTTACGGTGGCCGTAGCGGTGGCTATGGTGGGCAGAGCAGTTACGGTGGCGGCGGCTATAGTGGAGGCGGCTACCGCGGTTACTAAGGGAAGACTGCTGCAAAACCGGTAGGAGGGGCATCCTTGCCCCGATACTTGTATAAGTGCGGATAGCCGAAGGTAGGCAGAATATCTTGCTAACAGGTTTCCAATTGCCTTTTGCAACAATCTCAAGTAAAGAGTTGACCGGTTAGTTATCAGGTTTAGTGGGTCTTAGGTATTTGGGTTATGGTGATACATAAGTCGGCAGCCGGTAGCGTAACCAGGGAGGGTTAGTTATGTTCAGGTCATCGCTTTGGCAATCAAAGTTTACCATTACACTCGTCATCGCGGCATTGATAGCAGTACTGGGCGTGGTGGGCCCAGCCAAGGCAGAGCAGCAGGCCGACCACCCACCAATCAACATTGACATCCGGGGCGGCGACATAGTTGATGTCCTGCGAATGCTGGGGCGAGCAGCGGATGTTGATATTGTAATCAATGAGGGCGTGGCGGGAGAGATCCCCAGTATGAAACTGCGGGATAAGACCATTGAGCAGGCTCTGTGGCTAATCACTCAGGCGCAGGGCTATCGTTGTTATCAGGTGGACGAGCGGACCTACGTTGTGTCAGTCGCACCGTTGACCGCTCCACGCCCTGGTCAGGCGGCACCAACTGAATTAACCTCGCCCTTTGAGGGACAGGGCACGCCAGTAGCCACCCCGCCGGCCCGTGACCAGACATTGCAACCACAGCCTTCGCCGGTGCTCACGGCGACTACCCCGCCGCCAGCCCCGGGCGTTAGTGCGCCTGAGCGTGGCAGTGTAGAGGTCGTCACTGAGAGGCTGCCACTAAAATACGAAGACCCGCGCGTGATTGCTCTGGCCTGCGGCGGTACGGTAGTGAGTGGGCGGATGTTCTCCCCGCGCGAATTACTGCCCGCCCGCCACAAGCCCTATGGCAATATGTCGGGTCAACGTGCGGCTACGGCTCAGCCCTTTGCCGGTGACTTGGCCGCGCCTGGCGCTCCGGGATTGGGCGGCTGGGGCCAGATGTATCCCGGTGGGGGAGGTCTGGGTGGTGGCTTAGGTGGCTACGGGGGCGGGCAACGTGGTATGGGCGGCTATGGAGGAGGAATGGGTGGGTACGGCGGAGCGATGGGCGGCATGGGGGGGCGGTATGGTGGCGGTGGATACGGCGGTGGCTATGGTGGAGGAGGAGGTATGGGCATTATGTTGCCCGAAGGTATGATGCCTCCGGTGGCGCTCATGCAACAAAATGTGCTACTGGTCCACGGTACTCAGGAGGCTATTGACAAATTCCGCGAGATACTCGCCATTTTTGACAAACCGGCCAAACAGGTAGAAATAGCCGCTAAATTCATCGAGATAGAGACCACGCAGGATAAAGCCTTCGGCATCGACTGGTTTGTTTCCAACGGCGCAACGGAGTTTTTCAACTTGGGCTTCGCTCCGGGTGAAGGCATTAGTGTGGCCCGATTTAGGCGGGGACGGTTTGAAGCCGAGTTGCGCACGTTAATCAGCGAAGGACGAGCCCAAGTAATTAACGAGCCGCGCGTGACCACCCAGAATAATATGCCGGCTGAGGTGAACTTTTCCACTGAGATACCCTACTTTTATGCCACTATAACCTACAATCAGTTCGGCCAGCGCGAAGTTGACTATGAAAGTGACACTGTCTCAGTAATGCAAGCCCTGTATGTAACCCCGAGAATCTCGGAGGACGACAGTATAGTTCTGGATCTACAGCCCGAGATTGATGACCAAGTGGGCACCGTGGTCGGCCCCAACGGCGAAACTTTGCCCATTATCAGTACGCAGACTGCCTACACACAGGTGCGGGTACCGGATGGCGACACCCTGGTCATCGGGGGCATGATCCGCAGAAATGAGACCCACAACATCCGGAAGACGCCCCTGCTGTCAGAGATTCCCATAATCGGGGATTTGTTCAAATCCAAGAAAACTGCAATCCGCAACTCCGAACTGTTGATATTCGTTACCCCTCGTATTATCAGGGAGATACCGCGGCAATAGTTGTTCGCAACCGGCACGATTGAATAGTTGCCCCTGCAAACGGCACGAGCGTCGGTGCCGTTTGTGCGTAAAGGAGAATGGTGGTGGCTGATTCACTGCACTTCTATACCGCCGGCGAATCACATGGGCCGCGTCTGCTGGCCATAATAGAGGGCCTTCCGGCGGGCGTCCCGGTTGCGACCGCGTTTATTGACCAACAACTCCGCCGCCGCCAGAGCGGATACGGCCGTGGGGCCCGAATGGACATAGAACACGACCAGGCCGCGGTGGTCAGTGGCGTGCGCCACGGGTACAGCCTGGGCACACCCTTGGGACTGGTTATTGAGAACCGCGATTGGCCCAACTGGGAACAGGAGATGTCTCCTCAGCCACCTCCGGAGGATTTCGTCAGCCAGCGTCGGGTAACCACTCCTCGTCCGGGCCATGCCGACCTGGCCGGGGCGGCCAAGTTCGGCCACCGGGATATGCGCAATGTCCTGGAGCGCGCCAGTGCCCGCGAGACCGCCGCCCGCGTGGCGGTCGGAGCAGTTTGTCAGCAATTATTGGCTCAATTTGACATGAGCATACGCAGTTGCGTAGTAAACATCGGGGGCATCCAAGCCTCGGCGCCGGCGCAACCTGATGAGGATTTCTTCGCTACAGTGGAGGCCAGCGAGGTGCGTTGTGGCGATCCCCAAGCGGCGGCCGGGATGCGCGAGGTCATTGATAAGGCCCGCCGGGACGGGGATAGCCTGGGCGGTATTTTCCGAGTCTACGGCTTTGCGGTCCCACCGGGGCTGGGCACAATGGCCACTTGGCAGCAACGGCTGGATAGCCGGCTGGCTGCCGCCGTGATGAGCATTCCGGCCATTAAGAGTGTAGAAATAGGCCTGGGCCGCCAGGTGGCCAACTGTCCTGGCTCTCAGGTCCACGATCCTATCGAGTTTGACGGGGAGCGCAGTGCCTGGCCTTTTGTGCGCCCGACCAATAATGCCGGCGGTGTGGAGGGAGGAATGTCCAACGGCGAGGACATAGTCCTGTCGGCAGCGATGAAGCCCATCCCCACCCTCACTCAGTCCCTACCGTCGGTTTCCCTCCAGAACCTCCAGCCCACCCCGGCTCACGCCGAACGCTCGGATGTCTGCGCGGTGCCGGCGGCGGCCGTCGTTGCTGAGGGCATGGTCGCCTTCGTCCTGGCCCAGGCTTTCCTGGAGAAATTCGGCGGCGACAGTCTGGACGATGTTAGAGCGGCTTACCAGGCCTATGGGACTCGTCTGCGCCGGCTGTGGACGGTGGAGGAGGACTGATGAGATGTCTCGTTTTCGTCCGCCGGCCCGGGCCATAATCCTCAGCGGCTTTATGGGCACGGGAAAAACAGTAGTGGGCCGGCTGTTGGCCGAACGGTGGGATCTGGAGTGGGTAGAAACTGATGCCGTAATTGAACAGCAGGAAGGCACCTCAATCGCCCAGATATTCGCTACCCATGGTGAGCAGTATTTTCGCGATAGAGAGACCGCGGCGTTGCGCGAGGTACTCCGCCGGGAGGGCCTGGTGCTCAGTAGCGGCGGCGGGATGCTACTGCGACCGGAAAATGTAGAGTTGTTGCAGGCTGCTGGGCCGATTGTGTGTCTCCGGGCCTCGCCTGAGACTATCGTGGAGCGCACCAGCGCCACTGCGGAGCGTCCACTATTAGACAAGCCTGATCCTCTGGCGGAGATTAAGCGACTGCTGGCCGCGCGTGAGGAAGCCTATCAGCAGGCTGACTATCACCTGGACACCGATAATCTTACTCCCGAAGATGCCGCTGACCGTTGCGAGCAGATGCTGGCGACTGACCCCCGTGCCATTTTTCTACTGCCCAGACCAGTGCAGGTGCAGGTAGCCTTGGGGCCGGAGAGTTATCTGATTCATATCGGCGCGGGTTTATTATCAGAGACCGGCTGCCTCTTCCCCTCTCCTCAGCCCGCCCGCCGAGCTGGAATAATAACTACCGAAAATCTGGTTGACGTTTACGCTCAGACACTCCAAGATAGCCTGGCTAATGCGAGATGGGAAGTCAATCTTTTTCCCGTACCCGACGGCGAGAGCAGCAAATCCCTGCATACCGCTGAGCTGCTCTATGCGGACCTATTGGACGCTGACTTTGACCGCAGTTCCACCATTTTTGCCCTGGGTGGCGGAATGGTGGGCGATTTGGCTGGCTTTGTCGCCGCCACCTTTATGCGCGGGATTGACCTGGTACAAGTGCCTACTTCACTGCTGGCTCAGGTGGATGCCAGTGTGGGCGGAAAGGTGGCGGTGAATCTGCCCGCCGGCAAGAATCTGGTGGGGGCCTTCCATCAGCCTCAAGCAGTCATTATAGACCTCCAGACGCTGCCGACCTTGCCTCAGCCCCAGTTTCGCGGCGGGTTGGCTGAAGTCATCAAGCATGCGGCCATAGCTGATGCCGAGATGTTTGAGTACCTGGAAGACAATATCGCGGGCGTGTTGGCCGGTGACCGCGTTGCCCTCAAATACCTGCTGGCCCGCAACTGTCAGATAAAAGCGGAGGTGGTCAGCCAGGACCCCCATGAGCAGGGCCAGCGGGTGGTACTGAACTATGGTCATACGATCGGTCATGCTCTGGAACGGGCTGCGGAACAATGGGAGATGGGACACGGCGAGGCTGTGGCTTTGGGGATGATTGCCGAGAGCCGGCTGGCCGTGGAGTTGGGACTGGCTGAGCCCCAGAGTGCCCAGCGACTGCGCGAATTGGTGCAAGCGGCAGGATTGCCTACTACTGCCAGTGGTATTGACTTGCAACGAGCCGCGAGGGCCTTATCGGTAGACAAAAAGATCAGCGCGGGCCGCCTGCGGCTGCCCATCGTGCCTCAAATAGGCGAAGTGCAAATTACTGAGCAAGTGCAACTGTCCACACTGCAACAAGCCATAACCAGTCTATCTGACTAAACAGAGCGACAGCATGGTGGCACAAAACTGGTGGCGCAAGAGCATACTTCGGGTATGGCTGAAGGGATTGGCCACCTTTGCCGCTATTATAGTGGGCGGGGCAGTGACCTTCCTGGTAGTATCCATAATCGGCCTGGGCCCTGCTGGGCCTGAGATAATCGTGCCCGATGTGGTACGAGTGCCCCAGAACACGGCTGAGCAAATACTAAAAGAGGCAGGCCTAACCTGCCGCGTGGTGGCCCACAACTATCACCCGTCCGTTCCTGCCGGTCGGATAATCAAGTTACGGCCGCTGGGCGGGAGTCGGGTGCGGGCCGGCCGCGAGGTACAACTGACTGTCAGCAAAGGCCCGCGAGCGATTAGTGTACCGGATGTAGTAGGTAAGGCTTTGGATGAGGCGAGCGCCGAGTTGGAAGACAATCATCTGACAGTAGGTGACATAACTCGGCGGCGCAGTGACCGACCGGTCGACGAGGTGATTGGTCAGCGGCCACTGGGCGGTCAGAAAGTGGACCGGGACGAATCGGTAGCCCTGGAAGTCAGCGGAGGGGCCGACTATGCCATGGTTGTTGATGCCACAGGGCATAAGACCTTGTTCAGACGGGTAAGCGTAGTGGTACCGGCTGGTGAGTCGTTCCAGGAAGTACGAATAATCCTTCGTGATAAAGTCAGTAAGGAGACAGTCTACGATAGAATCCACGAACCGGGTGACGAAGTGGCAGTAGACTTACAAGCCACGTCGGGTGGCCAGGTGCAGGTCTACCTGGACGATAAATTGGTCTTTGAGAAGCGGTTGTGAGGTCAGGGGAGCCGATGAGTGACGCCGGGAAGTTGTCCAACTCGGAGGTCGAACTAATCCGCCGATCTCAGGCCGGTGATAGAGGCAGTTTTGACCTACTGGTGCGCCAACACTATCAGCGCGCCTACAACATCGCCTACCGGATGCTCAGCGATGACGACCGGGCCGCTGACGCCACCCAGGCGGCTTTTGTCCGTGCGTTTCGCGGCTTGGATGATTTCCGCGCCGAGGCGTCTTTCTCTACCTGGTTGTACCGTATTGTCACCAATGTATGCCTGGACCACATCCGCCAAGCCCCCAAACAGCCCGCCAGCCTGACCCTGCTGGCCGATGACGAGACCACTCTGGAGCAGCGTGCCATTCCCGACGAGCAAGCCGACCCGGCTGTCCAGGCGGAGCAGCGGCAGCGTCAGCAGATAGTGCATGCCGCTCTCCAGCGGTTGACGGGGGAGCATAGAGCAGTGGTAGTGCTATACGACCTGAACGGATTCTCCTATCAAGAGATCGCCCAGATGCTTGATATAGCGCCGGGCACGGTTAAGTCGCGCCTCAACCGCGCCCGGCTGGCGCTGAAAGAGCAACTTCAGCAGCATTGGGAACTTTTTGCGTAACTGGAGAGTCATACCTTTGGCTTACTCCATAATTAGCAAATTATTGAGAAGAGTGACTCAGAAGATAAACAATGAGATGTGAGCGCTGGCGAGAAAAATTCACTGACTTTGTAGAGGACAGCCTGCCGACGGACCAGCGTCGGCAGCTGGAGGACCACCTGCAGCAGTGTCCGGATTGTGCCCAGGAGTTGGCGGCCTTCCGCCGCACCGTAGCAGCGCTGCGCGAACTACCGATGGTGCCCGCGCCCTCAGACTTGTCCATTCGCATCCGCCAGGCCCTGCCTACGCCGCAGCGAGTGTTTGGTTATCGGATTTCTTGGCAGGCGGTAGGTGCGGTTGCGGCGGCGGCCTGTCTGCTGGTAGGTTTCTGGGCCATTTTCTCCTGGCAACAGCCGGCGAGTATAACGGCGCGACGCCACGCGGGCCGGCTTGTGGCTCCCCGACCCCAGCCGACTGAAGCGCGGCGGGAAATCGTCGAGGCCCCCGAGGCCGAGGACCTACCGAGTGCCCTACCGCAACCTGAGGCTAAGCCGGCAGCGCCACCAGCGGTCCGACATAGCCAGGCACGTTCAGTGCACCGTGGTGTACACCCACTTGCTGCCCCCAGTCTGAAGACTAATGAGAGGGTAACGGGTACCACGCCACCACCAGCCTCACCGGGTGAGGCAGAGGTAGAAGAGGCACCCAAGAGGGCATCGGGTGAAACTGGGGACCTGACCGCCTTGTCTGCGGCTCGTCCGCAGCCGACAGGTCCGGCGGGATATGGTGGCCGCATCGCCTTTGGATCGGGTGAGTCAGCGATTGGCGGGCTGAGCGAAGACCAAGTAGCCGGCGTGAAGGTGACCGTGACCCCAGCCCCGGACCGAGTGGTAGGCCGTGAAGTACACGTCAAAGTAGTAATTGAGCCTGAGCGGGATGTGGACCAGGTCGCAGTTCAGGTGAAACCCGAGGGAACACTGCA
>JALGUR010000069.1 GCA_029820565.1 Candidatus Zipacnadia bacterium
ACGGCTATTGGAAGGCACGCGACCCGTAATCTTCGGCGATGGAGAACAGTCACGAGACTTCAGCTACATCGCTAACGTGGTGCATGCCAACCTTTGCGCCGCTCAGGCCCCCGGAGCGGCCGGCCAAGTCTTCAACATCGCTTGCGGCCAGCGTAATACAGTCAACCAACTGGTCCAGTATCTAAACGAAATACTGGGAACCGACTTGGAGCCGGAACATACTCCCGAGCGCCCCGGCGACGTCAAACATTCCTTAGCCGATATCTCCGCCGCCCGGGAAATCTTACGCTACGAACCACAGACTGACTTCCGCGAAGGCCTGGAAATGGCGGTAGAGTGGTATTGCAATAATTCAAGCGCTTCTTCACAGCGTATATAGAGGAGTGCCAGGTAATACACGTCGCTGGCCAGATAGAGACACACAACAAATGGAAGCCATATTCGGCATAATTGGGATCGAAGTAAAATCATTACCCGAGTGCTTGGCGGCTATGCGCCGGACATTGGGTGATGAAGGAAACGTAGATACTGCCTCCGGCTGTGGCTGGGCTATCGGCGCGCAGCGGTTGGACACTGGTCTGGATGGCGGCACTGGCTTGGCCTGGAATGAGGGCACAACTGTCTGTGGCGTACTCGTTGGTGGGCTGTTCGGCACCAAGGTGCTGACAGGGGAATTGCGAAGAAAAGGTCACAGCTTTACCGGCGCCATTCAGTCCGAACTTCTGGTGCACCTATGGGAAGACTACGGGCGTGAACTTATCAATAACGTTAACGGCCTCTTCACTGCTGCTATCTGGGAGACTGATGCACAGCGGCTTACGCTGCTGTTAGATTGGATTGGCGGAATTCACCATATGTACTATGCTCCGTTGGATAATGGAATTGCCTTTGCCTCGGAGATCAGGAGTCTACTGGCGGCCAAGACGTGGCGAGGAGGGATGAATGACCAAGCGTTATATCAGTACCTCGACTTCGGACATATTTTACCGCCAGATACGTTATTCAAGGGTATCTATAAGCTACCTCCGGGCTGCGCTCTGAGTTATGAAAACGGAAAGATAGCGGTTCAACGTATCTTTAAGCTTCGCTTTGAGTCTGGGACAGGTAACAACTGGGCAGAGCGATTCCAGGAAATATTCCAGCAAGCCATTACTCAGCGGCTTCAAGGTGGTAAAGAAGTAGGGGCCTTCCTAAGCGGAGGCATAGACTCCAGCTTCAATGTGGCTACCATATCCGCCCTTCAGGAGAGTCCGGTCAAGACCTTTTCCATCGCCTACCCGCAAGAGGATTTTGACGAATCGCAGTATGCGCGCTTGGTGGCCAACCATTGCCACACTGAGCATCATGAACTGACGCTGGACTCGGCCGAAGTGCTCAACGACTTGCCTGAGATGATTTGGGCCTTGGAAGAACCGACGATGGACTACTCCTTCATACCCACGTTCCACCTGGCACGATTCGCCAAGGAACACGTGGACGTGGTGATTTCAGGGGATGGTCCTGATCACCTCTTGGGGCGCCATTATCCGGTGGCGTTTGCCAGAATGGTCCTGAGCAAGATACCTGGGCTGTCAGCGTGCGCAGGACTACTGTTGACTAACAATCATGAATCGGTGGCAGGGCGACTGTGGCGCCGATTGCGGCGCGGCAAGCGCGGGCGGTTCCTTTGGAAATCTTTGCAATCCGTAGCCGTCGATCCCCTGCAGGCTTACCTTTCCATTTATCGAGAGATTGCTTATCGCAACCTGCTTCCCAGGTCGCCAGCTGCACTTTTGTCGAAGGGAATTGGCGACGACTGGCCCAATGACGTGCCAGTTGTCGAGCCCCATAACATTGAAGGCGATGAAAGTGAATTCAATCGCATTGTGGCCCTCGACTTGGCAATTGACGGAGCGTTTGGAGTATTTGCGAAAATTGGGAAGATGGCTGCGCATCATTCGCTGATCGTACGCGAACCATACTTGGACCTAGACATTTGCAACTATTTGAGCCAACTACCTCCGCAATTGAAGGTAAGAGGCTCAGTGTTGGATTTCCTCAGCGGCACAGCGCGGACGAAGTACATATTGTACGAGGCTGCGAAGGACGTCGTGCCCCCTGAAGTCTTGAATAAGCCAAAGCAGGGGTTCCAGGCGCCGATCGGTGCTTGGCTGGGGGATTGGATTGGGGACCGCGATGCCAGGGCCTTGTTTCCAGCATTAACGCAAAAGGCAGGTCTCTTGGACGAAGGATTTGTCAACAGCATACTGCGAGAGCATCAAAGTGGACAGTGTGACCACGGCACTTTGATTATGATGCTCATAACTTTGGACCTATGGTATGGAATCTTTGTGGAGGGCGATGGAGAAAGGCCAACCTGGACATGGCGAGACTGGCTGGCGCAGTAAGAAGTGTCCCTATGGCAAGTCAGATCATGTTGTTGCAATAATCGCCAGCGAAAGCCTCTGGCCAGGTGGGGATAGATGGGGGTTCAGGAATAGTGAAAAAGAGAAGGGCCGGGGAGGTGCCGCTCCTCGGCCCCAGGACAGACTAACACCCTGGCTCGGGCTTAGTCCTGCCGTTTATTGTTTCGTATTATAGCACATTCTCAAAATATCAAGGGGTTTGAGAAAAACCTTATAAAAACTTGAGACTTGGGTCAAATATTCTTGTGATTGGCTATGGGTAGCGGGTTGCGTGATGAGAGAATAATGAAGACGCTTGTATCAGCGAGAGGCTGCTTGTAGAGTTTGACAGACTCTACGAACGGGGCACTGGTGGTTCGCGGGAAATTGTCTGACGGCATCAAGTGAAAGTTAGTGGGCAGAGCATTATTGACTATCATTTCCTTTTTGATGGCGTGGGTCTTCTCTGGGGACCTCCTATATAATGAGCCGCCTGCATCATCGTATTGTCAACTGACGGGACCCGCGTTACGCAAAGACCGCACGCGAACTAGGGAATACTGGAGGCGACTTGTTCTATGTTCAAGAGATCTGGAAATGCTACGCGATGTCGGGTGACAATGTACACTGAGCTAATGAAGATAGGCGGAGCACAAATCAAGGCCGTAGGTGTGTCAGTAGAGGCCACGGGCCCCCGGCCCGAGCTCCAACGGCTGAAATGCAAACGTGCTGGGGAAAGTAGCCGACGATTTTCCAGCAAAAACTCTGCAAAAACTGGCAAAAGGGCTTGACAAGGTATAGAAGAACTGTTATAATGATATTCAAGTTCACGAGCTATAACAAATATCGCAAGCACCGGGGGGGCTTGCTTGGTAATGTAAGTAGGAGGCAGCGAGTTGCAGAACTTAGTACGGAATACGGCCACCGCTCTGTGCAGGGTTGATGATTCGTAGTATGGAGGCGGTGGTTGTTTTAGTTAGGCAGCTGAGTTCGGACAGGTCTAACGAGATTAAGGAAGAGAGACGCAGTGAGTCTCGCGCAAGCCCAGATTCACGAAACAGTATGAAGGCCGAGAGATTGGCAAGCAAGGGGAGGGATTCTGACGGCGGGGAGAATTGCATAATCATGAGTCTTAGAAGGAGGATATCTTAAAGGTATCGCTAATAATACTTGTGAAGTTCAGTTTTGCACTTATCATTTCGCACAGGATTGACTAAACTTCAGAAACGACCGGACTCGCAGCAATCAAGGTTGCAAGCCCGGGGGGCCTGCCAGACTATCCAATATAGGCGGCAGGGAAGCACATAAGTTAGTATCGCATACGGCCACCGGTCTGTAAGTCAATGCACGAGTGACTACATAGGCTGGTGGCTATTTTAATGAAGACAATATAAGTGGAGGTCAAAAGCCGAAAATAGAAGAGGGCCGAGGAGGTGCCGCTCCTCGACCCCAGGACAGACTAATACCCTGGCTCGGGCTTAGTGCTGCCGCATTATTAGTATACCACATTCAGCGACGCCGGTCAAGAGGGCCAGCCGGGATATCAGGCGAGTCGGGGGCTATGACAGTTGTGGAAGGTCCCTTCGCCTGCCGAGTAGGCAGGAAGTCGAATGGGAAGGTAGATCGGGAAGCATATTTGGGCAGCAATTAAGAATACTTAATGCGAATTGAGGGAAGGCCCTTGACAAACAAAGAAGAAAAGGTTATACTAACAGAAATCTGGTCACCGGAGTCGCAGCACCAGACAAGACTGCAGGCAACGGGGGGAACCTGCTATCGAAAAGAAAATCTGACAATTCGCATTGGCGCGCACGACTTAGTGAATGCAGCCACCGGTGTGTACCAGGTCCGAGTTGGGCCTACCGGTGGCTATTTTAATGAGGGGGTAAGATAGAAAGAGGGCGAAAACAAAAATAGGGGGGCCGAGGAGGTGCCGCTCCTCGACCCCAGGACACACTAATACCCTGGCTCGGGCTTAGTGCTGCCGCATGTATAATTGTAGCACATTGGTGTAGCCCATATCAAGGGCTACCACGTCACCGATCCCCCCGAGCGCCATGTGCTCCACTCCTACTTTACCCCCTCAGGCCTTCCCTAAACGCGCTACTTGGTATATCGGCACAGGTCCGAAAAACTTTAATGGCATGTTCCTACTGGAAAAAGGTGCGCCGTACATTGGGGAAGAGAGGCTGCTGCGCAAAATATGGAGGAGGTGCCGCTCCTCTGTCCCAGGACGTATCTGACGCCCTGGGTCGGGTGAATACGAGTTCCAATAGCCGGACTCTCTTCCCCAATAATACTACGAGATGATGTAGTGAAAATCAGTCTGTACTGCATTGCTGGCATTGAGCTGTGAGGTGAATAAGATGGTAATTCAGAAGTGGGTCGGAGCGCGTGTGGGGCTAATGGGCAATCCTTCTGACGGATTCGGCGGCAAGACTATTGCCTGCCTGGTGGGCAACTTTGGCGCGGGTGTGACTTTGCGGGAAAGCCGAACTGTAGAGATTGTGCGTCATCCCCTATTTGATCCTCTGTCCTTCAGTAACCTCGCCCACCTGGAGGAGACAGCCGCCAACGATGGCTATTACGGCGGCATACGGCTCCTGTACGCTACCTGCAAGAAATTCCATGAATATTGCCGCGATCGTAATATATCACTGCCCAATAGGAACTTCACCCTGCAATACGATACCAACATTCCTCGCCGGGTGGGATTAGGTGGCTCCAGCGCTATTATCACGGCTACGCTCAAGGCTATGATGGCGTTCTACGGCCTGAGAGATGAGCACATTCCTAAGGTCGAGCAGCCCAACCTGATCCTGGCGGCCGAGACCGAAGAATTGGGCATAACTGCTGGCCTGCAGGACCGTGTGGTCCAAGCCTACGGCGGCCTCGTGTATATGGACTTTGATGACGCGTACGTGAATGACAATGGTCACGGCTACTACGAGGATATGGAGATGGAGTCCCTTCCGCCGATGTACTTGGCCTACAGTTCGAACGGCTCGGACTCTGGGGTGGCTCACAGCATTGTCAAGCATCGCTTTAATCAAGGCGACCCCGACGTTATGCGCGCTCTGGAGACTTGGAGAGTCTATACTGACGAGGCGCGGCGGGCGTTGGAGGAGCAAAACTGGACTCTATTGGCCGGGCTTATGGACTTGAATTTTGACCTTCGCCGCGAAGTATACGGAGATGAATACATTGGCTCCCAGAATCTGCACATGGTGCAAACCGCCCGCCGCCTGGGACTCCCGGCCAAGTTCGCCGGGTCAGGTGGCGCCGTGGTCGGGCTATGTGAGGATGAGAGCCACTTTAAGACCGCCAAGCATACCTTTGAAGAACAAGGATACCATTTTACCCGACTATGCCCGGCAACTTATGATGACCAGACTGAGCCGGACACAGTTGCTCACGCCAATGGCGTGGGGATGCAGTTATCAGTGGCTTGATCAAGTCTATGCCGCACGCGGGGAAATGCTGCCAATATGGCTCAAACAGTAGTCGTAGAGGAGACCCGACAACGTGCCGAGTTAGAGTACGCTGACGTCGCCGCGACAAGCGACGTGTATGAACACGTCATTCGCCGACCCCGGCGGTATGAGACCGTTAAGCGGATGACAGATGTGGTCGCAGCAGCAGCCGGATTCATTGTCAGTCTGCCACTGTGGATACTGATCGCTATCCTGATAAAACTCAATAGCCGAGGCCCAGTTTTCTTCCGACAGCGGAGACCCGGCAAGGATGGTAAGCCATTTCAGATGCTCAAATTCCGCACCATGGTGCAGGGGGCCGAAGAGAGACTTCACGAAATCATTGATGTGGAGGATACTGAGGACCCGCTGATAAGGGTGGCAGACGACCCCAGGGTAACAGGTGTAGGGCATCTGCTGCGTGTGACCAGTCTTGACGAGTTGCCTCAACTCATAAACGTGCTGCGGGGCGAAATGAGTCTGGTAGGCCCGCGCCCAATTTCCAGACCCATTCATGACCCCCGCAATATACTTCGGCTCAAAGTCATCCCAGGGATAACTGGGCTGTGGCAGGTGTCAGGACGTAAGAACTGCGACACCAACTATATGCTTGAGAAAGATATGGAATACTTACAGCGCCGTTCGCTCGGCTTTGACCTACTGTTGCTGTTGAAAACCCTGCTAGCCGTAATAAAGGCCGATGGCGCCAGATAGAAAGCACGCTATGAAAGCGGAAAAAATCAAAGGCACAATTTCGAAGCGTCGATGGGCACAAGGCTTAGTGTTAGTGGCCTTGCTCGCTACAATGGGCATCGGCTGGCACGAGCGGAGAGAGATATCCGCGGCCGATATTCCCCTGGCCCAATTGCCGCAACAGATTGGGTCATGGCAAACCGCAGAGGAAGAAGTAACGCTGTCGGAGGGCAACGCTTACAGACTACTCCAGCGCACGTACGAAAATGCTGACGGCCGCACGCTGCACGTCAGGATTCAGGCCACTCATACTCGTCTCGGAAGTCTACGCGATTGGTCGCTGGCGAGCATGGCCGAGGGCTGGTCAATCCAGGACGAATCTATTTGGCAGACTGCTCAGGTATCTGGTGTGAAGGCACGGATACAGATACTGGTCAAGGGTCCGCATTCGCGGGTAGCTCTAACCTGGTACACTTCGGCTGAGTCTCAAGCATCGACCTTGCAATCGGCTCAATTGAAGGCCTGGCGCGACCGACTGCTCGGAGGCAAGAGGCCGTGGGCAAGCATGTATGTAGTCGCCCAGACGGACTCAGTCGCCGACGCGGAGCAGGCTGTAAAGCAGTTAAGTCAACAGTTGGCTCCTGAACTGCAGCAGTTAATGTCCGAGTTGGAACCAGACTGAAAAAGGGCAAGGCTTTGATAGAACTATCATTGGGAGCTAAATCAGAGTTCGCACAAGTGAGGCAGACAAGATGGCAGTAGAGGAAACTTCTCGGGCCGCACAAAATACGCGCAGGTCGCATCAGGTACAGGCCCGAGCCCGTCCGGGCCGCCGCGACCTGACGGAAAGGCTTAACATCTTCGCCAAGGCTGTGGCCTTGGGCGTGCTCATCGCTTTGATCGGTGTAGGAGCCTTCGGCCGCTTTTATACTGCTCGTTTCAATGGCCTGGTCTCGACTACGGCTATGGAAATCGGTGATATCGCTCAGCAGGCAAGAGAGGGGCACGGCATGTCTACAAAGGTCATACGGCCCCTGGCTCTGGCTTACGGGCAGCCGAACCAAGAAGGCGTGATGCCGGAGATGCTTCACGCCCCTTTGTACCCATTACTCCTGTCGTGGTTATTCAAAGCCCGGGGCGGTGGAGATGCCTCTGTGGCCATATTCAACGGCTTAATGTTCCTACTTACTGGTTGGGTGCTTTATGCGATTGCGCGGGCCCTCTGGGATAAGACCGTGGGACTAATAGTAGTAATCGCGTATTTCGTCAGTATCGAGGCTATTGGGCAGGCACTTACCGCCACTGGCGCCAGTGTAGTGGGGCTACTGATAACGACAGCAATATGGGCCGCGCTCCGCAATCGCCAGGCAGTACAGGGCAGCCGGGGCGACAGTCAAGCTCCTACAACTCGACGTTTGCTCATCTGGCCGGCCATCGTTGGCGGGATATTCGGGCTGACTTATCTAGCCGGACTTACCTCCTTGCTGTTGATTATCCCCTTGGCCGTACTGGCAACCGCAGGGAGCCGATCGCGTCGCAAGCAAGTCGCCCTCATAGTAGTGGCAGCCCTAATAGTGATGGTTCCCTGGGTCGTGCGCAACTTGCAACTGAGTGGTACTCTCCTGCCTCCCATGGCTAAGTACACGTTGCTTACTCATACCCAGACCTACCCCGGGGAAAGCGTCTTCCAACAAATGCCCGGCCAGGTACCTTCGCCTATCGCCTTTATTCTAAGCCATCCTGGTGATGTGCTAAACAAGGTTGGCAGGGGCCTAACGATGCTCTACCGAGGCGGCCCCAATACGATAAACCCGTATCTGTTTCCTTTCTTCATATTGGGCGCGTTCCTATTCGAGGCCGACAGCCTGAAGCGTGTTCCTATTCGAGGCCGACAGCCTGAAGCGTTCCCTGTGGCGAGTAGTAATAGCAATAATCATAGTGCAAGTTCTGAGTATATGTTTGTACGGGCTTGAAAAAGAACTGGGTGGTGTGGGCATACTGCTTCCGATTGTGGTCTGTCTAGCTGTGGGCACTCTCATTGAGGCCCTGCGCCGGACAGAGAGTTCCCGCTTGGCCCAGGTTCTGGTAGGCGTCGTCATCTTAGGTCTCATTCTATTTCCTACCGTCAGTTCGGCTGTGCTCGGCGGAAAGATGCCAGGTAACCGATCGGCGGCTGGCCTCGGGCTAATGAGGGATCAATTGCACGAGGACGCAGTGATTGCCGCTGACAATCCAGCCGCTGTGGCCTGGTACGCACACAAGCAGGCAGTGCTTCTGCCCGCTACTCCTTCGGACCTGGAGGGTTTGGAGCAACGGAGAATCAAGGCGGACTATGTGTACTTCTCGCATGCCATTAGCGGGCCGAAGATTCCCCGAGCCCTGACGCCCTGGCAAGAGTTGTTGCGAAGCGAGGAAGGGGCCAAATCCTTGGGCAAATTCCTCCCCCTCCCTTATGGGGAGATGCTCTTTGAACGAGTCAATAAGCGGATAGGTCGAGAGGCTGGTGAGTGATGTTTGAGATTTCTTCATCAACGTACAAACAGAGACTGCTCGGTTCTTCCGGTGACATTGTAGATCATCGAAAGAGCCTTTGCCGTTGCAGCAAACTCAATGGAAAGGAGGTGAAACACATGAAAAGACTCCTATTAGCGGCGGTGTGTGTAGCGATGCTCAGCACCGTCAGTGTGGGGGTGGCATTAGGCCACATCATCGAAGAGGGATCGTACTTCCTGTACATCGGTGATGACACGGACCCGGCTGTCAAGGTCGAGGAGGACGTATACGACTGGACGCAGACCGAGAACTTGACTGGGTTCACGAATGCCTACCTCTACGCGTACACCGTCACCAACTTCAGCCCCACGCTCGGCAACCCGGGCATCTGGTGCTGGGGGTTCTGCGAGAACCCCAGTAGCTGGGGCGCGAACGTGTTGGCCTGGAGCGGGCCGAGTGGCTGGTTCCCCGGAGAGCAACTGAGGGCGGGGGACTTCCAACAGAACGGGTTCTGGTGGACCGTGGACCCATGGGACTGTGGGTGTCACCCGGGCGGCACGCCTCCAGGGACTCCACATGTTGAGGCGGGCTGGACCGGAACCATGCCCCCCAACCCCGGGGCGGGAGCCAACGTACTGCAAGACTGGATCCCGATGGCCCAATCACAGAACACCTACTACCTGGTTGCCACCAATCCGCCCAAGAAGATGGTGATGGCCTTCGCGCATGACGGGTGGCCCGTAGGCGGATGTGCTTCCAGCGAAAACGTCTACGCGTTCGGCAAGATAAGCGCGCCGACGCCAGAGCCAGTTACTATGGCTCTGTTGGCTCTGGGCTTGCCGCTGGGTGCCTTGGCGGTACGCCGCCGCAAGGAAGACTAAATCCCTTACTGAGGGATATAGTCCAGTCTGTGGGGTGCCGTCTGGTTGCCCAGGTGGCACCCAACGCCCAAATTGCCCGCCGCAGTAACGCGCGTAAGACAGCGGGCAAGCAACAAGAGATCGTAGACCGTTCGCTAAAAGGATGTGAAAGCCTATGAGATACCGAGACAGGCTTAGTATTGTCTGTGTGATCTTGCTCGTCGCCTTGGCGGCGGGAGCAGCGCAGGCCGACTTGACCGGGTGGCAGAGCTACATATGGTACGTAGACGGCACCAGTGACTGGATGAAGGTTGACGAGTACGTCTACGACGTGACGCAAACCCAGTCGAGGTTGACGGAGGAGGGCCTCTGGGATGACGCCTACACCGGCTCCATACTGTTCAGTTACAATGTGTTCAACGCTAGTTGGTACACCAGCGTAACAGAGTGGGGCTATGATATACCGGGCGGCACTGACTTCACCTATGTGCGCTCCCCGGACGGCTGGACGCCAGGGGCACCGTCGGGCATGAGTGTCGGATGGCACGTCAGCGACCCTAACGATACAGACGCACCATTTGACCTGGGCGAGGGTACCGACTTCTTCTGGCTCGTGACCCCGAATCCAGGGCACAGCGTCTACCAAGCTACGGCCGTGACACCCGGAACAACCGACGTGGCTACGGGGCCGGTCTCCGGACCAACGCCCGAGCCGGTCACTATGGCTCTGTTGGCCGTGGGGCTACCGTTGGGCCTGCTGGCTCGCCGCCGACGCAAGGAAGACTAATCCCTTAACCGGGATAAAGTCGTGGGTGCCACCTGGTTGCCCTGGTGGCACCCAATTAAATCCTAAATGTGCAATGTTGCGTAGAAACACAGATCGTGACACTCCTGCACGTCTGATACGATGAAGATACTCGATTACATCAAGCAAAACCGTATGGTCGCTGCCTGGGCAGGCGCAGTGGCGCTATTGCTCGCTGGAATGTATTGGGAAGCGGGGTCGGTATTTGTCAAGCGGTGGCTGCACGAATCTACCTACTATCACTGCATAGCGGTGCCAGGCATAGCCGGATGGCTACTGTGGCGGCGCTGGGAGCGTCTGAAGAGTGCGGAGAGAAAAGCCTGGTTTCCGGGCTTGCTGCTGTTGGGCTTTGGCCTGCTTATGTACTTGGCGTATGCCCGGACCGGCGTGCGCATGGTAGCGGGCATCGCGTTTCCCATTATCCTGGCGGGAATTGTAGGGACCGTCTATGGTAGCCGGCCGCTGAAGGTTGCGGCTGTCCCTATTGCCTTGCTGATCTTCGCAGTGCCCTTTCCCGAACATGCTATCGGCATGGTCGCCATGCCTATGCAGAAGATTTCTGCCATTATGACAGGAAAGGTAGCGCCTCTGATAGGCCTGCAGGTAGTGCAGCAGGGCATCAATCTGGATCTGCACGGCTTCAATTTCGTGGTAGCTGAGGAATGTAGCGGTATGCATTCTCTGGTAGCCTTGCTACTTACCGGAGTTGTACTGGTCGAACTGTCGCAACTCCACAAATACCGTAAGGTTCTGTCTGTGGCTATTATTCCGCCTGTTGTATTATTGGCGAATGTTGTGCGACTCACGGTGGTGCTATTGCTGGGCGAGTATTTTGGTCCAGAGTTAGCCCTGGGGGCTATGGTACACGGCTTCTCGGACGTCATCGTCTACCTGGCAGCGGTGCTCGGTTTCATCCTGTTTATTGGTTGGCTATACGAGACTCAGACCAAGTCTTCATCGCAGGCATCAACGTATGTCCTGGTCGCGAAGTAATCCTGAGCACCCGATCAGTCCTGAGTAATCATATTGATAAACTACAACGGCGGGGGAAGAACAGATGGTGGTTGAATGTCTCTTCAGGACCCTTGACATTAATGCTTCCGGGAATCCAGACCGGAGTGGTTTTGTACTCCTGTCACGGCCGGCGTAGGCCAGTTGCGACGGATCCACAGGCTCGAAGTCTGGAAGCAACAGTTAGAAAGATTGCACTTGCCACGTATGACAAAGCCATTTCGCAGATTAAGCGGGGGGGAGGAGGTAGGAAATTATGAGAATCCGCAAAGTAGTCATACCAGCGGCTGGCCTGGGGACCAGATTATACCCCATAACCAAATCTCAGCCCAAAGAAATGCTCCCGTTAGGCCGTAAACCTGCTATTCAGCTTGTGGCTGAAGAGGCGGTCTCCAACGGACTACACCAGATACTACTTATCACTGGCTACCACAAAAGAGCCATTGAAGACCACTTTGACATGGCAGCAGGCAATGGGCAGGATAGCGCGGAAAACGCACATTTGTTTCCGGGCATTCTGGGGAGGGAAGATATTGACATTTTCTTCGTCCGCCAAAGCCACCCGGATGGTCTGGGGGATGCTATCACTCATGCCAAGACGTTCGTTGGCGATGAACCTTTCGCAATAGCCTTGGGCGACGCGGTAATTGCCAACCAAAGCCACTGCGCGGACCTTCTGAGCCGGATGGCTGAGGTCTTTGCCAAAAAGGAACCTGCCGGAGTCGTGGCTGTCCGAGAGGTTCCTATCGAGTTGGTGGGATCTTACGGAGTAGTAAATCCGAGCAACGGGGAAGGCCAGGTATTTAGAATATCTGATATAGTGGAAAAGCCCTCACGAGATGCAGCGCCCAGTAACCTGGCGGTGACGGCCCGCTACATATTCTCTCCCCAGGTCTTTTCATACCTCGCCCATACGCCCCGGGACGCCTCAAATGAGGTCCAATTGACCGACGCCATGCGCCTGATGCTGCAAGACGGTCATGAGATTTGGGCGATGAAGTTAGCCCCTGAGGAGATTCGCTATGACGTGGGCAACTTCTATGAATATGCCAAGGCGTTCATTACTATGGCTTTGGCAGATCCGGACGAAGGAAGTGCTCTCTGTGCATACATTAGAGAACTCGTGGACAGCCGGCCGTCCTCTTCATCTACTGGACCTGGGGAGGATCAGCGATGAAGATTGCTATGTTGGGCGTAAAAGCAGTGCCTTGCCCC
The DNA here is from genome assembly GCA_029820565.1 of Candidatus Zipacnadia bacterium. GTDB lineage: Bacteria > Armatimonadota > Zipacnadia > Zipacnadales > Zipacnadaceae > JALGTV01. The sequence goes on from JALGUR010000069.1 coordinate 12,935, forward strand.
GGAGGGATATGCACTTATGTGGAAGAGCTTGGTTCACGCCTGGTCAGCCGCGGTCATGAAGTGACGGTTTACTGCCGCCGCCAGTACCTCGACTACGACGTAGACCACTCTGAGATTCCACCTTACCAGGGGATCACACGCAAACTCAGCCCAGGACTTCGTGGTAAATACCTGGATGCCCTCACCCATACTTTCACTTCGGCGTTGGACTCACTGCGCCAAGATTACGATATCATCCATATTCACGGTTCTGCACCTGCCATCGTAGCGCCCCTGCTACGATTGCGGCCCAATCGGCCCATAGTAGTGACAATTCATGGTCTGGACTGGCAGGGGAATAAATGGGGACCCTTGGCTACGGCTGCGATGAGGTTGGCAGCGAGTGTACCACTACGTTTTGCCCACGAACTCACAGTAGTTTCTAAAGGCCTCCAGCAATTCTACCGCGAGAAGTTCGGACGAGAGACGACTTACATACCCACCGGAGTCGAGTTGTCCGAAATCCAGCCACCGCAAGAGATTAAGCGTAGATGGAATCTGGATACACACGACTACATACTTTTTGTAGGCCGGCTTACCGCGGAAAAAGGGCTAGAATACCTCCTGTCAGCCTATGAGGCCCTTGATACTGAGAAAAAACTGGTGATAGTTGGAGATAGTAACTTCCCGGATTCCTATGTATACGATCTGAAGAGACGAGCGACCGACGGTGTGGTATTCACTGGTTATCTTCAGGGCCGCACGCTGGCTGAGCTTTTCTCCAATGCATATCTGTATGTGCAGCCTTCGACGCTGGAAGGCATATCGGTGGCCGTGCTTGAGGCGCTGAGCTACGGTCGCTGCGTATTAGCCAGTGACATTCCTGGCAACCGGGAAGCCTTAGGCGAATGCGGGTATACCTTCGGGGTAGGCAATGTAGATGGTCTTCGCAATAAATTGGCCATGTTGCTGGATAATCCAGAGTTAGTCGCAGTTCAATACGGCATAGCCCGAAATTACGTCCGTCGCGAGCACAACTGGGAGAGGGCCACTGACGAGTTCCAGAAAGTGTACCACCGACTAGTCGGTAGCACTACACAGGGTAGTTCAGTTAAGGAGTCAACAGCAAGTCCCGCTTCTACGCGTATGCAGCAGCGGTAGATAGGAGTAGATCACAATCCCATCTTAGATATGCTAAAGTCCGTAGTCAATAAAATCGCTTCTGCTTCAGCTCTGATAGTCGGCATGCTCACGCTACTGGCATGTACACTGAGGCTTCGCTGCCTCTGGGTCCGATTTCTGCGATCTGTAGCGGAAATCGGTCTGCGACTGAAACCCTCGCTATATGATCAACAAGATGCATACAAACAGGAACACGCTTCAGGACCGGTGAGGAATCGACGGCAGAAAGAGAAGTTCTGTCAAGTACTACGACAGGCAGAAGCGGAAGGTATTGTGCCGGCTGAAGCTGCTGCTCATTTAGGCATTGACCGAGATCAGCAGGGGCAACTAAACAGTTTTGACGTACAGGCTGCATTTGAGGACGTTAGGCCGGACGTGACGGAAGTGGCGGTGCAATACTCGGGCGGCGCAGACTCAACGATGGCTGCCATCATAGCGGGTCAACATTTTGAAAAGGTCCACCTATTGACCTTTCACCACGCCTTCATCCGGGCCAAAGAGAAGAGCGAAGTCAATGCAGTCAAGTTGCAGCAGATATTGGGGAGCGATACAGTAATTCACAGGTACTTGGACACGACGCAGGTATTGAACCAGATCATATTTGGTAACTATATCGGAGATCTGCTGAAGTACGGAACTCTTCCAGTAGGCTGGCCGTGCTTGGCCTGCAAGTTGTCTTTCGACGCTCACACCATAGAATATGCTTGCGCTAATGACATCGGGGTAGTAGTAGATGGGGCAGACTTACGAGTGGAGTTTCAACTCAGCCAAGGCCATGCAGGGATGCTGGAGCTTCGTCGCCAGTTCTATCAGGAATACGATATTGACTTCAGACATCCGGTCGCACATATGGAGGACACGACCAAGGACCTACTCCTATTCGGTTTGCACAGCGACCCTGCTTGTATACTCTACCCCCACCAGGGCCATTGTATTGGCAACGACCTACTGGGGACGATCTATAAGCGCTTTTATTTTCTGCCTAAGTATGGCATGGATACTCTATCCGACGCTGCGAGCAACTGGGCTAAAGAAAAGATACAGGTATGTAAGCGGTTGTTGCCTACTCCAACGTGTGAGCCGGCAAGAGTGACTCTTTCTGCGCGGCGACCTGGCGAGGAGACTAAGCCAATTCCACAAGCTGTGGAACGAGGGGGATCGTGAGCACCGATATGATTAAACGGCAAGGTAGGGACCTCGGGCGGGGGCGTATTGGAGAACGGCTACTACGGTGCTCACCAAATGCGGCCGACGGTTTCGTAGTAAGTCCGGAGGCCGCCATTTATGAGGAGTGAGTGAAAATGATCATAGAAGCTCGAGCGCCGTCGCGTATTGACCTCGCGGGCGGGACGCTTGATATTTATCCATTATACCTATTCGAAGAAGGCGGCATTACCGTCAACCTGGCGACATCGGTGTACACGTATGTGCGTCTGGAGACCCGCCACGACCAACGAGTACGTATCGTCTCCGAGGACACAGGGGCACCGGTGACGGCGCCCAGTTTGGCGGCCTTGCCACCAAATGGCGACCTGGACCTATTAGTCAGAATTCTGAAGTTCTATCAGCCTCGAGTGGGCCTTAATGTGTACACGCGTAGCGATGCACCCAGGGGCTCTGGACTGGGAGCCTCTTCATCTCTGCTGATCGCCCTCAGCGGAGCGCTACGGGAGCTCAATGGTTCTGAGATCACAGATGCTCGCTTGGTCCACTATGGAGCCAACCTTGAGGCCCAGCATCTGCGCATCCCCACAGGTAAACAAGACTACTATCCAGCTCTCCTGGGTGGTCTGAATGCTATCTGGTTCGGCGTTGACGGTGACCAAGTCGAGGGTCTGGCAGGCAACGGTGCTCTGCTAAACGAACTGGAGCAACGGCTTCTATTATTCTTCACCGGTGAAAGCCGTTTCTCGGGCACGAGCAACTGGAATATGCTGAAGATGTATATTGATGACCTGGGGACTACTGTCAATAATATGAAGGCTATCAAGCAGACGAGCATCCAGATGCGCCAGGCCTTCTTAGACGGTGACTTGGATCGCTTTGCTGAATTGCTAAACGAGGAATGGGAGAACCGCAAGCGCCTGGCCGATGGAGTTACTACTCCCCGGATTGATGCTCTAATGGCGGCAGGCAAGGACAATGGCGCATTGGCCGGTCGCATCTGCGGCGCGGGCGGTGGCGGCTGTATGACAATGTTCTGCAGGCCAGGTATGGAGCAAGCCGTCATCGCTGCCTTGGAAGCCCTGGGCGCTCAACATATCCCCTATGACATTGACAGAGAGGGTTTGAACGTTCATAAAAGGTAGCAGGCAATCCGCGGTGTATCAGCTGCTGTGGCCCAGGTAGCTCTGCCGGCGATAAGGTGGCAAATGCCTCGCCGGCGAACGTATCACGGCTAGAATTCTTCCTCGCATAAGCGGCTCTGTGAAGAATTGACCTGTGAGCTGTAGGGTGATGTACTTAGCGCATATATAGTAGATTAGAGAGCAAGCTTGCTTTTCTAGGCACGCAGACGGAGGCACAGGAGGTTTCATATATGAAGACAGACAAATACGTTTGGACGATTCACAATTGGATTAATCGACATTGGTCAGCACTTTTTGCTATTTGCCTGCTCTTCAGCATTGGGCTGCGCTTGGGAATCATCCTTCTGGGACAGCCAACCTCATCCCAGCAGAGCGACCATCGCCGGTATACTTACGTCTCTCCCCGACTTAGCTTCACCGAAGGTGACGCCGCCAACTATGACCAGATGGCTCGTAATTTGCTAGCGGGCCGTGGCTTGGTTTATGGCGAGCATAACCAGTACAAAGCTGCTCGTGCCCCATTATACCCGTTGTTGCTGGCGCTGTTATATGCTGTCTTCGGGAGGTCAGCACTGACGGTAGGTCTCGCTCACGTTGTGTTGGGCGTAGGAACCTGTACGGTGGTCGGTCTAGTGGGCAGACGTTATCTTGGCCCTGCAGTGGGTCTGTTGGGAATGCTGGGTACAGCCGCAGAGCCGCAGTTACTGAAATGGAGTACTCGGGTTTATAGCGAAACACTGATGGTCCTTCTAGTGGCTCTTGTCGTCCTTATCCATCTTTGGGCGGCCCGGCGAGAAAGTATTTGGCCAGCTATTATCGCCGGTTTATCCATTGGTATCGCTACGCTTTGCCGCCAAACTATACTTCCCTTCGTTTTGTTTGGTGGCGCCTGGCTGGGATTTCAGTGGTCACAGAAATCTTATCCTGTCGTCCGCAACCTATGTGCGTATCTTTTGATTGTCCCTTTGACTCTAGCTCCCTACACGGTACACAATTACATGGTTCAGGGTGCAGCGACGCCACTAACTACGAAAGCCGGGAGTATAGTGTGGGGGAACAATAATCCTTCTGCGAAAACTATTTGGGAAGATCCACCTAAAATGGAAGTTGGCTATCGGGGATTTGGCCAAGGATTTGATAGCCGGAGGAGAACCATAGAGGGGCAATCTCAAGAAACTGAACTGCCACCACTCGCCAAGCACGAGAGGGGCACAGTCAAGTTTCTCCAATTTGTCCTAGCCCAGCCGCTGAGATATTTGGAATTATGCGTAAGCCGCGTAATGTATATGTGGAATCTGTGGCCTACTCCGCCTCCTTCCATCATCTTTTTCGCTATGTATTGGCTGCTATTAGCAATAGCCGTGATTGGAGCGCTCGTTTATTGGAAGCATTCGGCTCTAGTACAAATTAGCGCGTTGCTAGTCGTATGTAACACTCTGGTTCACGCTGCAACTTGGGCTATTCCTCGCTATCGTGTACCTGTGGTGCCCTGGGTCCTCATGTTAGCCATCGTTGGGGGCCTATCATTGATAGGAGCTGCGCCCAATCTACAGATAGGTTGGCTAAAGCAGACAGATGAACCAGTCCCGAACGATTAGAAAGACCTTAGCCCTCAAAGAATATTCTCCGCACCCCGCCCGACTACCTTAAGGTAAAAGTTATAAAGACTCTTCCCCTAAGGTTATCGATTTACCTTTGGGGATTTGAAGCTAACTTTTATCATCTGACCAAGCTATTGCGGTCCTGCAGTAACGACCTCGTCCGGGCCTCACATTATTCTCCTACTCAATCCCTGCGTGGACCCGTCCAGTACATCCAGGCCTGCCAAGGGCGTTGAGGTTTTCCTGGGTATATCCCGAGCCAATGTTTAGGTAGCTCAAGGACGGGTATAATACACTCGGTCGAGCATCCTGACGTACAAATATTAAAGTTTGGCCTCAATAAGGTGTGTGGAATAAATATTGCAGGATTTGGGGGCAGTTAAAGAACTCCGCGGCGTCATCCGATATGATCACAGAACATGGGGGGAACCGATATGTTACCGAACACACAGTGGTAAGAGTCTCGCAAGGAGATGAATAAGACAAATGACCAAAACCCTCCCACGCCGAAGCGACAAGTCCTTGCTACTCTTTGTCTTAGCAACTGCGTGCTTCCTTCTCTCCATAGTTCCTGCAAATGCCGCCACATACTACGTTGCTCCTGATGGTGATGATAGCAATCCGGGGACTATTGACCAGCCGTGGAAAACCATCGACACAGCCGTCGATGAACTAGGAGCTGGCGATACACTGTATTTCCGTGCAGGTACATACACTACAGCTCATTGGTTTGACGTAGAAAGCTATGCTGCCGGTACAGCTGATGAGCCGATCATCCTTACAGCCTATCCAGGTGAGGAAGTTATCCTTGACTATAGTAGTCTGGCGAGCGGTGACCCTATCTGGCTGAAAGGCCAGCATGTTGTGTTCTCCGGCTTCGAAGTCACTGGGTCGCCTCATTATGGCATTACAGTAACAGGCAAATACGTCACGATAGCAAACTGTGTCCTTCATGACAACGCCAACGATGCAGTAAAAATACTGAGTAGTGCCGGGCACGTTACGGTGACTGGATGTACTTTCTTCAACTCCACGCATAACTGCATAGACTGCTTTGGAAGCTATACCGATATTCACCACAACTACTTCATAGAGAACGCAAACGCCATGGTCATGAAGGGGGGGAGCCACGGCAATATTGTACATCACAATATCTTCAGCCAGGCGAGTCCCTTAGGAGGCCATGTTGATTGGCCCTCTTGCTTAATCTCGGTAGGGGGCTGGAGCACACTTTCCTATAAGAAGGGAGAATGGGAGTGCGAGGATACACTGGTCTACAACAACCTGATTATAAACAATGCCGCCGGTGGCATATATTTCTGGGAGGCCCGGAATTGTGCGGCATATAACAACACTATCTACAATGCTGAGGGCCAGTATGGGATTTCAGTCTTTGGAAACGGTGACGATGGCAGTGGCCAACGGCATCCCTCCGTGAATGTTACCATCAAGAATAATATCATCATCACCGTTGGCGATAGGGCACGAGGAACTTTATATGTAGCTGGGGGTTCAGAGGTCGGGTTTATCTGTGATAATAACCTGTACTGGAGAGAAGATGAGGTCCAAAAGTTTGTATATGGTGCTACTATAAAGACGGATGGACGTGTCACCGTGGACCTTGCGGACTTTAGAGCGCATTTCGGCACCGATGCTAATTCGCTCTGGGCCGATCCCCAATTTATCGATGCCGTGAATAATGATTTCCACTTGTCCCCGGATTCTCCGGTTATTGATGCGGGTGTCTACGAGCTTGGCGTACCCTCGGATGACTTTGATGGCAACCCTAGGCCTTACGGGGATGCCATAGACATTGGAGCTTATGAGTACATTGGGGCTGGCGGGGCAGATCAGGCGCCGCTGCTGGCCTGGGCGGGGGAGACTGGCTATGAGTCAGATGGCCTGGAGCCCGAAATAGGTACTGCTGGTACTGATTTCACGTGGAAGATTGAGTACTCTGACCCTGACGGCGATGCACCAGATGGAGTCTATCTACATATACTTGACGACGGCACGGAACTGGCTGACAGTCCCTACCAAATGACGTCACAAGGAGGCACTGACTGGTCCGCTGGCGTAGTCTTTGCCAAAACGCTGACACTGCCCAAGGGGGCTGCATACACCTATTACTTCTCGGCGGCCGATGAGCCCGGTGCTCAGACCTCCTACCCAGACACGCCTGTGTCTGCGCCTCAGGTGAACAACTCGCCGCCGACTACGCCGACTGTAACCATATCGCTCGAGTCGCCCACCGACCAAGAAGAACTGCAAGCTAGCGCTGAGGGGAGCACTGATATTGACGAGAGCGACGACGTCTCATATCAGTACCAGTGGTATTGTGACGACGTACTCCAGGACGACTTAACTGACGCCACGGTGCCGGCCAGCCGGACCTTGGGCGGCGAGGTTTGGCGCTGCGAGGTCGTTGCTACAGACGGCCAGGACGATAGTGAGCCCGGGACTGCACAGGTAACGATAATTGCCACCTACTCTATCTCTGGTACGATACTGGACAGTGACAGCAATCCTGTTGCTGATGTCACCGTGACGGCCGGAGACAATTCCGTTACGACCGACGATAGCGGCGAATACACTATCTCTGCTTTGCTGGCGGGAACCTACGAAGTTACCCCGTCTAAAACTGGCTGGGTCTTTTCACCAGAGAGTCAAAATGCAACCGTAGACGCTGACACGGGAAGCCAGACTGGAGTTGATTTTACTGCCTACCCGCCACCGCCACCACCCCAAGCCTACAGTATCTCGGGCACTGTGTTGGATAGTGCAGGGCAGCCGCTGCCCGCAGTGACTGTGTCTACTGGTGACTTCTCAGCGACTACTGATAGCGAAGGCACATATAGTATCACCGAGTTAGCTGAAGGTACTTATACTGTTATCGCCAGCAAGGACGAATATACTTTTGACCCTGAGAATCAATCGGTCACAGTAGGACCTGATGAGGACGGTATCGACTTTACTGGCACGGTGATTACCTATGCCATCTCTGGGACAGTGCGGGATAGCGCCGACCAGCCTCTAGCCGATGTGACAGTCGCTGCAGGCGAGCAATCTGCCACCACCGATAGCGAGGGCCAGTATGCTATTACTGGCCTGGTGGCTGGGACCTACACTGTAACACCGAGTAGGGGCGAATATACCTTTGACCCGGAGAATCGGTCGGTCACGGTGGGGCCGGATAAGAGCGGCGTAGATTTCACGGCCACGGTCGTTACTTACTCTATCTCGGGGACGGTTACCGACAGCGCTGACCAGCCCCTGAGTGGTGTGACAATATCCGCAGGTGACCGGTCAGCCAGTACCGATAGTCAAGGCCAATATAGCATAACTGGATTGGTCGCCGATACCTACACGGTAACCCCAAGCAGGGATGAATGTGCTTTTGATCCTGAGAACCGGTCAGTCACAGTCGGTCCCGATAAAAGCGGCATAGACTTCACCGGCACAGTGATCACCTATTCAATTTCTGGTACTATCCTGGACTCGCAGGGCCAGCCAATATCCGGAGTCTGCGTCTCGGACGGCACATACGATACCGCTATTGATGACGACGGTACGTATGTTATCTCCGGACTCGTCGCTGGGACTTACACTATCGAGCCTATCAAGGAAGAGTATACGTTCACTCCGGAAAGCCAGTCAGTGACCGTAGGTCCGGATCAAACGCATATAGACTTCACTGGCACGCCAATAACTTATAGTATTTCCGGCTCTGTCACCAATGCTATCGGCTCGCCGCTGGAAGGGGTAACGGTTTCGGCAGGCGGTCAGTCCGGCACTACTGACGCTGATGGCACGTACACAATTACTGGCGTGGTGGCGGGCACGTACACGGTCACGCCTACCAAAGATGAGTATACTTTTACCGCACTCGGCCAGTCGCAAGTCACAGTTGGTCCTGACCAGAGCGGGATTGACTTTGCCGCCCTTCAGGAAAAGCAGGCTAGTCCTTCGTTGCCTGCCAAGTGGAACTTGATAAGCATCCCGCTGCAACCGGTGGCGTCTAGTACTAACACGGTGCTCGAAGAACTCTGGCCATTGGTTTGGCAGTGGCACAATAGCGCCGACGACCCGCCCGCCCGCTATATCGCGAAGCCACAGAACATAGAGATGGGACGGTCTGTGTTCGCCTATTGCGAGCAGGCTGGTGATGCAGTGGATCTGGTGGGAGCCGAGCCGACCAGCGAGGTTGCCGTGCAACTCAACACTGGCTGGAATTTCATCGGTGCAGCATTCCCCGACACAGTTCCGTTTAGTAGCCTGGAACTGGAAAGCGCCGGAACTCGAGTTTCCTTAATAGAGGCAGTAGGAAACGACTGGATATGGCCGATTATCTTCACCTGGAATAGCGACCAGCAAGAATATGAGGCATGGTTAATGGATGGTGGCGGCTTAGAACCATGGAGCGGAGGTGTGGTGTATTGCGAGCAGCCTTGTACGCTCATACAGCCGCCGCCTTCGGCAAGCCCAGACCAACTTGCCGGACAGGTCCAGCCCTCCAGAGTGGGTAACAAGGAAGATGTGTTGTTCCAGATCCGAGTAGAGACACCAGAAAGCTCTGACCTGGCCACTGCTGCCCTCGCCGAGGGGGCTAGCGTTGCCTTCGATGGAGTCCTATTGGACGTCCCGAAGGCACCGCCGCCACCCGGCGGGCGGGTGAGGGTGTGGTTCGTAAACCAAGACAACACCGCCAATCCCGGCCCCAGCCAGTGGCAACGCGAAACCCGCAGTCCCTCGGAGCTGACGAGCGATACACCGTGGCGTGTGCAGGTGGTAGCACCCGGCAGCCAGGAAGTAGTTCTGAGCTGGCCTGACCTCTCGCGCCTACCCAAGGATGTCCGGCCGATGCTTCACGATTTGGCCACGGGCCGCAGTATATATATGCGCACTCAGTTACGCTACAAATTCACCCGTGAGGGCAGCACCACCATACCCAGAGTGTTTGAGATACAGTGTGATTCCCGGCAATCTCAGGCACTGACGGTGACCAGTCTAAGTGCTGCCGTACAACCAGGTGGTGCTGCCCTCACCTTTGCTCTGTCCACTGACGCATCAGTAGATGCCGAGGTCCTGAATATCTCTGGTCGGTGTGTCGCCGATCTGGCTTACGAAAAGGTGCTACCCGCCGGTATGCATACGCTGCGTTGGGATATGCACAATGACCACGGCGCCCCCGTACCCAATGGGCTGTATCTCATACGCGTGCGCGCCCGTCAGCCGAACGGTCAACAAGTCCAGGCCCTGACTACATGCAACATTTCACGACGATAGGGCTCTTCGGGGATAGCGCGGGACGACACAACGACGAAGTTCGATGCCCGAGAATACATGCTTTGCCCTTAAATCCTACTGCAAACGTCTGGCATATTGTGGTCGCCCCAGTATTCGTTGGGG
>JALGUR010000070.1 GCA_029820565.1 Candidatus Zipacnadia bacterium
CTACTGGCCTTGGCGTTCATCACGCTCCTTGCATGCTCGGTGATAAGGTCCAGAACTTGGCGCAGACGGAGGGTAGAAGTCACGCTGCGGGCGACATCATAGAGGGTCTGCGCCTCGGTCGCTCGGCGCTTCAGTTCGGTGGAAATCCTGGAAGACAGGATGCCCACAACAAAGAACATGCCGCCGCGCAGAAGGACATCGCGCAAAGGTTGAGGTACAGGCCCCTCGGGGCCGATAGATGCAGGCATCCAGGAGCTGCAGGCCACCGCCGCGAGCATGGTCACCAGAATAGCTCCATAGTCGCCAAAGACCATCCCGGCGTAGATAATGGGCAGATAGTAGAAATGGACAGCGATACCGTCGGTGCCAGTAATGTACACCAGGATGGTTATACCGACTACCGACAGAGCCAATGCGATGAGTGACATGACTATTGCGGCCGGTTTCGCTCGTTTCAAGGTTATGGTACTCCCTTCAAGTCATATGAGTGCAAGGCATTCAATTATTGGCTGTCATATGATAATCACGCTGTTGGCGTTATCCAGTATGGGCTAATTTGTTTTGTGTTGCCACCAGTCCTTCGTACTATCCAATTTAGCGCACCGTGCTGCCCGGGGGACATTCCCGGTCAATAGTGACCAGGGCAATAGGTTCTTTGTCACCCACAGCCAGAATCATGCCTTGAGACTGGACACCGTGAATCGTAGCCGGCTCCAAGTTGGCCACCACTATCACCTGCTGACTCAGCAACTCACGGGGATTGATCTGCTCGGCAAGCCCAGCAACTATTTGACGCGGCTGGTCTTCACCTATGTCTACCAGCAGCCGCAGCAGTTTATCGGCCCCCCGCACCCGATGAGCCTCTACTACGGTTCCTACTTTCAACTCCATCTTACCGAATTGGTCCATAGTTATCGTGACTGGCGGCGGTTGGGCGCTTGGCTGTGTTTCCTCACCCGCTTCAACCTGGCCCTGAAGGCGTTTGAGACTGCGCTCAATGTCCACGCGGGGAAAGATCGGCGCGCCGGGCTGAATGTATATCCCCGGAGGCAGTTGTAGGGCCTGACAGGTCGCCCAGGTTTGCTGGGTTCCCGTTGTCTCCAGACCTAATTGTCGCCAGATTTCGTCGGCAATAGCCGGCATAAATGGCTGGATCATGATGGCAATCACTCGGATGCAATCCAGCACATCGTACAAGACTGCCTCTAATTCCACCAGTTTGGCGTGCTTGTATAGATTCCACGGAGCACGCTCATCTATGAATTTGTTGGCTGCGGCAATAAGTTGCCAAATAGCCTCCAATGCCGCACGGAAACTAACCGCGGCCATGGCCTGCTGCACTGTGGTGCGCGCTTTATCAATCTGGTCAGCCAACTCACCGGCCCCCGGCCCCGGCTGGGGCACCTTGCTGTCCAGATATCGCTCCACCAAAGGTAGAGTGCGGTTGAGTAGATTGCCCAGATCGTTAGCTAAGTCGGCGTTAAAACGAGTTAGCAACGCCGCCCAGGAGAACGAGCCATCCAGGCCAAAAGTGACCTCGCGCAGCAGGAAGTACCGGATACTGTCTACGGCTACCGCAGTGGTAGCGTTAGAGATATCCACCAACTGCCGGGCTATGTTGTAGGGGTCCAGCACATTGCCCTTGGACTTACTGATTTTATCTCCTTCCTCAGTAATCCACCAACCGTGGGCGAATATGGTCCCAGGCAGAGGCACTTGGAGGGCCATAAGCACCGCTGGCCAGAGGGTGGCGTGAAAACGAGTGAGAATGTCCTTGCCAATCAACTGCACCCGCGGTGGCCACCAGGTCTGAAAGGTCTGTTGGTCATCAGGGTAGCCGGCGACAGTCAGATAGTTGACTAAAGCGTCCAACCATACATAAATGGACTGGCTATAATCGACCGGGACGGGTATGTCCCATTCAGTGCGGCTGCGGCTGACACAGGCATCGTGCATGCCCGCCTCAATGAAGGCTAATACTTCGTTGCGCCGAGATGTAGGCATTATGAATTCAGGATGTTCTTCAATGTACTGCTGAAGGCGGTCGGCATACTTCGAGGTGCGGAAGAAATAAGCAGGCTCGGCCACCTGCTCTACCGGGCGACCACATTGGGGGCAGACTGCCGCCTCCAAGTCACTCTCCCGCAAATAGGTTTCGCAGGGCACGCAATACCAACCTTGATACTGGCCGAGATAAACATCGCCACTGTCAACCAATCGTTGGAAAACACTTTGCGCTGCCACCACATGGTCAGGCTCAGTAGTTCGGATAAAGCGATCGTATTCAATATGCAGTCGCTTCCACATCAACTTGAACGCCTCTACCACCTCGTCGGCAAATTCCTGGGGGGCTACGCCCTGCTGGGCGGCGGACCGTGCTACCTTCTGGCCGTGTTCGTCGGTACCGGTACTGAACAGTACTTGCTGACCCTGCAGACGGTGGTAGCGGGCTAAACAGTCGGCAGCGATAGTGGTATAGGAATGGCCGATGTGGGGTCGGTCATTAACATAGTATATCGGAGTGGTAATATAGAATTTGTCAGTTGCAGAATTGACTTGTGCCATTTGCCTGTATCCTACCAACGAAACTCATTCGTCCCCCCGTAGGGCGAGGTTGGAGGACCTCGCCTCCGCGATAAGTTATTATTCATTAACTGCGACCTTATCTTACTGGCTCAATGATTCTTCGTCTGCTGTGACAGTTCCTCCTGGGGTTGGCTAACCTCATCGGCGGCTATCTCTATTTCTTTGCCGTCCTCCAACCTAACTTTTAACTTCTCCTTCAGCAGCAATCGTTGGATTACCTTCCCCGGTCCGTGCTCAGTCATTATCTGCGTGCCTTTATCCGGCAATTTTTCGTCAAGTTCAACATATCGGTCGTGTTCAAAACGCAGGCAACACATCAGCCGACCGCACATCCCGCTGATATTCTCGGGATTCAAGGATAGGTCCTGGTCTTTAGCCAAATGGATGCCTACCGACTCAAAGTCACGCATAAAAGTCGTGCAGCACAACGGTCGGCCACAGGGCCCTACTCCGCCGTGCAACTTGGTAGCATCACGCACCCCAATCTGGCGCAGCTCAATGCGGCAGTGAAAGGTCTCCGCCAGGTCCTTCACCAGTTCGCGAAAGTCCACTCGCTCCTCAGCGGTGAATAAGAAGGTAAGTTGCTTGCTGTCAAAAGTGTAATCAGCCTCCACCAGGTCCATGTCCAGGTGGTGTGCGGCGATTTCTTGAGCACATATCTCAAAGGCTTTTTGCTCTTTGTCCTGGAGGCGAAGTTCCCGGCGGACATCGGCGCGAGCCGCCTTTCGCACCAATGACCTGGTGGGTAGCGGTTGGTTTTTGTCGGGTTTTTCTTTGACATAAACCACCTGGCCGATGTCAAGACCTTTTTCAGTCTCAACCACAACGAATTCGCCGGGCTCTATCTCTAGCCCACCGGGTCGGAAATAGTACACACGACCCGCCCGGCGGAAGCAGACTCCGACGGCCGCCGGTTGCTGGTTGTGAGTAGTCTGATTGGACATTTGCTACTATTACGCCCTCCCAACATCGCGTAGCGCAGGTTCTCTAACCTGCGATACATAATGCCACGCAGGGTTGGAGAACCCCGCCTACGCGCTTATGACGATAGGGTCGGCTGGTTGACGGCTACCTCGGGCTGCTGCCGGACCCGGTCCAGCAGTCGTCCGACCAATTCCTGGACGACGGTCAAAGCGAAATCGCTGCCCTGGCCCCGATAGGCAAAGGTAATCTGCTGCGGGCCAAAGGTAGTTTGCGGTATTCTGGATCGGGCCCCCCGGCGGGCCTGGAGGCGAGTGGGCTGATACAGACCGCGCAAGATTTGTAACTCACGGGCCGCCAGGCGCGCCTCAGCGCTGAGCCGGATGATAATTCGGCCCCCCTCCGCCGAGACATCGGCCACTCCCGCCGCCGAGCACTCCAGTTTCAGCCGGGCAATCGCCACCAGGTTGGCCACCGCTGGCGGCAACTGTCCGTAGCGGTCCGCCATCTCGGCCACTAAGTCGTCAATCTCCTCATCACTGCCCACCGCCGCCAACTGGCGGTATAGGGCAATTCGCTGGTTTTCGCTGGGCACATACGCCGCGGGGATAACCGCCTCCACAGGCAGGTCCACCGCCGGTTGGCCCTCTACACCAGGGGCTTTCTCTCCTTTCAGTATCTTGACTGCATCGGCTAACATCCGGCAGTACAAATCCAGTCCTACCGCTGACATTTGCCCGCTCTGCTCGCGGCCCAGGATGTCACCGGCTCCTCTGATCTCCAGGTCCCTGAGCGCCAATTTGAAGCCACTGCCCAACTCGCTGAACTCTTCAATGGCCTTCAGACGCTGCTCGGCCTCCACCGTCATTCGCTCGGGGTACTTGTATAGCAGGTAGGCATAGGCCTGGCGATTGGAGCGGCCGACCCGCCCGCGCAACTGATAGAGTTGGGCCAGCCCTAACCTATCAGCATCATCTATTATTATAGTATTAACGTTAGGTACATCCAAGCCATTCTCAATAATGGTAGTACAGACCAGCACATCAAACTCTTCGGCGTAGAAGGCCAGCATCACCTCTTCCAGGTCGTCTTCGGGCAATTGGCCGTGGGCTACCCCCACCTGGGCATCAGGAACCAGTCGCTGCAGAGCGGCGGCAATATGGGTAATTGATTTTACCCGATTGTGGACAAAGTACACCTGGCCGCCGCGCTGCAATTCCCGGCTGATGGCTTCGCGAATCAACTCGTCATCGCGCTCACGGACAAAGGTGCGGATGGGCATACGGCCCTGGGGCGGGTCATCTATTAGTGATACGTCGCGAATGCCTGAGAGACCCATATTCAGCGTGCGGGGAATAGGTGTGGCGGTCAACGTGATGATGTCTACTGTCTGGCGCAATTTCTTCAGGTATTCTTTCTGCCGCACGCCAAAGCGCTGTTCCTCATCAATGACCACCAGCCCCAAGTCCTTGAAATCAATATCCGATCCCAACAGCCGATGGGTGCCGATGACAATATCTACTGTGCCCTCCTTAAGCCCCCGGATAGTCTGGTGTTGCTGGCGGCGACTGCGGAAGCGACTGAGCATCGCTATCTGCAAAGGATATCGCGATAGCCGCTGCCGGAAAGTATTGTAGTGCTGCTGCGCCAGGACGGTAGTGGGTACCATTACTGCCACCTGCTTGCCGTCCAGCACCGCTTTGAAGGCCGCCCGCACCGCCACTTCGGTCTTGCCATAGCCCACATCCCCGCAGATTAGCCGGTCGCTCGGCACTGATTGTTCCATATCTCGTTTGACATCTTGGATAGCCTGCCACTGGCCAGGCGTCTCCTCATACCGAAACGCGTTCTCCAGTTCCGTCAGCCAGGGTCCATCGCTGGAGAAGGCATACCCCTGGGCCTGTTCACGGCCGGCATATAATTTCATCAGTTCGCGGGCCAACAGTGCCGTAGAGGCCCGGGCCCGACGCTTGGTGTGTTTCCAGCGACCACTGCGCAGAACAGTTACCGCGGGCCGTTTCCCTTCGGCCCCAATGTATTTCTGCACCCGGTCCAGTTGGGTCACCGGAACATATAGCCGGTCACTATCAGCGTACTCCAGGACCAGGTAGTCTCGCTCCATTCCGCCGACCTCCTGCTTGCTTAGGCCCTGATAGGTAGCGATGCCGTGGTTGATATGCACCACGTAATCGCCTTCGTGCAGTTCACGCAGCGAGGTCAAGGAAAAGCCGCGTTTGTAGACAGGCTTGGGGGGCCGTCGCAGTTTGCGCCAGCCATAGATTTCCCGGCTGCTCAACACGACGAGGTCGGCCGAGGCAATGGTAAAGCCGCTGGATATGTCCAGGTCCAGGATATTGACAATACCCGGCTGCAACTTTACGGTCTCGCGCTGGTCACAAATGTCAGATAGGTTACGCGAGCGCAGTACTTGGGCGGTGCGCTGAGCATCGGCGCTGGCCATCACCAGATATTTGCCATCCTGTTGCCACCGCCCTAATCCGTCCACTAACAGTTCAAACTTGCCGCCGAAACTATCAGCAGGCGGCGTATTAAACGAAACGACCCGCGCCTGCGGTGCCCAGGGCACCTCCCGGCGCAGCATCGTCAAGTAGACTACGGGATGATTGAGGCGATTGTGAGTGAAGTAGGCGGCTTTCAACTTGGCAAAACTCATACAAGCAGTAGCCGGCAGACGCAGATGGCTGCCCAGTTTCACGGCGCTGTGGTAGGCCTGGTGGACATCACTTTCAAATTGCTCGGCGTGGGCTTTGAGCCGGACTGGCTCATCAACGATCAAATAAGCCTCCGGGGGCAAGTAATCACACAAGCACTGTGGCTCATTGTAAATATAGGGCAAGTAGTGAGCCAAGGAAGGGGCGGGCCGCAGTTGGTCCAACAGCCGCAGGTCTTCTTCGCGCCGCTGGCTGAGCCGCTGGGCCTCCCGGACTTTGTCTTGGTCGCGCAACTGCTTAATCTCCCGCTCAAAACTACTCTTTATCGCCGGCAATGCTCGTTGCACTGCCTTCTCAGTAAGCAATATCTCGCCGGCGGGACCTATACCCACTCGCTGCACCGGTTCATCGGACCTCTGGGTAACAGGATCAAACAGCCTCAGCCGCTCAACCTCATTACCAAATAGTTCCAGGCGAACCGGCTGCCGGCTGGTGGGTGGAGATATGTCCACAATGCCGCCGCGGATGGAGAATTGACCGACATCATCCACCAAGTCCACTCGCTCATAGCCCAAGTCAAGCAGCGCCGCGGCCAATTCGTCCCGGTCAATCTGCTGGCCCCGCCGCACCTCACGCCGAGCCTGCTTGAGCGCTGACTGGGGCATAGTAAGGTGCAGTACCGCCTTGGCCGACGCCACCACCACTGTGGGCAGGCCCGCGCACAGCCGCTCCAGTACCTTTAGGCGTTCAGCCGTCTCCTCGGGCTGGGGTGGTACGCCGTCATACAGCGCCGAGGCAATGGAGGGATACAGCAACACCAGATGATCCTCAGTGGCTCCCAGGAAAGCGGTCAGGTCCCCCGCCAACTGCTGGGCTTGGTCCTCGTCATAAGTAATTACCAGGGCTGTCGCCTTTCGCGGCCCCAGTAGCGCGGCCAGCACGGCCGCCTTGCCCGCGCCGCTGGCCCCCTCAATGCACACGGCCGCGCCGCCCTCACTGAGAGCCGTCTGCAGTGCGCCGAACTCATCGGCCTCAACAATCTTACTTTGTAGTTGCTCTGCGAACGAATCTGCCATAGTCAGTAAATACTGCTAAATACCCTTAGCCCGAGATAGCGACTCGGGCTGGGTTAGTCACTATGGAATTTGCTGCTCCAGATATAGTCTTCCAATCCCTGGCCAGTCCTTAGCCCACTATGCCAGGCCCTCCTCTACCACTGCGGCCGCGCCGTAGATGCCTGCCTTGTTGCCCAGAGCGGCGGGGACGATGTTGTTCACATCAAATCCCGTGTAAGGGCTCCGATACTTGACAGTTTGTCGCACTGGCGCAAACAGCACTTCACCGGCCGCCGCGATCCCACCTCCCAGCACAATAATGTCAGGGTCACACATAACAATAGCATTACACAGGGCCAGGCCGATATAGTAGCCAACCTGATTCATCACGGCACTGGCCACTTCATCGCCCTGCCGAGCGGCCTGCGCCACCACTTGAGGAGTTATCTCAGCAGGGTCACCGCCGGTAAGGTCGTCTATCCGGCTCTCACGGCCATACTGCAGGTAGCGGCGGGCCAGGTCAACTACGGCTTGCTTGCCGGCGACCGCCTCAAAACAGCCGATGTTGCCGCAGCCGCACTTGGGGCCATCAGGGACGATGATCATATGGCCAATCTCGCCCATCATCTGTCGCGGTCCGCGCAGCACCTGGTCATTCAGAGCGATCCCTCCGCCTATACCCGTCCCCAGAGTCAGCATCAGCAAGTTTTCTACCTCACGCCCCGCCCCGTAGCGCAACTCACCTAAGGTAGCACAATAGGCATCATTAGCAACAAAGACGGACAGTTGCCCCAATCTGTTCTGCAGGGCCTCAGCCATATTCAGCCCATTGACCACCGGTAGATTCGGACAGTCCTTGACCAGTCCCGTGGCGCGATCAACATTGCCGGGCATACCCACCGCCAATCCGCGCACTTCGGATATGTCAGCATTGGCCCGCGTCAATAATTGGTGAACACTGTCCGCCAGCGCCTTTACCACCGCCGGAGCATTTTTATCGGCGGGAGTACTCCAACTACCATCAGCGAGCAATTCACCGGCGGCGAATACGCCTCCGGCAAAGGTCGTACCCCCCACGTCCAGACCTATAGACAGTTGACACGCGCCTTCCTGCGCCATCAGAGTGGTCTTGATCCAGCGCCTGCCGTACAGGTGCCTGGCCATTCACGGCGGGCGCTACTGATCTCCGAAGACATCTTCACCTTCAGGAATTGCTCCGAACTCTTCCTCCGGTGGCGGCGGCTGCTTAGTAGGAGTTGCCTCCGGCTGTTGCTGCGCGCCGCGCCGGCGTTCCGCCTCCCGGCGGCTTTCGAGGAACTGCACATTACGGGCATTAATTTCTACCGCATACCGTCGCTGACCATCGGAGGTCTGCCAGGTACGCGACTGGACCCGCCCCACGATGCCCACCAGCGATCCTTTGTCCAGGTACTGAGCACAATTCTCAGCCACATTGCCGAAAGTGACGATATTCAGCCAGTCGGTCTCATCCGCGCCTTCAGGGGCATCTCGCCGCGGGGGACGACTCACGGCCAGCCGAAACTTGGTAATGGCAGTCCCACTGGGGGTGTACTGCATCTCGGGATCATTGCCCAAGCGTCCTACTAACACAACATTGTTTATCATAATGCCACCACGCTTTCTGGGCTGAGTTTACTCCGACTGCTCTTCTGACGTCTCCTCCGGGGCCGATGCCGACGGTTCCGGGGCTTCAGATTCTGAAGGCACGGGTGCTTCCTCGCTCATTTCTACTGCCTCGTCGACTTCTATTTGCTCAGCAGTTTCTGCTTCCTGGTCCTCGGCGGGTATTGGCTCGACCGGCTCAGCCGGTTCCTCGGCCTCCTCCTCGGCGGGTATTGGCTCGACTGGCTCAGCCGGTTCCTCGGCTTCCTCCTCGGCCGGGCCGGCCGGAGCTTCGGGGCTCTTATATATCGCGTCAGGATTGGCCATTACCACCATTCCCCGAATCACCGGCTCTATTAAACCAAATTCATGTCGCAACTCTCCGACGGTGGTCCCATCGCCCCGGAAGTACAGTATCCGGTAGATCCCTTCAGTATATCCGCCTATCTCGTAGGCCAATCGCCGCTGTCCGAAGAATTCATCAGAAACCACTTCACCGTTGTTTGCTTCTACATACCGGTGAATATCGTTGATGACCTGCTCGACTTCTTCCTCCGACAAGTCGGGGTCCAGAATATACATTGCCTCATATAGCATTGTTTCTTGCGCCATTTGTACTTACCTGCCTCCTTTGGACTAATGGCTCTGACCACTAAAACAGGCCAGAGCAGGATAACACGTCGGTGTTGCCCACGTCTAATAAGAATTATACCACACAAGGGTCCCCAGCGCAACCACCTGGCCGCTCAATTTATTGACACCAACAGGCCAAAAAGGGTACACTTAACTTAATAGTAAATAATTACAATTACCGGCTGAGGGGCGCCAGTTCCAAGCCGCTCAGACAGTGTAGGGGGGTGCTAATTATGAACTGCGTTATCTGTGGTACACAAATGATTCAGGAGCCGTACGAAGGCGTCATCATTGACCGCTGTCCGCAGTGCGGTGGGGCATGGGTAGATTGGGGTGAACTGGGGCCTATTGTGCAGCGGCGGCAGGTCAAGTTCGGTATGGACAAGCGGGTCGAGCAGCTCGCGCAAGCCCAGGAGGACCAGGCTCCCGAGCAGGCCCGCCAGTGCCCCCAATGCGGTAAACAAATGCGGCGCTTCAATTACGCCGTAACTTCCGGGGTATTCCTGGACCGCTGCCCCGATAAGCACGGCATCTGGCTGGACCCGGGCGAGTTGGAGCAAGTCCAGGTCGTTATGGAAGAGTTTGATCGGGAATACAGCATGGCCGGTCCCCAAGAAGGCCCGCCGGTCCCTGGAGCCAAAATGTGCCCCCGCTGTGACATTCCCCTGCACGAGATGACCTACGAGGGCGTGGTGCTGGACCGCTGCGAAAAATGCGGCGGAACCTGGTGTGATGAGCAGGAACTGGCCGAAGTGGTCAGGATTCAGCACGAGCAGTTCTCGGAGGATGACTTTGCCGAGATCCGCGCTGAAGAAGAAGCGGCGGCAGTTACCACCGAGGAAAAGATTCCTGACCAGTATCCCTGCCTGGTCTGCGGGCGGATGATGAACCGGATGAACTACCAGTACACCTCCGGGATTATCATTGACCGCTGCCCGGTGGGCCACGGGGTGTGGCTGGATAGCAGCGAATTGGGCAAGGTGCAAGTCTTCTCGGAGCGCTGGGAGGCGGCGGGCCATGAGGTCGCCGCTAAGTACCAGAAAGCCCTGACTCAGGCCAACGCCGAGAGCGAAAGGCGAATGGCAGAAGGCATCAAGGAAATCAAGGTCAGCCGCTTAGGCGTGGTCAACCGCTTCTTCCAGGACCTCGCCCGCCGCGGAGTGCTGTAAGGCATCTGCCCTGACGGGGATGTCATCGGGCGGGCTACCCGACATCGCCTCTGCCCTGGAATTAGAACTGCGCCGCTTTGTGGATATGCTCGGATAACTGCCGTCCGCAGGAGCGACATTCCTGTCGCGATTGTATGCGCACGCGTAGGCGCGACCTGCGTGTCCCGATTGTATGCGTACGCGTAGGAGCGGCATCCCTGTCGCGATTGTATGCCGAGGTCACTTACGTATCTGTGCACGCACCCGACAGCCGCGGGCACACTTGAGCCAGAGACCCTGCCGAACACAATACACAATGAAACGGAGAGACTGATATGATTTTCGACCATATTGACAATGCTGAGCAGTATTTTGACCTGAATCCGCACTTTGCCCGGGCCTTTGCGTTTTTACGCCGCGACGACCTGGCCGAGCTGGAGCCGGGAAAGTACGAGATTGACGGCGACAACTCCTGGGCGCTCGTCTTTGCGGACGAGCCCAAAGCCCGCGAAGATGGGAAACTGGAGGCGCACTGCGAGTACATTGACATCCAGTACACCGTCAGCGGCACCGAGTGCATGGGCTGGCGGGCGACGGGCGCGGCGAGCACACCCAGCAGCGACTATGATGTCGAGAAGGATGTCATGTTTTTCGCCGACGACTCGCTGGTCTGGCTGGATGTCCCGCCCGCGCACTTTGCGCTGTTTTTCCCCAGCGACGGCCACGCCCCCGTCCGCGCCGCCGCCGTGCGCAAGGTGGTACTAAAGGTCAAGTCGCACTAACCCCCGCCCGGGAACTCCAACTGCGGCGCTTTGGGGATATGCGCCAGTAGGGCTACTATCAATAGGGAAATCGAGTGGCCGTCGGAATACTGTTAGATAAGACCAATCATGCGTTCAGGCAAACCGGAATGAGGGGGTAGCTATGAAGATTGGTAAAGCAGCTCAGGCTGAAGGATTGGTAGAATATGCACAGAGACTGGCGGAATTATACGCTGGTATGCATAGCATGGGAGAGAGGAAGGCCAAAGGACAGTTCTTCACTCCTGCACAAGTAAGTCGGTATATGGCAAGCATGTTTGAGATAGAGGGGCATAGTTTTCGTCTCTTAGACCCTGGCGCAGGTACAGGGAGCTTGAGTGCTGCCTTTTGCGAGAGATTGTTGAACGTCTCCAGAAACATAAGCTTGACGATAGATGCTTACGAAAATGATCCTACCCTTATAGAGTCCCTGAAGAGAGTTTTGGAAGCCTGCAAGCTCAGATTGCAAGACAAGGGACACAGTGTTGCCTACAACATTTTCCAGGAGGACTTCATTCTAGCGCAAGGAGGTGCCCTCCGACGAGCGTTGTCATTATGGGAGATTGAAGGAGATATTTCCTATGATTTCGTAATCTCCAACCCTCCGTACTACAAGCTGAGGAAGAAGTCGCCTCAATCAACCAGGATGAGTGAGCTCATCAGTGGGCAACCCAATATATACCCTCTTTTCATGGCAGTGTCAGCGAGTGTGCTCAAACCCGGAGGAGAAATGGTTTTCATTACCCCGCGGAGCTTCTGCTCTGGTCTGTATCATAAGAGGTTCAGGGAATGGCTGCTGCGGCAGGTTCAAATACAATATATTCACACGTTTGAGTCGCGGAAAGACATCTTCAACAAAGACGACGTTCTTCAGGAAAATGTTATTCTGAAAGCGAAGAAGTCAAAAGAGGGTAAGGACCGCAAAACCATAACCATCACCGTAACCAAGGATAAGGACCTAAGTAGGGTGCGCAAGCTACAAGTGAGCACTAATGACGTAATCGATACTCAGAATGGCCAAACGTTCATAAGAATACCCACTTCACGCTTAGATGTTGATATATTGCATATCATGGATTCGTGGCCGAAGACACTTCGGGATCTCGGCTTGGAAATATCCACCGGGCCAGTGGTGCCTTTTCGTGCGACTGAGTACTTGCTGTCCGAGCTATCAGATGATCCGAACACAGCTCCACTCTTGTGGATGGAGAATATACGGAACATGGAAGTTGTCTGGCCCAGCAATAAGAAGAAGCCGTCGGCAATCCGCATTTGTGACCGGTCAAGACGACTATTGCTACCTGTCAGTAACTATGTTTTGGTGAAACGTTTCACTTCGAAAGAGCAGGTCCGCAGGCTACATGCCGCCGTACTGTTAGAGTCCGAGTTTCACCATGACACAGTCGGCATTGAAAATCACGTGAATTACATCCACAAGCCGAACGGGAACCTAACGGTTGAGGAGGCCTTTGGTATCGCTGCAATACTCAACACGCGTCTTGTCGACAACTTCTTCAGGTCAATAAGTGGTAATACGCAGGTCAACGCTGTGGAGCTCAGGTGTTTACCCCTACCGCCTATACAAGACGTCAAAATGATCGGAAGACTCACACGTAAAGCGAGGTCATGCGGAAAGTGGCCGAACTTTGACAAATTCGTGACAGAGACTCTGGGCATTAGCTCCGACGTGTTGGAAAGGCTAACAGGTGGATTCGGACATGAACAAGATTGATGAAGCGATCGCTGTCCTGGGAGCTCTGGGGTTGCCTAAAGGTCAACAAAACGAACGATCGGCTTTGACGCTACTGGCGTTGTTGGACTTAAGGGAAGATACATCGTGGCGAAGAGTGAAGAAGCGACCTATAAGGATCCACGACATGATGGTTTTTATGTTAAAGCATTATGGAAGAGAATATGCGGAGAACTCACGAGAAACAATCAGGCGTCAGACTATTCACCAGTTCCAACAGGCAGCAATAGTCGTCAAAAATCCCGACGATCCCCGCAGACCGACAAATAGTCCTAACACCGTCTACGCAATTACAGATGAGGCATTGGATATCCTCAGAAAATATGGTGGCGTAGATTGGGAGACTGCTTTGCAGAAATTTGTGAAGAAACAAGGGAAGCTGGTCGAAAAGTATGAGAAGCGAAAGAAGAAGCACCAAATTTCCGTGAGCTTGCCGAATGGCACACTGGTTGATTTTTCTCCCGGGAAGCATAATGAACTGCAAGCGAAGATACTCGAGGAGTTCCGAGGAACGTTCTGCCCGGATGCCAAGGTGGTTTACGTTGGCGATGCGGCAAAGAAACTACTGTATCTGGACGAAGACTTATTGGATCAGCTGAAGATTCCTATTACGGAGCACGACAAACTACCCGATGTTGTACTTTACGATCCCGAAAACAATAATCTGTTCTTGATAGAAGCCGTGACCGCGCATGGGCCGTTGTCACCCAAGCGACAGATAGAGCTTGAGGAAACGTTGCAACAATGTAAGGCCAGAAGGGTTTACGTCAGTGCCTTTCCAGATTTTCGTGAGTTCAAGAGGCACATGGAGCAAATAGCCTGGGAGACCGAAGTGTGGATAGAGAACAATCCTGGCCATATGATCCATTTCAATGGACCGCAGTTCTTCACGGTCTATAGTGATTGAAGGCGCTTAATGGCATTGGAAAGGTCATACTAATCACCCCTTAGGTTGTGCCCGCTGCCTTCTCCTACAGGGCTGACATGGCTGGCGAATAGGCCCTGTGCAAGACCAAAGAAAAGACCTCCTCAAGCAAACAACATAATGAAAGTGAACCTCTTTGAATACGACTTACCTCCGGAGTTAATTGCCCAGCGGCCGGCGGAGCGAAGGGCGCAGGCGCGGATGTTGGCGCTGCAGCGGGAGTCCGGTGATATTGAGCACCGCCGCTTCCGTGACCTGCCCGATTATCTGCGGGCGGGCGATTGCCTGGTGATCAATGATACCAAGGTCATTCCGGCGCGGCTGATAGGGCGACGGGCGACTGGCGGGCGGGTGGAGATGCTGCTGCTGCGGCCCCTGGAGGACAATCGCTGGGAGGTGCTGGCGCGGCCGGCGCGGCGGGTGAAAGTCGGCGAGACGATTGATTTCGGCCCGCGGTTATCCGCGACTGTGGAGGAGGAGCGGCCCGAGGGCGTCCGCGTGGTGGCCTTGCAATACGAAGGCGACCTGATGGAGGTGTTGGAGGAGGTGGGCCTGACGCCGCTGCCGCCCTATATCCACCGCGACCAGCAGCCACCGACCAAATCGTCTCCGGCGCAAGCCGCCCAGGAAGCTGCCGACCGCCAGCGGTATCAGACCGTATATGCGCACAATCCCGGCGCGGTAGCTGCCCCGACGGCGGGCCTACACTTTGATGACCAGATACTCCAGCGGCTGGCAGGCGCTGGCGTGCGGATTGTCCGCATAACCCTGCACACCGGCGCCGGCACCTTCCGACCCGTAAAAGCCGACCGCGTGGAAGACCACGCTATGGAAGCCGAATACTACCAGATAAGCCCACAGAGCGCCGCAGCGATTAACGAGTATTGCGCGC
>JALGUR010000125.1 GCA_029820565.1 Candidatus Zipacnadia bacterium
GTCCAGATGGCTCCTTTCAAGCAAGTTGGCGCGCTGCGGCTGGTATCGCCACCGCCACCAGTGCACCCCTTCGGTGCACCGGAAGCGCAGCCGCAGTAGGACGGGTGGGGCGCAGCGAGGGTGCACCATTCGTCGTGTCTCTTAGGTTGACGATGATTCTCAGGCCA
The DNA here is from genome assembly GCA_029820565.1 of Candidatus Zipacnadia bacterium. GTDB lineage: Bacteria > Armatimonadota > Zipacnadia > Zipacnadales > Zipacnadaceae > JALGTV01. The sequence continues at coordinate 168 of JALGUR010000125.1, forward strand.
ATACAGAGTTGGTGATAATGGAACTGCGCATCTGGCCTAGCCCGGTCAACTGATGGAAGCGATGCATTCTGCCCTCACTGCATTTGCCCAAGGATATGAGAGGACAATTGAATGTTGAAGCGCAAACCTGAACACTATCGCCCTGGCGCCTTACTTGTAATTCTGTTCACTGTAACCTGCATGCTGCAGGCATCTGTTGCTCATGCTTACATTGATCCAGGAACGGGTAGTTACTTATTCCAACTACTCATTGGCGGAGCACTGGGAGGAATGGTAGCACTAAAACTGTACTGGAAAGACATAGTGAACTTCTTTCGAAAGCGAGATTCTTCTGACGATACGGAGAACGATGAGAACGAACAAGATTCTTCCTAGCTCTTTTCGTGCGAACAAGATTCTTCCTAGCTCTTTTCGTGATCCAAGCGGCTTTCTCTTCCGTCGCGAAGGAGAGCTATACCGACAAATAAACAATACGTATCGGGAGGAGTATGACCTCCTGATGCACAGTGGTCTTTACGAGGAACTCACACAGCGAGAGCTCCTCATCCCTCATCACGAAGTGGAGCCCAGTGAGGAAATACCAGCCGGAGCTTACAAGCTCATAAAGCCTGAGGAAGTGCCCTTTATCTCGTATCCCTATGAATGGTGCTTCAGTCAGCTTAAAGAGGCAGCGCTCACCACGTTGGAAATTCAGCAAAAGTCGTTGGAGTTCGGCATGTCACTCAAAGACGCAAGTGCCTATAATATTCAATTCATAGAGGGTCGAGCCGTCTTGATCGACACACTATCGTTTGAAAAGTATGAAGAGGGGGAGCCATGGACTGCCTATAAGCAGTTTTGCCAGCATTTCCTTGCTCCTCTATCTTTGGTGGCGTACACCGACGCGCGGCTTAACAAGCTTCTACGCCTGCATGTGGACGGAGTGCCACTGGATCTGGCCAGTAGCCTCCTGCCGTTGCGAAGCCGGATCAATCTGGCACTGCTGGTACATATACACTTCCATGCTAAGACTCAGCAGCGCTATGCGGATAAGCCACTTAGCAAGAGCCAGATTACGCGCCGTCTCACCCCGTTGGCACTGCAAGGGTTACTACAAAGCATAGAAGCCGCCGTTAGGCGGTTACGATATGAGCCAGGAGAAACCGAGTGGACAGATTATTACGCAAGCGAGGCGAGCTACTCCACAGAGAGCTTACAGCATAAAGAGAGGCTCGTCAGCCAGATGCTGGACAGAGCTAACCCAGCTACAGTCTGGGATCTAGGCGCAAACGTGGGCCGGTTCAGTCAGTTGGCTGCCCGAAGCGGCGCCTTGACCATTGCTCTGGACGCGGATCCAGCAGTCGTTGAAAGGCACTATCTACACTGCAAGAGTGCTAACCAGCACCAGGTGCTGCCCCTGGTAATGGACCTTAGTAATCCCAGTCCGAGCTTAGGGTGGGCTCATCGCGAGCGCCTCTCCCTGGTGGAACGGGGACCTGCCGACCTGGCGCTAGTGCTTGCTTTAGTTCACCACTTGGCCATTTCCAATAACGTACCCCTGAGCAGAATTGCTGAATTCTGCAGCGCCATATGCAGATGGCTCATAATAGAATTTGTCCCGAAATCCGACTCGCAAGTACAGAGGCTCTTAGCTATGCGCGAAGACATATTTGATGACTACAACCAAGAGGACTTTGAGAATAGCTTCAATGAATACTTTACGATTGTAGACCATGCGCCCCTAATGGACTCAAAACGGCATCTTTACCTGATGCACAATAGGAAGGCTCTCCGATGAAGAGAGCAGTTATCCATCCTTTGTTGTTCGCGGCCTTTCCTGTCTTGTTTCTGTATTCGCGGAACGTAGGTCAAATACCCCTGTGGATGGTTGTACGACCTCTGGTGGTGCTGACGGCAATAGCTTTGCTTCTGGGGCTGGGTTTAACCTTGTTGTTGAAGAATGCTCATAAAGCGGGAATCCTGGTATCTGCAGTTTTCCTGATAGCCTTCGCTCATGGGGAGCTGGTGGGGTGGCTGGGGAAGCACTTGGCCCACCTATCACATGAGACCAACACGCAAGCCACACTAGTGGCGGGACTTGCCTTTCTTCTGATAGCCTGGAAAACTCTGCAAACCAAACGAGCATTGCGTGACATCACTGTTCTGTTAAACCTAATGGGGCTGTTTACGGTCGGCATTCTGCTGCCGGGCGCGACCTACCAGCATCTGCGCGGTACGGCCGACATCCGTCCAGTGGCGCTGGAGTACCAAACCTTGGGTGTGCCCACCGATTCCGCACCTGACATCTATTATATCATCCTGGACGGATATGCTCGTGCCGACGTCCTCGAAAAACTCTACGCATGTGATAACAGTAGTTTCCTGGATTATCTTAGGAATAAGGGTTTTCGGGTCTGTGATCGTAGCCGGAGCAACTACTCTCAGACAGCATTGTCGCTGGCTAGCTCTCTTAACTACTGCTACCTCGACGATTTGGCACGCCAAATGGGAAAAGCAGGGTCCTCTCGGCTACCACTCTCTCATATGATCAAACATAGCAGAGCTGACAACTTCCTACAAGAGCATGGCTACACCTCAATTGCCCTCGCTACTGGCTACCCTCTTACGGAAATCTCAACTGCCGACACGTACCTTCACCCCGGCTTTGCTCTGACCCAGTTCGAAAACGCGCTGCTTAATACTACTCTTGTGCCTACCATCGACTACCAACTGAGCCATAGTTGGGGGTCTGCCGGCAGTTGGCTCGCTGGTTGGCGGTATAACTTGCACCGAAAGTGGATACTACATACATTAGATGAACTAGGGCGTATTGCGCGAGAAGGCGACAGGCCGTTCTTAGTATTCGCTCATATTATGTGCCCCCATCCGCCCTTTGTCTTCGATGAGCAAGGGGCACCTGTCAATCCACCTCACCACTATTCCATATTCGACGCGAACGATTTCATGCAGCAGGCAGGTAGTGGGGGGAAACACGAGTATATCGCGGGCTATCGCCAGCAACTACTATTCCTCGACTCAAAGCTGGAAGATACTATAGAACATATTCTGTCTGCCTCGGAACGCCCCCCCGTCATCATTCTGCAGGCAGATCACGGGCCCGGCTCGGAAGTTGACTTGTACCACCCGGAGAAAACGAATATGGAGGAGCGAATGGCAATATTCAATGCTTACTACCTTCCAGGGGTGCACGCCGCTACAATACCTGACGATATCACTCCAGTTAATAGCTTTCGCGTGGTGTTCAATTCCTATTTCCGTACCGATCTCGAAATTTCCGTACCGATCTCGAAATTCTGCCAAACGAGAGCTATTATTCAACATGGTCGGAACCCTATGACTTCATTAGGGTAACCGAACAGATTACCTCTGGAGGCGACGCGGCTAATCATCTGTCGCCAAGTGCTGGGCGGGAATGACCTGGTACAAGAGGCGAAGCGTATCGTAAGAACTGACGAATCCGTGTTGAAAGGCCACCAGATCGCTGTCAGTTGTGATAGGGATGGTGAGCAACTATGAAACTGGTTACTACCGAACAGATGCGAAGTCTGGATAGTGCTGCCATTGACGACTATGGCATTCCCGGCGTCGTGCTGATGGAGAATGCCGGGCGGGCAGTGGCTGAGGCTGCTGCCCAGATGCTGGATGGCTCTGGCCGGGTGGTAGTAGTCTGCGGGGGCGGCAACAATGGCGGTGACGGCTTTGTCGCGGCTCGACATCTGAGCAACCAGGGCATCTCCGTGGAGATATGTCTGCTCACTGAGGCCGGTGAGCTTGACGGCGATGCGGCTACGAACTGCCGGATTGCCCAGCGGATGGGCTTGCCCATCATGGAGAATCCCGAGCCGCAGGCGCTCGAAGCTGCTGTCGGGTCAGCGGACCTGGTCATTGATGCTATCCTGGGCACCGGCATCAGCGGGGAGGTGCGCGGTGCTGCACGGGAGGCCATTGAGGCCATCAATCAGGCGACGGCTCCTGTGGTCGCTGTGGATATTCCCTCCGGGATAAGCGGTGATACTGGCGCTGAGCTGGGCGAGGCCGTATGGGCCGACCGCACGCTTACCTTTGGCTTGCCCAAAGCAGGGCACTACTGCTATCCGGGGCGCGACCACTGCGGCGAGATTGAACTGGTAGATATCTCGCTGCCCGCCGCCCTGGTCGAGGCGGCCGACCTGCCCACCAATCTCACCACCAGCCAGGACGTGGCAGCTATGCTCCCGCCGCGCTGGGGTGATATGCACAAGGGCGAGGCCGGTCGTCTGTTGATTGTAGCCGGCTCGCCGGGAATGACCGGA
>JALGUR010000126.1 GCA_029820565.1 Candidatus Zipacnadia bacterium
CAGCCCGGGCCGCGGCCAGATGGGCCAGGTCTTCCGCAAGTCGCGCGCCGCTTACAGCGATATGTACGATGTGGTGATGTACTACTACCTGGCGATAACTTCCAGCGGCAGCCACGGTATCCACGCCACCTATCCCAATATGTACCGCTACCTGGGCCGCCCCGCCTCGCACGGCTGCATCCGCCAGCACCGCGCCGATGCTAAGGTGTTATACAGCCTCGTCCCCGTCGGTACACCTGTGTATGTGTTCTGAATCCGCTGCTACCCACTGATACCCTCAAGGTCTCAGCGGCTATCCTGGCGAAAAGAATATCGGTGACTCACATTGGCCCTACCGCCCGAAAGCAAACTGACCCCGCTGTTCAAGCAGTGGCGGGCGATCAAGCAGGACCATCCCGATGTGCTGGTGATGTTCCGACTGGGCGACTTCTACGAGATGTTCGGCGACGACGCCCAGACCGGCGCACACAGGATCATGACTGACTTCAAGTGATCAGCGAAGTGATGAGACTGACGCCAACATCTTTGGGTCATTACCCAATGGACGGAATCAAGTTATGATAGGGAAGATTGTACCGAAGCTCACTAGGGCAACACAAACCATTGTCGAGTCATCCGACCTATTCCTCAATCATTTGACCACTACGTATCCGACCAAGAGTATTCTCATTACTTTGACCATCTTCATTATTTCCTTTACTGTTTTTTCCAGCTTCACTCCCAATGCACTTATAAACGGTGATGCAGCTGTGTACGTCCAGCAAATGGAAGAGCAAAATTTTTCACCACGAAGTATTCACCTCGGATACTATCTATTGGGATACCTAGCTATAAAGGCTCTACCATTGCCCAGTGACCATGCGGTCAATATCCTCAATGGCTTTCTTGGTGCACTGAGTGTAGCTTTGATGTATCTCATGGCTTACACTATTATAGGGACACACACCACGGCCATCCTCGCGAGTGTATTCCTACTGACGAACTCCATATTTGTAATCAACTCAGTGTATGCAGAAGTATACGTCCCGCGGACGTTCTTCCTGCTTACTGCTACCTATTTTTGGTTGTTGAATAGGCCTCTCATAACTGCTACGTCGCTTGCGTTTTCATTTCTCATCAGTCCCAGCAGTATTTTTGCCCTACCATTGTTCGTAGCGATTCGACCCCGTTGGAAACCATTACTCAAATTCGGCATAACGATACTGATGATCGTAATTATAGCGCTGCTACCACGGTATAACGATTACTTGTTCGGCGGACGAGGGTTACTAAGGGCCACCGGTGAGCCAGTAGCTCTACGTATGGCGACAGACAAAGAATATCGTGAGGTGTACGAGGGCTTCTTTCTGTACATACCCTTTATATTGGCAGGCATTGTACGGATATGGACTGCAAAACATTTGCGGAGCCTAGGGATAGGCATTTTAGCCCTGTGGTTTTTCAGTTTCATTATCGGCGAGAGATTTGGGGATGTGCCGGTTCAACTCCCCACGTACGCACTTCTCTGCTTGGTTGGGGGACTCGGTTTGCACGTATTCCTGACTATCTCACATATCAGGAAGACCGCCATCTATCTTTGGTTCCCTTTATCCGTTTCCTTGCTGATGCTATTTTGGGCAATCATTGCAATGCCAAACTACCAAGCCGTCTCGTTCACAACCACCATGAAGCTTGTCGCCTTTGCAGGAACAATCCTACTATACGCCGTCTTGGTAGTGCTTTGGACAAAAGCCACTTGTGCGAACAACAGGGCGGTTGCAATAGCAACTTTTGGAGTACTGACCTTAGTTGCGAGCACAAACGCTTACCGCACTTACCACCATATTGCTCAGATCAATCCAAAACTGATTGCGTGTAGAGACACAGATATTGAAATAAGCCGTATTGCCGATCCAAACTATTTGGTTGTTGGGGGGTGGGGCGCGGGAATTCTTTTCGAGCACTACATATTCCGGGACTCATACACTGGCCGCTGGCTCAACGCCGGGCTGCTCTCACGGCAAGGCGGCCGGAGCAAGACACAGTGTGAAGAGGCCATTAAGAAATGGGAACAGGCTCTTGCCGCCAAACGCGAGATATGGCTATTGGAAGATCTGCCCAACCTCGTTAATGAATTACACGAGCACGGTTACGCCATTGAAAAGTTCCGAACTGCTCTCCGTGCCACGCCACACAGTAGTTAGTTCTTCTACACACCTCTGCCATACCACGCACAGCGGTGCCCTATCTTTGCAGAAGGGATACCTCATGCCGACCGGCACACCGATCTACGTCTTCTCAACTCGCTGCTACTGACTAAGATTCCCAAGGTCTTAGCGCCTACCCTGGCGAAAAGAATATCGGTGATCAGCGTGGCCCTACCGCCGGAAAGCAAATTGACCCCGCTATTCAAGCAGTGGCGGGCGATTAAGCAGGACCATCCCGATGTGCTGGTGATGTTCCGACTGGGCGACTTCTATGAGATGTTCGGCGATGACGCCGGGGTCGGCGCCCGCGAGCTGGAGCTGACTCTGACTGGTCGCGAGTGCGGCCAGGACCGGCGCATTCCGATGTGCGGGGTTCCCCACCATGCGCTAGATAAGTACCTCGCGATGCTCGTGCACAGAGGCTACCGCGTGGCCATTGCCGAGCAGACCGAAGACCCCAAGCAGAGCAAGGGACTGGTGCGCCGGGAAGTCACCCGTGTGGTCAGCCCCGGCACCCTGCTGGAAGACGAACTGCTGGACAGCGCCCAACATAACTTCCTGGCCGCCGTCGCCAGGAGCAGTGACAATTACGGTGTGGCAGTGGTGGATGTCTCTACCGGTGATTTCCTGGTCACCGAGCCAGAGCCGCCCGCCCCGCCGCAGCCCGACGATACCGAGAGTCACCTGGTGGATACCGGTGGGGCCCAGCTTCCGCCCCAGTTGCACGCTATCGCCGAAGAAATTGAGCGTATCCAGCCCTCGGAGTTGCTGCTGCCCGAAG
>JALGUR010000071.1 GCA_029820565.1 Candidatus Zipacnadia bacterium
CTCACGTCCACCAATATCGAAGATAACTCCTCTGACGATTCCCACAGGCGGGCACAGACCACCATCTTATTGATTTTTGCGAATACATGGCTATCTTCAAACTTAGTAGCGGCAACGTAAACCGGGTCCACCATAGTAATCTGCATAGTCTCCTTGGCTGTGATCTTTCCTGTCGTTTTTAGGCGCTTCAGTGAGACAAGCTTCAATTCCCACGATCCGAAATTGGGGGCCTGCGCTGAATTTAAGGGTAGTCCAAGGTAGCGCTCGATTACGTGGCCAGCCCAACCCTTGTTCTTCTTGTCACCGCGCCAGACTGTTACGCCGTAACGGTCAGCGACTTCTCTAAGATCGGCGCCAACAAGTTGCCGAATCTTCTCTACGGCATCATTTCTTTCCACTTCCTGGCTCCAGATAGCGAATAAAGTTTTGCTGCCGCAAATTGTATGCTTTGCCGAGCAGTCACAGCCTGCCAACAGCCGTCTGTGTAAATTAAACCCCCAAGGCTGGGGCCATATCCATGATACGGCTATCGGCCTTCTCCAAGTACTCACTCTCAGCGTCGATCCCTATACCCTGCCGACCAAGCTCTAAGGCAGCGATAACTGTCGTCCCGCTGCCTACAAAGGGATCAAGAACACGCTCTCCTTCGTTCGTCGAAGCAGTGATAATCCGCCGAAGCAGAGCAAGAGGCTTTTGAGTGGGATGTTTTCCGAATCGTTTCTCCTCTGGGCCAGGCGGCTTGATAGTCCAGACCGTCTTCATCTGCTTGCCGGCAGCCATCTGTTTCATCAGGTCGTAGTTGAAGGTATGCCGGCTAGACTTCGACTTGGCCGCCCAAAGGATGATCTCAGTTGAATGTGTAAAGTAGCGGCAGCTCAGGTTGGGAGGAGGATTTGGCTTTTCCCAAACAATGTCATTTAGGATCTTGTATCCAATCTGCTGCATAGCATAGCCAACCGAGTATATGATGTGGTTGGTGCCCGATACCCAGATTGTCCCATCCTCCTTGAGCACGCGCCGGCATGCTTTCAGCCATTCGAATACGAATTCATGATTCGCCTCGACCCCCATTGACTCATCCCACTTACCTTTATTCACGGAAACCATCTTGCCCGCGTGGCACGTAATGCCGTCGTTGGACAGGAAATAGGGCGGGTCGGCGAAGATCATATCAAAGTAGCCTTCCGGGAACTCCGGCAGAACCGTGAGGCAATTGCCGTGGATCAGAGCATAATCGCGCCCAGTAGCATACGCTTGGACGGGGATGTCCTGTAGCGCGGGGTGGTCGAGCAGTTTTTCACCTACTTTTCTGACGCCCATACTACTTACCGATCATATAGATCGCGAGCTGAACTGTCAACATTGGAGCTCTACCCCAGCAACTACCGCCGCGAAAAGCATAGCGCACCGGCCCCGACTAGCTATATTCGGACCCCTTTACCTCCGAGTTTTTGGCGGAGGGGTACGGACTTCGGTGAGCTGAGCCGAACCGGGAAGCCGGCTTTTGGCGAAAAGCCGACTCCCCGCCTGTGGAATTTGTGGCTATTGGAACTGTGCCGGGCCCGGCTATTCGGGCTACTCAGCCTCCTCGCCCACGCCCTTCATCATCTCGGACATGTCCATGATCTCGATGCCCTCAGGCAATTCAAACTCACTATCGGGCACCGCATTTATCTTGTCATAGGTGAATTTCACTACTTCACCCTCGGCTTCAACCTGGCGCAGCAGGCCGTCCTCCTTACCCACCCATACCTTGCTTTCCTTCTCCTCTTGTTTGAGTGTAGTATCCATCACCCAGCAGTCGGTGCCGTCTATCGTCTCGCTACCGACAATCGGGACGGCAGGGTCGAAGCTGTCCACGTCGATAGTAGGCATCTCCGTCCCCTCACCTTCGCCACCCTCCATAGGCATCTTCATAGCCGTCTCCATCTCCGGCGAATAGGCGTAGATGACACTCTCGGCCCTGTCCACCAGCATCCACTGATCCTCTTCCATTATGACCTTTGCTCGCGCCATCTCGCCATCCTCCAGCTTCACCAGTTGCGTGACCTTCTTCCCGTCGGGCAGAACCATGGCCATCTCGTAGCTCTCCAACTCCGCCCGGGCCTTGACGGCTTCGGCCAGGGTACTGGGCGCCGGGCCGGCTTCCTCGGCTGGTGCCGCGGTCTGCGGAGTGCGCGCGGGACCGGGCGGTGTGGGTCCGGGGCCTCCCTCGGGCTGTGGGGCCTTGGCACAGCCCACCAGCGCTACCGCCAGCACGAGGCAGGCCGCTACGACTACAGTCTGGGTCGTCTTGCGCATGTTCCCTTCCTCCTTACCTTATTGGAAATGGATTTAGTTCCAGCCATTAGGCTGGTATTGTTTATTATTTCGCCACTGCTGCTGCCTTTCCTCCTTGCGAGGAGCAGGTCTCGTACCTCGAGCAAACTGGACTCCCTGTGGACCGTTCCTTTACTACTCGCGTTGATATGTTTGAGCACCTCCCTGGCAGCCGTTGAGAGGTGGTGACCCCAGGGTCACCACTTCGGGCAATAGATGCGCAACAAGAAGGTCAACGGCGCTCTGTTGGGAATTGGTCAATAGTATTGATTGTCCTCAGTAGGCACACGCTTATGAGATTGCTTTTCCCGTTGTGTACTATTGGCCTTATCACCGCCCTCTGGCCGGCTACCAGTTCTCCGGCTTGGGCCGGTCTCGCTCAGATTCTGTTTGATACCCGCCCGGAGCAACTTGCCCAAGGTGGAGCGGCAGTGCCGGGAGCAATCACGGGCACTGCTGAGGTGCGCCAGCCGACCAGCCTCGCCGAAGCCAGCGGGGGCCTACTGCGTCTCAACCATATTCGCGAGCGGACGCTGAACTGGCACCGCTACGGACGGCGCATCGGCGGGGCCGAAGGCCGGGGCTGGACTGAGGAGTTTATTTGGCCGCTGGACCGCAACAATGAGGCCACGCGCTGGTATGTCGGAATTGAGAGCGAGAACTTTAGTAGTAGTGCTGATTACGACCGGATTCGCCCAGGCCGCAAAGATGCCTGTGAGATGAGTATTGATTCCCGAGTGCGCCGGGCGGCACTGCTATACAGAGTCTCGGGGAATACCAGTCTGGGCTTGGGCTGGGCCGCACCGCGCTATGACGTCAGTGGCCTTGTCCTGCGCTGGCGCAAATTGCCCCAACCGCCCTCACCTATGGATGAGTTCCCATTTGCTTTGGACTTAGACGCCGAGCATAAGACAATAGCCGTCCAGCACCAGGTACAGGACCGCCGCTGGGGCGTGGGTTACAGCAAAATCCAGGCAGATAACCTGTTCGGTGTAACCATAGATGAAAACAATTATTGGGCCCAGTGCACCGGCCAGGGAGACACCTGGCGGGCCTACTATCGCAGCGGCGAGCCCCGCCAGTGTTATTTTATGCATGGCTGGCAGACCGACATCACGGCTGATGGCCCAACATTGGCGGGGCGGATGCTGCGCGGTGAGCATAACTTCCAGTTCACTCGTCGGGGCGTCCGCGCCGGTCGGCGCGTTGTCAGCGATGGCTTCGAGAGCCAAGTTACCTTTGAATACGACCGCAGTTTCGGGGCCCTGGATGGTTACATTGATACTGATTTATTGCCTTTTCCCCTGGGGAAGCGCCAGGGACTGGACAGTTGGGGCAGCCTGCGTACCTTCGGGTTGCGCTATGGTGGGGGGGAGCAGATTTCCTCAGAGGTCCGGCTGCTGTGGGGACTAAGCCTGTTGCGCAGCCACGGCCGGCTGCATTATACTTTCAAGCGCCGCGACAATCCCTTCCGCCCTATGGAATACCTTCACGTGGGTTACTATAATGCCAATTTCACTGGTGGTAATGTGGCGGTGGGACTCAGATACGCAGATGTCCATGGCTGGCGCATCACCGGGGTAGTAAGTTTCTTGGGCGGCCAAATGCGCTCGGACAGCCGCACCTGGTCAGACAGTCTACAACCCCCTCCTCCCCCACCCCCTACACCGCCTGCTCCACCAGGTCCTCCCCACCCCCAGCCCGACCGCACCCCCCAGTTGCATCCCAGTTACATACTCGGACTCAGCATCGAGCGGCGGTTCTGACCCTCCGGTAATTCAATCGCGGCTATACGCGGAGGGCGTCGCCGGAAGCCCGAATTTCATCAAGGGCGCGCCAGTATGCCTCCAGGCGGGACCGGCCCAGTTCAGTCAGGCAGTAACTCGTATGGGGAATCTTCCCCTGGAACTCCTTGGTAACCTCAACGTAGCCCGCTTCCTCGAGTCGGCTGGTGTGCGCGGAAAGATTGCCCTTGCTCAGGCCCAGCGTCGTCCGTAGGAAGTTAAAGTCGGCACTATCTACGCCGGACAGCAGCATCAATATGCGCAGGCGCGCGGGCTGATGTATGTGGGCGTCGAGTTCAATCATTGCTCGCCCTCCTTCTCATGGGCTGGACTCGTTGCCAGCGCCCGCAGGCGGCGGAGTGCGACATGACTGTACAGGTATGAGATCAGCACTGCCGCGAGGCCGGACCCCATCAAGGATAACCCCATTGTCCACAGTTTGTATGGGCCAGTCAGGTAAAGCGGTACGCCGGCTAAGATGAGAATGGCATGGAGTGCGTACAACAGCGGCCACAGCAGGAAAAGCGAACTGGTCGGTGTTGCGCTATGCCCGGGACGCAGCACAGGCTGCACCAGTACGAAAACTACTAATAGGGCTGACACCGGTACCCAGTAGCGCGGGGGGGTTAAACGCCACCCCGCAAAAGTCGCGGCCAGTAAGAGTCCTCCTACCCCTAGCAGAAGGTATTTGACCCATTCCGGCTCGCACTTGCTGGTCTCTTCTGACACCGACACGCTGCCCTCTCGGCGATAGACCCACTCATTCCATGCCTGCTCAATGCTGCGGCCCGTCCGGCGCCGGTAAGTTAGCCCGAACCACATTCCCAGCCCCCACAGGCCAACAGCAACCGCAATTGTGACGAGGCCAAGGATCTCGTGTCGAGCCGAGATCAAGGGGACAGCGCAGAAGAGGATGCCGTACAGTATCAGAATTGGCAGGACCCCAAGAACCACGGACGGCAGGGTTGGCCGGTTCCAGACGTAGCGGCGCGTCCACTTTGGGATGTCTCGCAAGTCCGCGTGTTGCTTATTTTTCTCTCCACCTTCATTTGCGTTCATTGTGAATGTCCTCCTTGGATAGACTGGTCGGGCGTCTCAGGACTCGTCGCCAGCGCTCGCAGGCGGCGGAGCGCCACACGACTGTAGATATGTGCGGCGAGAGCAGCTATCACACCGTAGCCGATTAGGGGGACGAATATGTTCAGCGCATACCAGTGGCCGCCGAAATAGAGCGGCACGCCGGCCATTATCAGAACGCCGTGGATCCCGTAGAGCTCCCGTAGAGCGTGGGCCACAGCCACATGAAGGGACTCGGGTCAGGTCGCTGGCTGATCACGTAGACCAGGAACGGTATGTACGGCATTGAGAGGGGCTGTATGTAGCGCATGGGGAAGACTCCCAGCGGACCAAGCCCCACGGAAGCCAGCACCCAGGACATTAACACGAATCCGACCGCAGGCGACTGCCACCACAAGTGCAACCCCGACGACAGCACGGCCTCCCGCAAGCACGACTGCAAGGGCGACTGCAAGCGCGACGGCCAGTTCTGCTCTGGGAACGGCCTCGGCGACACGGCGCCTTCACTGCGGTACAGGCGCTCGGTGATCCGGCGCATTATCCGGGGCCCGCCCACGCAACTGAACCACATCCACCAGGCCGCGAAGCCACCTATCAGGACCATGGCGGCGACCATCAAGGCGCGCTGACCCGTCGACCACGCCCAGGCGGTGAGGTAGGACAGGCCACCAAAGGCCGCGAACCCCAAGACAAAGATGCCGAAGAGAACCAGCATCGGCAGCGTCCGGTTCTTGGCGTAGCGCCGCACCCACTTCGGGATCTCGCGTAGGTCGCTGCTCTGCTCGTCCGTCTCGTTGTTCGTATTTGCTTTCATCGTCATTGTCCTTCCTGGTTAGTGCTTTGTGTAGAGTGTGGCGTCTGGTTCACAAACAAGTTTATACCACAAACCCACATAAATGTCAAGACCCTGGGGGAAGATCTGTGTATTCTTGCAGATAAACCGAGGAAACCATTGCGGGCCGGGCTCACTGCGTTCGACCGGCCCCTCCCAACGACAACCGCAATGATTGTGACAGGACTAAGCGCGCGGGTGGGTCTGGTCGTAGGTCTGGCGGAGGTCTTCGGGCGACAGGTGGGTATAAATCTGAGTGGTGGCCAGCGAGACGTGGCCCAGCATCTCTTGGATAGCCCGCAGGTCAGCGCCCCCGCTAAGCAGATGAGTGGCAAAGGAGTGGCGGAGCGTGTGAGGAGAAGTATCAGCGGGCAGGCCAGCCTGAACGACATATTCTTTGAGGATTTGCCAGAAGCGCACGCGGCTCAGGGGCCGCCCGGTGGTCCCCAGAAACAAAGCATCTTCCGACTCGTCCTTGACGAATTCTGCCCGGGACACGGCCAAATAGTCCTGGACCAACTCCAGCACGCGCGGAGCGATGGGCACGAGCCGCTGCTTGCCTCCTTTGCCCGTAGCGCGCAAAATGCCTTCCTTGAAGTTAATGTTGTGAATGCGCAGCCCCACCAGTTCAGAGACCCGCAGGCCAGTGGCGTACATCAGCGTCAGCATGGCCGCATCGCGTAGCCCGGCAGTAGTAGATTGGTCGGGAGCGGCGAGCAACGCCTGACATTGCTCAACAGTGAGTACCTGGGGTAGGCGCTGGGCCTTACGGGGCGACTTGATGTTGGCCGTAGGGTCAGTATCTGCTACCTGCTCCCGCACCAGAAGCCGATGCATCTGGCGCAGGCTGGTCAGTTTGCGGCTGACGGTGACCGCTGACCACCCGCGCCGGCGACGCAGCAGTTGCAAGTAACCCTGGACATCATCCCGCTGGGCTTGAGCAAAAGACTCATAACCGCGGCCCCGCAGATAATCAGCATACTGCCGCAGGTCACGCTCGTATGCTTCAATGGTGTTGTCGGCCAGCCCTCGTTCTACCACCAGATATTCTATCAGTAACTCAAGCTGTGGCCCAAAGTCGTCCGGGGCAGTCATGACTGCTCATCAGCCAGGCCCCGGGCCCGGGCCAAGGCCAGTTCTTCTTCGGGGAGGAGGTCATGCTCGCTGTGGCCCTGCTGTATGGCCCGGACGAACACCCGGCAGCCCTCCAGATTGTACAACGAAGTTAAGATGACGCCCGACTCTTTAGCATCTAACAGCGCCAGAGCGAAACTGAGGTCACCACGGATGTTCTCGTCAATATTGAAGCGCACCAGGCCTACCTGCTGCACCGTGGCCGTGTAACTGTGGTGAAGTTGGGCTGCTTCAGTCTCCAGCCGATTCATCCGCTCTGAAAAAGTCTGCAGGTGAGCCAATATCTCATTGAATGCCTCGGGCATTGAGCGGCCCTTAAGTCGCCGGGCTAAAGCCTGGGTATCAGGTGTGATTGTCGCCACTCGGCGCCGCAGCCGACCCAGGTATATCAAGGCCCCAGCAGACAGGACTACGGCTAAGATGGCCACGATTAGGCTAATTTGTGCCAGACTCATTCCCGACTCCGTTTCACGGTCTATTCTCGGCGGCGGCGCACCGCACGGCGATCCAGGGTTAAGACAACTCCGTCGGCCACCTCGACAGCAATGTCGCTCTCGCCAACGCTCACGATTGTGCCGTATATCCCGCCGACTGTCGTAATCTCGTCCCCCCGCTGCAGACTATCAATCAACCGCTTGTGCTCGCGCTGGCGGCGGGCGGTGGGCCGGACGATAATCCACCAAAACATAACCAGCAGTACAATCACAAATACTATCATCGGCACTAACGTCTGCCATTGGCCATCTTCCATAGAATCGGCTCCTGGCTGCGTGGTTTTGGCTACGGCATAATAACCGCTTTGATGACTTCATCCTTATGATCAATTACCCATTGCATCGCCTCCGGAGTTTCAGCCAAGGAGAAGCGATGGGTTATCAAGGATTTCACATCTACCTGCCCGCTGGCCGTCACGGCTAAGCAAGGTGGGTAGCAATTGGCATAGCGGAACAGGCCAGACATATCCAGTTCTTTGATTATGAACTCCCAGACAGGGAAGTCGTCAATAGTAGCCGGGCCCACCCCCACCAATTGCACTTTACCGCCCGACCGTGTCACCTTTATTGCCTGGGCGACTGTAGCGGCAGTTCCTACACATTCAAAGGCGACATCCACGCCGCGCCCGTCGGTGAGTTCCATTATCGTTGCCTCCACCTCTACTTCAGAGGCGTTAAGTATGTGCGTGGCGCCCAGTTTCTCGGCCGCTCGCAAGCGCAACGGGATGACATCAGTGACGATGATAGTGCTGGCGCCGTGTATCTGGGCTGCTTGCAACGCGCACAGGCCAATCGGGCCGGCCCCCAGGACTGCCACCGAATCGCCGGCTTTGACTTCCATGCGCCGCGCCCCGTGTATTCCTACGGCCAGCGGCTCCATCATCGCCCCTTCTTCGACGGACATATTGTCGGGCAATTTGAACAGGAAATCCGCCGGCCAGACCAAATACTCGCAAAAAGCGCCATCTATCGGTGGCGTGCCCAAGAAGATTACGTCCGGGCACAGGTTGTAGCGGCCCGACTTACAAAACTCGCAGCGTCGGCAAGTACGACCCGGCTCGATGGCCACCTTGTCGCCAGCCACCAGTCCAGCCACCTCCTCCCCTACCTCTATCACTTCCCCCGCCGCCTCATGCCCCAGAATCATCGGCCCAGTTACCACGCAGTCCCCGATGCGGCCGTGCTGGTAGTAATGCACATCGGAGCCGCAGATGCCGATTGCCTCAATCCTCACCAGTGCCTGGCCAGGACTGGTAATCTCGGGGCGAGGAATTTGCTCAACTCGTAAGTCACCAACATCATACATCATTACCGCTTTCATCGTTCCAGCCATTGATCTGACCTCCGTATCTTGATCGCCTTTCTAACGGGTAACGCCTATAAACTTCCGCATCTGCTGCCAATACTCCTCCTTGGACCCAGGAAGGATAGCCAGCGGCATTGGCGAAGTTTGCAACATAGTCAGAACTGACCAGAAACGCTCAGCCCGATGAGAAGCCGCGATGCCTGTTACTTATGTGGCCGTAGACCTCCAAGCAATTAAGCACAATGTCCGAGAAGTGAAGAGCCGGCTGGCCGAGCACACTTCCCTGATGGCAGTTGTAAAGGGTAATGCTTACGGTCACGGGATGGTGCCGGTGGCAAAGGCATGCGTGGCGGCCGGCGCAGACTGGCTGGGAGTCAGCCGGGTGGATGAGGGCCTGGACCTCCGCCAGGCCGGCCTGGCGGCGCCAGTCCTGGTATTCATCCCGCCACTGGCCGACGAGTGCCCCGCCGCGGTAGCCCAGGGGCTAACTGTCACGGTTACCACCGAGGAACACCTGGCCTGGCTGCGCGAAGCCACCGAGAGTAGCGATCAGCCAGCCTTAGCCCACATTTACGTTGATTCCGAGTTAGGTCGGCCCAGCGCGGGTGAGGACCTGTCACATCTGATTGAAATCGCGGCCGGTTTCCCCCAATTGCATATTGCCGGTGTCTACACTCACCTGGATAGTACTTGGGCACCTGCGGTCGGAGCTCTGGATGTGATAAAGCCGGGCGCCGAATTGGGGGCCTTTGGGGCGTTGGTTAAGGCCATAGGCCGCCAGCATCTGGGCAGGGAACTGGTGTTCCACGCCGCGGCCAGCAGCCTTTTTCTGCTGCGGCCCGAGTATCACCTGGATATGGTGCGCGTCGGTACATTGCTATACGGTCAGTATCCACCGACCGTCCCGTCAAAACTGTGCACCTTACAATTGCGCGAGACTTTTCAACTGCGCAGCAAGATTATTGGCATCGTCACATTGCCTCAAGGATCACCAGTGGGATACGGGGCCGAGTTTGTCTGCCGGCGGGAAACCCGGGTGGCCACCTTGCCCATCGGATACGCTCAAGGGCTATCTTTGCTGCCTGAATCATTGGCCCGCCGCCGCTTCCGTTGGTGGCGCCAACTGCTGCGGCCGCTTAACAAGCGTTATGTTATCATCGCCGGTCAAAGGGCACCAATCATCGGACGTGTCGCTATGGATCAGTGCTGCGTGGATGTTACGGACATATCCGAGGCGCACGTAGGCACCGAGGTAGTTATCCCCACGCGGCGGGTGACGGTCAGCCCTGCCGTTCCGCGCTGTTACAACTAATTGCGAGCGAGTACCAACTTGGCTCTGTCTTGCCAATACCGCTTACCCCTGATGATCGGACCTCGTGCTCACATTATACTGTAGAACCGCTCAGTCCAATTGGTCCGGTTCAGCAGGGCGCTGAGGCTTTTGTTCTTCATGTTCTTTTTCCGCGATAGGATCCATAATCTCGTGCAATTTTTCAGAGTATTGATTGAGATAAGCCGTGATTTTGGGGTCTGTAATGATTGTTTCTGCTCCTTCGTGAGTGGGGAAAGCACCGGTTTGCTGAACAATTTCTCGCAGCACCCAGGGCTGATCAATAATCTGACAAGGAGTTAAGAGGTTATTAGAATAGCGGTCTGGGGCAGATACTGCTTGTTGTCTCTTTCTAATCTCTTGAAAGAACTTAGAGTTACAAACCTCTTTTAGACTCTTGTGCTTGATGTTGTCAACAGCGAAGTGGACAAAGCCGCACGGCTCGACATTGCCATCGCCATTGATGTGAAGATACTGGCGCCCGCCCGCCAGACAGCCCCCACAACGGTAACCATCGTTCCAGAAATCACCAACAAAAATAGGTTTTGTATTGCAAGTATGGTGAACGAATTTCCGCAATTCATTTCGTTGTTCGGGCGTAGCCATAAGACCCACATCGGGATTCTTGCCGATAGGAATATACTGAAAGTACCAACCAAATAAACATCCCTGAGCAATGAAGAAATCAATGAACTCCTCTGAGGAGACCAATTCCGCATTTTGTTTAGTGACCGTAACTGAAAAGCCAAATATGACGCCTTCCTTTTTCAGTAGTTCTGCGGCTTTTATGACTTTTTTCCAAGTACCCTCACCGCGGCGCTCGTCTGTTTCTCGTTCAAAGCCCTCTACGGAGAGGGCCGGAGCGACGTTCCCCACTTGGGCCAATTGCTTAGCCATTTTTTCATCAATCAATGTGCCATTAGTGTATTGGAGCCAGTAGGTGTCATTATACTTTGCGTAAAAGTCAAAGATGTCTTCTCTAATAAAGGTTTCTCCGCCCAACGTCACCACAAAGTACATTCCCATCTCTTTGGCTTCGGTCAAAACACGATCTAATAGTTCGGGGGGCCAGTCATCTTTCTTGGAATATGCGTAGCGACGGGTGGAACAGCCGACACAGTTCAGATTACAGCGCATAGTTGGACTAATCAAAATGAAGGTGGGTGGCGTAAACCCTTCCCGCTCGGCAAATTCCTTTCTCTGGGCAGTCCCCCGAATAACCTCATTGACAATGAGGTTTTCAACAAACTTTTCTCGGCAAGTAGGACTGACCTCTCTTGATATTCTCTGCGTAAATTGGTATGAAGAACCTTCCCCCAGTACTTCTCTTCTGAAATTTTCAACTGCTTGATTTATCTCTTTATCCCGGACAAACAACTCTGCCAGGTACAATAGTGTAGCTAACTGACTGGCTGAAGCGCGTTTAGCAATCTGGGCAAGTAACCCTATAGACTGTTTAGCCAATTGCCCCTTGAGTCCCTTCGCGAGATTATGAACGTTATTGCTAATGTGCATGGTTACTCCTCCTTTTTGTTTCCGTGACAACGGTGTAGTCGTCGTTAGCGTTTTTTGCGCACGTAGGCACCGCGGTGGCCATCCCCACGCGGCGGGTAACGATAAGTTCCAGCGTACCGCGCCGGTATTGCCCATCGGGGCCTGAACAATAATCTTAGCCTGGGGAGTCCGCCGACCCCAGGGGGCAACCGTTCAAATATGAGATAGTGGGGCTGATTCTCAGGCACTTCCCGAGGCGTTTGGTACACCAGTTCCCAGCCGGGCATAGGCGTGTGCAACGCGAGTCGTTTGCCCTTTGCCTTAATATAGCCGGCAAAGATATGACGCCGAGCCTGGAAGAAATGTGTGTCTATCACCAGGTATCGCACTCCAAAGCGGCGAGCCGCTTGCTGAAAGTCGCTGAAGTTGCGGTAGTTGGGTATGTAAGTCTCAGTGCGGTCAATATCGCGGCCAAAGACCACGTCGCTTTCGGCAATATGAGCGATTTGCCACTGGTGAGCCAGCCGTGTAGACACCGGGATTGGGGGCGGGACAAAGGGACTGCGAGGGACGTTGCGCCACGCATAAACCTGCCCTCCGGCCACGACAATGGCAAAGATAACCACCGCGAGCGCAGGCGTCGCTCCGCCGAGCAGTTTTCGTAACCGACCATCCCCCAGACGGACCAGCGCCGCACCCGCGTAGAGAAACAATAGCGGTAGCAGGAAAAACCACAGGTACACGCAGCGACCGATGGCATGATACCAGGCCACCGACAGCCATGATGCCCCAAGAACGAACCACATCAGGACGGCGGCGTTGCGGCGTCTTTCCCCAACCAGACCAATCAGAGCCAACACCAGGACCGGCCCCCCGACCACTGCCCGCACCCACGAATGCAGCTTGGGGATCCTGATAGCGTGCGCTTGCATTAACCAATACAGAGAATATGGTAGACCTGTTGCTTCTCGGCTCAATATCTGCTGCGCAGAGTGAGTGGCCAGGTACCGAGACCGACTGGGCCGGGTGCTCTCATCATAAAGCATCGTCCACCCGCCGCCGGGGGTGTCAAAACTGTCCATCCACATCGTATGACGCGTGTTTGCGTTGTAGAGCGGGTCACCATAGTAATAAATATTGCGGACCATCAGGGGACTACCAATCAGGAGAAAAGCTGCAACTACCCCGCCGACCGCGGCGGCGGCACGCTTGGTAGACAAGCGACTTAGGAGTGCCATCACTACAAAAGCAACTACAAGGAGCAGACCGGTGCCCTTAGTTAGCCAGGCCAGGCCAGCGAAAATGCCGGCCGCTAACCAATATTTTGGTCCCTGGCTGATATTGACAGCCATAAAGGAGAAGGACAAAAACCACACGGCCAGCAGCGGCTCGACCATGGCCTCTCCACCCAAGTAAATCAGGCAATCCACCAAAGACAGCCCTATTACACCAACCAAGGCGGCCCGTTCGCCGACCAGCCGCCGGCCTACAAGGAACATCGCCACCAACAGTATCACACTGACGGCAATATTGAGCAGCCGAGCCCGTACTACAAAACCCTCATCGGGCCCAGCCACGAGCGAAAGTAAATAAGGAAATAGTGGATTGCGGGCCGTCTCGGGATGGTGCGTCATCCACCGATCAGGATGGAACTGGTCCGGTCCTCGGGATGTAAAGCCCTTGCCGGCACCGATGCGGCGAGCGATGTGCAGATAATGTTCAGCGTCGGGGTTGCTCCATGGGTCCCAGCGCGTAGTAGCACTGAGGGTAATGGCAATGAAGTTGATAATTGCTAACGTCAACAACGCGGCCACTACCCACCGGGGTAGGTTGTTGCCCGACTTTGTCACAGCAGGGCAATTTTCCGACATAACTCACATTTACTTATGCAAGATGGCCCTCTCCGGCACAGCACCGACACAAGAGTCGCTATCACTTGTCGCGCGAGTAGGCCCGGCCGCGGCCTGAGCCACCGCGCCGCTTGTCACTGTCAGAGTGATTGTCAGAGCGTGGTAGCAATTCCTTGCGGCTGAGACGAATCTTGCCCTCGTCGTCAATGTCTATTACTTTGACTTTGACCTCATCGCCAGCCTTCAGGACATCCTCCGTGCGGTTGACGTGCTCCCAGGCCAGGTGCGAGATATGCACGAGACCCTCGCGGCCGGGTACAATTTCCACAAAGGCGCCGAAGGCCGTAGTGCTGACCACTTTGCCGGTGAAGACCTCCCCAATTTCTACCTCGCGGGTCATCTCGCGAATGTACTCGTAGGCCCGCTCGGCTTTCTCCCCATCAGTACCGAAGACGAAGACGGTGCCGTCGTCTTCAATATCAATCTCCACCTCATAGGTATCCTGCAACTGCCGCACGTGCTTGCCACCAGGGCCAATGAGCGTGCCAATGGTATCGCGGGGGATCTGAAGCGTGTACATACGGGGAGCGTAGCGCGACAGTTCAGTGCGCGGATAAGGCAGGGCCTCCGCCATAGCATCCAGTATCTGCAACCTGGCTTCCCGAGCCTGCTGGAGGCCCTCGGTGAGGATAGCCGGCGGCAGGCCCGCAACTTTCATATCCAGGTGCAAAGCATTGATGCCGCCACGGGTGCCGGCGACTTTGAAATCCATGTGCCCCGCATGGTCTTCTATGCCTTGGATGTCAGTGAGCAGAGCGTAATTGTCTTCACTTTCATATATCAGCCCGACAGCAATACCGGCTACGGGCGCCGTTATCTGCACACCCGCATCCATCAGAGCCAAGGTGGCGCCACAGACACTGGCCATTGACGAAGAGCCGTTGCTTTCCAGCACTTCGGAGACCAGTCGGATGGTGTATGGGAAATCCTTCTCCGGCGGCAACATACTCTTCAGGGCTTTCTTGCCAATAGCGCCGTGGCCAATCTCACGGCGAGCCGGAGCCCGCAGGGCCTTAACCTCACCTACCGAGAAGGGCGGGAAGTTGTAGTGGTGCATAAACCGCTTATATTCCTCTTCTTCCAGGCTGCGCACCAGTTTCTGGTCGTGGACCGGCCCCAGAGTAGTCGTGGTCAGTACCTGGGTCTCACCGCGGGTGAACAACCCTGAACCGTGGGTCCGCGGCAGTAATCCTACTTCGCAACTGATAGACCTGATATCCTTGAACCCACGCCCGTCCACCCGTTGTTGCCGTTCCAAGACCAGTTTTTTGACATACTCCTTGGTAATGTCATCTATGGCGGCTTGCACATCGCTCTTGGGGGCTTCGAAGTCCTCCTCGAGTTGGGTAATGGCTTCCTGCCTCAAGGCTCGGATGCCGGCTTGGCGTTCGGTCTTGTCGGTTATCTGCAACGCCTCACTTAACTGGGCACCTATCTCATCCCGGACAAATTGAGCAATCTCAGGACGCGGCTCCCACAGCGGGTAGTCTCTCTTAGGTTTACCCGCCTTCTCACGAAGTTCCTGGATAATCTCCAGGACGGGCTGACACGCTTCTTCGGCCAGCCTGATGCCTTCGATTACCTCTTCCTCAGGAACTTGATGGCCTTCCATCTCCGCCATAATTATTCCTTCGGCCGTGGTAGCCACGAGCAGGTCCAGTCCGCCGGCTTCCAGTTGTTCAAACGATGGATTGATAAGCAGGTCACCATCTTCGCGGCCCACCTGAGCCACAGAGAAAGGCCCGGCAAAGGGCAAACTGGACAGATGCATCGCCGCCGAGGCCCCGGTCATAGTTACCAAGTCCACCGAGTTCTGAGTTTCGGCGGAGAGGGCGGTAGCAATCACCTGAACGTCGTTACGAAGCCCTGAAGGTAGCAGTGGACGGATGGGCCGGTCAGTTTTCCGGCAGGTCAGAATAGCGTCTTCGCCCGGCCGCCCCTCGCGCTTGAAGAAGCCACCGGGAATCCGGCCTACCGCATACATCTTTTCTTCGAAGTCTACCCGCAGGGGCAGGAAATCGAGGTCCATCGGTTCTGGGGAAACTGCTGCGGTGACCAGGACTATAGTCTCGCCATAGGTCACCAATACCGATGCGTCGGCCTGACGCGCCAGTCTCCCGGTCTCAATCGTCAGGGGCCGACCGGCGAAGTCACAACTTACTTTGTGTATCATTATTGACTCTCCTCCAGCCAGAGCCAGAGGAGGGACGGGGAAATTTGAGGAAACAGGGAGAACAGAGGGGCGAGTTGGCGATTACGCCTCTGCTTTCCCTGATTCCCCGAGTTTCCCACAACCCTTCAGGCTCCGACTGATATGTTAGTTTGTACGTCTACGATCTACTAACAGAAACATCTCTCTGTAGTATCTCGGTACTTTACCTTTACAGGTACCACATCATAATCGCGCTACCGCCGCAGTCCTAACCTCTGAATAACTGTGCGATATCGCTCTATGTCAACATTGCCTAAATAGTTAAGCAGACGCCGCCGCTGCCCGACCATCTTCAGTAAGCCCCGTCGGGAGTGGTGGTCTTTCTTATGCTCTCGGAGGTGCTCAGTCAGGTATTCAATTCGTCCGGTCAAAAGAGCAATCTGTACCTCAGGCGAACCGGTATCATCGTCATGGCGCTGGAACTGCTCAACAATGCGCTGCTTATCTTCCTTAGTTAATGGCATTTGCAACCCACCTTATTCCCTTACCTGCTGCCGCCGTCAGGGGGTAGACCGCCGCAACGGTCGGTGTACCATTTGTGCGCCTCAGGCGCATTGAGTTTGCCCAGAGCCGAGTATGTCGCCAGGAAACCGACCATCTCAGCATCGGGTCTTACACCGATGTTGATATTGTACCACAAACTGTCCCAATTGTAAAGGGCCTGGTCCCACTCGCTTGCACACCGGCCCGATTACTGCTACAATTCCTGTACTGTGGTTGCTGTCGTTGACTAATTATCGTACAAGGAGCAAACATAATGGTTGAGAAGTCGCAAGGCTGGCAGCGGGGCGATCCTATCGGGTACATACGCGACGACATCCCCCAATTTGAGATGCCCAAGTGCAGCGGCCAGCACTATGAGGCGCTGGTGCCCGACACTCTTGATCTCCAGGAGCGGGCAGCCCTGGCGGTTAACGGTCTGACTGGCCCAACAGATCCGCAGGCCGACTACGAGATTTACTGGCGAGTGCACTTCCGCTCCAACCCGCCGCTGATGTTCCACAGCATAGACGACCATGTCCAGGCCAAGTTCTGGGAGGCACTGCCTTTGGTGCGCATGGTTAGCGGCAGTGAGCAAAACCTGGATGTGCAGCGGCGTTGGTTAGAAGTGATGTTACACATGCAGGGGCCAGATGGGCTGCTCTACACCCCGGTCCAAGGCCGCCCCTGGGCCTTGCCCCAACATCCAGAGCCGGCTTCCAGTTTGGATGCATTGCCTACCGGGGACCAGTTCTGCACGGTGGGTATGGTGGGGCGGGCCCTGGCCACTTTCGCCCTGTACGCGCTGCTCGATGCGGCTGGTCCGTGGCGGCAGGCCGCGCAGCGATTAGTTGACGGACTTTGTAACTTAGCTGTAGCACAAGACAATTACGCTTACCTGCCCCGCAACTTCGTAGAGCCGGGACAGACCTTTAGCGGCGAGGCCCAGCCGCCCACGGCCTTCCGGGCAGGTATGGCCGGCTGGATCATACAAGGGCTCTCTCAATGCTATCGGGCGCTGCGCTACGAGCCGGCTTTGACGTTGGCCGGGCAGATGCTTCGCTACCTGGTGCAGCAGGGCGAGTTCATCGCCCCAGATGGCCAGTTCTTGCCTGACTATCTGCCCGGAGAGTATGTAGGAGAGCATCCCGATTTTGCCGCTGACCCCTTTGCAGTGGCCCGCGAATCCGCTCACTTCCACGCCCACACCAACGGGCTGATGGCAGCCTTGGAGTACGTTGAGGCCAGTGGGGATCAGGACTTCTTGGACTGGACCCGGCAAGGCTACGAGTATGCCCGGGGCCACGGTGAGCCCCTGCTGGGCTGGTTCCCCGAACGGATTCCGAGTAGGGTGTATGCCGAAACATCCGAGACGTGCCAGGTGGCTGATATGATAACTTGTGCCATCAAACTCTCGCTGCTGGGCGACGACCGCTGGGATGATGTGGACCGGTGGGTGCGCAACCAGTTGGCGGAAAATCAACTCGTTCAGTGTGATTGGATCTACCGCGCCGCGGCTGACCTGCCCCAGGCCCATCCGGCTTTCAATGAAACTATAGAGAATGTGCCGGAGCGCAACGTGGGGGCCTTTGCCGGGTGGCCGGCACCGAATGACTGGATTTACTATCCCGACCACCCCCATGCCTGGACCCGCGGCATTATGCACTGCTGCACCGGCAACGGCGCCCGCGCTCTGTACTACGTGTGGGACAACATCTTGCACTACGAAGATGGCCACTTGCGGGTGAATCTGCTGCTGAACCGGGCCTCACCGTGGGCGGATGTGGACAGCCACATTCCCTATACGGGTCAGGTGGATGTGAAAGTCAAACAGGCCTGCGACCTGTCCATCCGCATCCCCGAATGGGTCAGGCCAGAGCAAGTACAGTGCCAGGTGAACGGTTCACAGCGCGATTTGGGCTGGCAAGGCCGTTACGCGCTTGTCGGGGCGGTCAAGCCCGATGACGTGGCCACGATGACGTTTCCACTGGAAGTGAGAACTGACACCGTCTACATCGAACAGCAGCGGTACAGATTGGTGCGCAAGGGCAACGATGTGGTCGTCATAGATCCGCCGGGCCCAAATTGGCCGTTGTATCAGCGGGCCCATTATCGCGCAAACCAAACCAGGTGGAAGCGGATGACCCGCTTCATTGCAGACACATTAATTCATTGGTAACCACGCGACCGCACTACTTGTCTGTCGCACTTGTCAGCACGATGTGGTAACAATCAGTAGGAGTGAATCTGAATGGCATTGCAGCCGTGCATCGGTGTGGAAGTTCACGCGGAGTTGAGCACCCAATCCAAGATGTTCTGCGGGTGCAAGAATGAATTCGGAGCTGAGCCGAATAGCAACTGTTGCCCGGTGTGTTTGGGGCTGCCCGGCTCGCTGCCAGTGCCCAATAAGACGGCAGTGGCGTATGTGATAAAGACAGGCCTGGCCCTGAATTGTCAGGTCGCCCAGCGGTGCCGCTTTGCCCGCAAGAATTACTTCTATCCCGACCTGCCCAAAAACTTTCAGATTAGTCAATATGACGAACCACTGACCCACGACGGCTATATTGATCTGACGGTGGACGGGGAGCCGGTGCACATTAGAATCCGCCGCTGCCACCTGGAGGAAGATACCGGCAAGAATATTCATCTGCCCGATGGCCGCAGCCTGGTAGACTACAATCGCTGTGGCGTGCCACTTATGGAGATTGTCACCGAGCCGGATTTCACTACGCCTGAGCAAATAAGGACGTACCTGGACAAACTACGCTTAATCCTGCGCTATATCGGGGTCTCTACTGCTAATATGGAGGAGGGCGCGCTGCGGGCCGAGCCAACGGTCAATCTCATTGACCCTGATAATGACTATGCCACGCCCAAGGTAGAGATAAAGAACCTTAACTCCATCAAATCAGTCTATGAAGCGGTGAAATACGAGATTCAGCGGCAGGCCGCAGCGAATGAAGAGGAGATGTTCCAGGAGACGCGGCTGTGGAATGAAGAGGAAGGCTATACCGCCACGATGCGGCGCAAGGAAACCGCTGATGACTATATGTATTTCCCCGAGCCAGACCTGGTGCCTCTGGCCCCCGACCCCGAGTGGGTCCAAAGCATAAAAGAAAGCATGCCCGAACTCCCTACGGCCCGGCGGCGCAGGTTTGTGGAGCAGTATGGCCTGCCGGAATACGATGCCGAAGTGCTCACCGACAGCCAGGCTGTCGCAGATTACTTTGAAGAGACTGTGATCGCCGGCGCCGATGCCAAAATGGTCAGCAACTGGCTGATGGGCGATGTTATGGGCTATCTGAATGAAAAGAGCCTAACTATTGATCAGTTGCGCGTCACGCCGGCTGGGCTGGCTGAGTTGTTGAATCTGGTCGAGGACGGCACTATAAGCGGCAAGATTGCCAAGGATATATTCCCTGTGATGGCTGATACCGGTAAGAGCGCCGAGGAGATAATCAAGGAGCAAGGGCTGGAGCAGATTAGTGATGAAGATAGACTGACCGAATTAGTAGAGCAGGCTATCGCCAATAGCCCCCAGGCGGTGGCCGATTACAGAGGCGGCAAACAGAAGGCCCTGGGCGCTCTGGTGGGCTACATAATGGGCCAGACTCGTGGCCAGGCCAATCCGCAGTTGGTGAATAAGATGATTAGAGAAAGGTTAAGTGAATAACAATGCGTAAGCAGGCCGAGGACTGGCTGCAGGATAGTCGTAATGACCTACGTGACGCGCGGCAGATGGCGGAAGGCAAGAAGGCAGCGTATATTGTGTTGCGGCGCGCTGACCCCCCACCTATACATAGCCTGCCGAAATTAGGGCACGAGTGCTTTGAGAATATCCCTGAAGACGTAGAAACCGGTTTATACCGTCTGAATCGGGAATATCTAACTACGCGTTATCCTGATGCCGTCGACGGCCCGACTGCTGAGGCCTTCACCCGCCAGGATGCCCGCCAGGCTATCCAAGACAGCGAGAGGATTGGTCAATGGATACACAAGAATATTCCCTCGACGAACTAAAAGAGCATCTAACGAGACTTATGAAAGCAATGAATATCTCCCGGGGCATTATCTTTGGTTCACGGGTCCGTGGTGAACACCTGCACCGCTCCGACTTGGATGTCCTTCTTATATCCTCACAGTTTGCTGGTATCCGCTTCCGCGATAGACTTCTGGAGATACAGAAGCGGTGGCCGATTGACCTGCCCCCCCTGGAACCCTTTCCGTACACGCCCGAGGAGTTTGCCCAGGGTAATACTGTCATTCGTGAGGCCCAAAAGGACGGCATTGAGGTTGCGGTAGATGTCTGAGCATCATAAGTTTATGCAATCTATTCCTGTTTCCTTGCGGGCCCAGGTCGCTATCATCGGGGGCGGGCCGGCGGGGCTGTGTGCCGCAGTAGCGGCAGCCGAGGAAGGCGCTGATACGCTGCTTATTGAGCGCTACGGCTTTCTGGGCGGGATGGCTACGGCGGGGCTCGTTAATCCGTTTATGCCCTACTACACCGGCGGTGAGCAGATAATCCAGGGACTGTTCCAGCGGATTATTGATAGACTTGAGGACGCTGGGGGATGGAGTCACCGTCAGGACGAGTGGGCACGAGATGCCTTTGACCCCGAGATTATGAAACTCGTCTGCCCGCAGATGTGTGAAGCGGCAGGGGTAAGACTGCGGCTGCATACGATGTTGGCTACGGCGACAGCAGAGAATGGAACGGTTTCTAAGGGGGTGTTGGTCAGTAAGTCTGGGTTTGAGGCGGTCCAGGCTGACGTTTTCATAGATGCCACTGGCGACGGCGATTTAGCCGCCTGGGCGGGCGCGGACTACGAGCAGGGTCGGCCCGAAGATGGCCTGTGCCAGCCGATGACCTTAATGTTCCGGATGGCGGG
>JALGUR010000010.1 GCA_029820565.1 Candidatus Zipacnadia bacterium
AGCATTAGCCGAAGCCATTGTCTCGGCAGTGGGAGACAAAAAGGTACTGTTAGTGGCCAGTACGGATATGTCTCATTATCCGGTTCAGCAGCAAGCGCGGCGCGTTGATGAGGCCATGCTTGAGGTGATTGCGTCATTCAGCCCTGAGAAGATATACGCTGCTGATGAGCAGTGGTTAGGCGAAAATGTGCCTAATCTACATTGTACCCTCTGTGGGTTAGGCCCGGTAGTGACCGTGATGAAAGCCGCCCAAAAACTCGGGGCCGAGCGTGCCGAAGTGCTGAAGTATGCTAACTCTGGCGACGTAGAACCGCGCACAGCGGACCGGTGCGTGGGTTACGGAGCCGTGGCTTTCGTGGGCAAGCGTACACCTGCTGCCCAAGGCGTTGAGTCAAGCAAGGAGGAGGAGGACGCTGAACTAACCGCACAACAGCAACAGTACTTGCTAAACTTGGCTCGCCGCAGTATTCGGGAATATTTAGCTTCCCGCTCTTTAGTAGAAATAGACACGCATGACCCTACTATGCACCAGCGGCGAGCAGTCTTTGTAACCCTGACCAAAGGGGAACGGCTACGCGGCTGTATCGGCCAGATTGTGGCCCGAATGCCGCTGGCCCAGGCCGTCAGGGAGGCGGCTGTTTCTGCGGCTACCCGCGACTCGCGCTTTCTGCCCGTCACCAGTGATGAGTTGGACGGCTTTCTGCCCGTCACCAGTGATGAGTTGGACGGCATCCATATTGAAATCAGCGTGCTGTCCCCGCTGCGCCGGGTAGGTGATCCCAGTCAGATAGAGGTAGGCAAACACGGAGTGCTGGTCAGAGAAGGGCAACGTCAGGGCGTATTCCTGCCCCAAGTAGCCCCCGAACAGGGGTGGAATCGGGAACAGATGCTCACTCACTTGTGTGCCGACAAAGCCGGCCTGCCACCTGATGCGTGGCAGAAAACAGCAACGTTGTATGTTTTTACTGCGCAAGTCTTCGGTGAGGCAGAAGAGTGATGGAGGCGGAAGACTATGGCCAAAGATGAACTGACTCGCCGGCAATGGCTAAAAAGAATAGCGCTGGCCGGAACCGGGACAGCAGCGGTGTTCGGGGCAGCCAGTGTGATAGACAGAATCGGTAGGACAGGCGTCTCGCCTGTCTCTACCATAGACGGGCCCGAGGCCCGGCCCACCGATACTTTGCTGGGCACCGCTGAGGCGGCTACCACCGCGCATGAGGCAATGTACTATGAAAAACTCAGCGGCCAGCGAGTTAAGTGCCAGGTGTGCCCCAATGAGTGCGTGGTAGGGCCGGGAGGCCGAGGCGTTTGCGGTAACAAAGTCAACCGTGATGGCCGATATTACACTCTGGTCTACGGCCGGGCCGCGGCCCTGAATGTTGACCCGGTAGAAAAGAAGCCTCTGTTCCATTTCTATCCACGCTCCTGGGCGTTATCAGTAGGGACTGCGGGTTGCCCATTCACCTGTAAGCATTGCCAGAACTGGGAGATATCGCAGCGGCTTCCCGAAGAACTGGAGCGCGTGGGACAAGTGCTGAATCTGCCTCCGCAGACTTTGGTAAGTAAGGCGCAGTCGCACAATATTCCCACAATCGCTTATACCTACAACGAGCCAATCTCGTTTTACGGATATATGCACGATACCGCCAAATTGGCCCGTCAAAAGGGCGTGCGGTCGGTGATGATAAGCAACGGTTATATCAACCGTGAACCGATGATTGAGGTCTGCAAGTATCTGGATGCGGTCAAGATTGATCTGAAGGGCTTCTCGGAAGAGTTCTATTCGCAGTACTGTGCGGGTCGCCTGGAGCCGGTGCTCCAGACCATAAAGCGCGTCATTGCCCTGGGCAAGTGGCTGGAGATTGTCTATTTAGTTATTCCCACAGTCAACGATGATCCCGAAATGATTCGGCAGGCCGCCGAGTGGGTCCTGCGCGCCGGAGGCCCCGATGTTCCTCTGCATTTCTCCCGCTTCACTCCTGCCTTCCGATTGAAGAACTTACCCCCGACACCCTATGATACATTGCGGCAATGTCGGCACATTGCTATGGAGGTAGGCTTGAACTACGTTTATACCGGCAATATGCCCGGCACCGACATCGCCTCTACTTACTGCCCCAGTTGCGGAGAGATAGTTGTCAAGCGCAACGGTTTTGAAGTCCTGGGCTATCATCTGAAACCTAATGGCGCCTGCAAGTTCTGCGGCCAGAAAATCGCCGGTGTTTGGGCCTAAGCCTACAGGCAGCCAGCGACGCACCATCGGCGCGGCTATTCTGGTAATGGGCCTTACCGCGCTGTTGCTGCAGGTCCTGCTGACCCGTGAACTGCTGGTCTCCTTTTTCGGCAACGAACTGTGCATTGGCCTCATATTGGTTGACTGGCTGCTACTGATGGCCGCCGGAACCGCACTGGCCGGCCGGCTGCTGAACCGCTTAGGCAACTTGCAAGCGGCCTTGGTAGCCGATCAACTCCTGATAGCCGTCCTGCTGCCCTTCCAGATTTACGCCGCGCGCAGTGTGGGCGGCCGCACTATGTTCCCCGGTGAGTTGATTGACCCGCTGAGTGTGCTGGGGCTGGGTGCCCTGGTTCTGGCTCCAGGGTGTCTACTTCTGGGAGCACAGTTTGCGTTCGGTTGTCAGTTGGTTGCCGGTGAAGACTCTGCCCGAGCAGCCGCCAATGTAGGCTATATCTACGTGCTGGAAGCGGTAGGGTCAATTGTCGGCGGCCTGCTGTTTCACTTCTGCTTGGCGGATCATCTGCAGACTGTCCGCATTATTCTGCTCTTGTCTGCCCTCAATGGCCTGGCAGCAATGCTCGTAGCAGTTGGTCTATTGGTTAGGCGCCGCCGACTCGCTGTAATCTGTCTATCAATATTTGTAATCATGACAGTGGTCTGTGCACTCTCCCCAATTGCTGACTCACTGGAACGGTTTACCAGTATGCAGCGCTGGCCTGGTTACAGACTTGTTACTTCGCGCAATACTCGCTACGGCAACGTCGCCATAACTGAACATAATTCACAGATTAGCGTATTCCACGACGGCCTGTTGATGTTCACCTCCGAAGATGACCTGGATAATGAAGAACTGGCAAATGTAGTCCTCCTTCAGCATCCCGCGCCGGAGCGGGTACTGATTATGGGCGGCGGCCTGGGCGGGCTTATTGGCGAGGTGCTAAAGCATCATCCCCGGGTGGTAGACTATGTGGAACTGGACAGGCAGGCCATCAAAGTCATTCAGCGCCACCTACCTAACAGGCTCAGCCGCCCATTAAGTGATAAGCGCGTCAGTCTGATATATGCCGATGCGCTAACCTTCCTGCGGACAACCGATCGGCAATATGATGTCATCATCAGCAATGTAGGTGACCCGCGCACGGCAGTCATCAACCGTTTCTACACCCGCCAGGCTTTCCAGGAGGCCGCGGGCCACTTGAACCGCCAGGGCATTTTTTGTGTCAGTCTGTCCTACCCCCAAACCCACTTGAGCGGCCCGCGTCGGCTGCTGCACGCCAGTGTCTGGGAGGCTTTGCGTCAGACATATCCCCAGAGGCTACCGCTGCCGGATGGCCGCATCTATTATCTCGCTGCCAAGCAATCAAATCTGCTAACCACTGATGCCCACTTACTGACTTCGCGGATGGTTCAACGGCACATACAGACCAAGTACATCAGCCCCTACTTCATCCACACAGTTATGGTCCCGTTCGCCCGGCAGTTGCTGATGCAATCGCTGGCTACAGTATCTCAGACGCCACCGAATGACGATTTCTGTCCAGTTACGTATCACTATCTGTTGCGCCTGTGGTTGGAGCGATTTGGCGGAGGTGCTCTGAATATTCAGTTGAGTTTCCGCTGCGTGTTAGCGGTCATTGTGGCTCTAATGGCTCTGTGCGGGCTGGCGGGCCTATACATGTGGGGCCGCCGCGACAAACCTATTTGGCGCTGGGGAATTGTCGGGGCCATCGCTGCTACCGGCGTGGTGGAGATGAGCATGGAATTGGTAGTAATATTTAGTTTCCAGGTTATAGCGGGATCACTGTTTTATCAACTGGGCATTTTGATAGCCTTATATATGGGCGGACTGGCCGCCGGCGGCCATCTGGGCAGATATATGACCACTAACAAGCGGCGGGCGGCGATAATACTGTGTGCAACTCTGGTGGGGCTGGCCTTGTCGGCTGCGTTAATGCCGGCAGTGCTACTGTGGCTGTCGGGTCATCGTGAATTAGCCAGCGTCGTACTCGGCACCGCGGCAGCAATTCTCGGCATCCTGGGTGGACTTCACTTCCCCACTGGCGTGGCGGTATTCGCTCTCCCGGGACAGCCGGCCCAGGCCGGCGCTACTCTTTACGCCAGTGACCTGGCCGGGGCATCAGTTGGTGCCTTACTCGTCAGTACCATCATTATTCCCGTCGCGGGCCTCCTACAGACTTGCTTCCTGGTCTCCCTGATCAGCCTCGCTGGCCTATTCCTCGCCCTGCCTACTCTGGCGCGATGCAAACAGTAACCGAAGGACAAGGGAAACCTGTTTGAGTATGGAAGGTATAGTCAGCCTTAACAGTAAATGATAAGCGACACTGTGGCGCAACGGGTAGACGTTGGCAGCGGGGCCCTTGTGTACCCCTTAACTGTAATATGGCAGGAGCATAATATAACATGAATAGTGCAGTTCTTACCGCAGGTGCCATAGTCTTGTTAGCATTAGGCTACTACTTCTACGGTCGCTTTATAGAGCGGCGTTGCATACAACCTGATGAAGGCCGTCAGACTCCGGCCTTTGCTCTGCGCGATGGGGTGGATTATGAGCCGGCCCGACCCCTGATGCTGTTCGGACACCACTTCACCAATATCGCCGGGGCCGGGCCTATCGTGGGGCCAGTAATTGCCGTAGCCTACTTCGGCTGGGCGGCGACTTTGGGCTGGATAATTCTGGGCAGCATCCTCATCGGTGGTGTCCACGACTATCTATCCTTGATGATATCAGCACGTAATGAAGGGAAAAGCATTTCTGATATTGCCGGCCGGCTAATAGGCAAGCGGGCCGCAGTGGTATTAGGCGCATTCCTCTGGCTGGCGCTGATTCTAATCATTGCTATGTTCGGTATCCTCGCGGCCAAGACGCTAATTGAGGTCCCTAGCGTCGTGGTTCCCAATGCCGGACTGTTAGTAGTGGCAATGTTCATTGGCCTGGCCATCTATCGCTGGCGACATCCTCTTTGGGTAATAACGATAGTAGGTCTGGTCCTTATGGGGATACTGTTGGCGGCGGGCGAGTTATGGCCCTTAACTTTGCCTGAAGCCTGGGGTGATTCGTTTGTCATTTGGTTTATGGTATTGATGGTATATGGGTTGGTGACGGCGGTTCTTCCCATCTGGTTTCTGGAACAGCCCCGGGATTATTTGAGTTCGATGATTACCTATGGCGGCATAGGCCTCGGCGTGATCGCCATCTTCGCAACCAATGCTCCCCTGACGGCGCCGCCTCACATAACCCTTATGTCGGCGAAACAGGGGCCCCTGTGGCCGATGCTATTCATTATTGTGGCCTGCGGGGCAGTTTCCGGCTTCCACTCGCTGGTGGCCGGCGGAACCACGGTAAAACAGTTAGCCAACGAACGGCAGGGACTGGCTATTGCCTATGGCAGTATGATGCTGGAGGCAGTACAGGCCGTATCGGTGACATTACTGGTGGCGGCCGGATTGTATTGGGTGGGGACTCATATCGGACCTGACGGCAAATCATTGGTAATTGAGGACCTAATGACCGCCGAAGGCGGAGGGCCAGCGACGGTGTTTATCCGGGGCTTCGCCAGCCTCACATCACGTGGTTTGCCGTTCATTTCCTTCAGCGGCGCCCTGCTGTTTGGCGCCATTGTACTGAATGCCACATTGCTCGATACCTTAGATGCCTGTACGCGCTTGGGCCGCTTTGTTCTGGCCGAGGCCTTCGGCGACCACATCCCGATTATGCAAAACCGGTGGGTAGGCAGCCTCATCACGATAGCCGCCGCCAGTTATCTGGGCCTTTCGGGGGCAGGGAAGTTTTTGTGGCCGGTTTTTGGCGCGGCTAACCAATTGATCGCCGCCTTGACTTTGCTGATTGTGGGCATTTATCTGGTGGGGATGGCCCGGCCCAGCCTCTACGCCATAGTCCCAGGCATATTCGTCCTTGTAACTACCATCGCCGCTCTGCTATATCAGACCTGGGGATTTCTGCTCGGTAAAAGTCCCAATTTCGTGCTGGGAATAATATGTCTGGTGCTGGCGGGTCTGGCCATATATGTGGCGACTGAGGCCCTGCCGCGTCTGCGTCAGGTAGCAAGCCCTGGCTGATCGGTTTTCTGCGTCTCTCCTGCAACCTTTTCTCGTCCTTTCTCGTATTAGTTTATACATAGCCTGGAGGGCCTCTATTGTTCCAACCTGAAGACCAAAGCCTCATAGCGCGGGTTCTTCGGGGCGACAAGGACGCTTTTGGAGCCCTCACCGCGAAACATAGAGATGCCATTTACAGTTTCGCATTCAGGATGATAGGAGACAGGGAGCAGGCCTACGATGCCAGCCAAGAAGTCTTCATTCGCGCGTACACCAGACTGGACACGTTCGACCAATCTCGCCGTTTTCGCTCGTGGCTCTTTGCCATTGCGGCAAATATCTGTACCGACCTGTTGCGTCGCCGGGGCAACCGCGCCACCATCCTGGCTCTCGACTGGACAAGCGACAGGCCGGAGGTCGACGGCGTCTCGCCCCTCGAGGCCGTCACTAAGATGGATCTTCAGAGCAGCGTCGCGGCAGCCCTCCAACGTCTGGGGGAGGCCGAGCGGACAGTGGTCATCCTCAAGCACATTCACGGCTTTACCTACGAGGAGATATCAGAAATGACCGGTATGCCAGTGGGCACAGCAAAATCTCACGCCCACCGAGCGCGACGCAAGCTGGCCAAACTATTGGAGCAGGCGGAGCTGGAGGATGCAGGATGAACTGTGACCAAGTCCCGCTCAATATTGACGCTTACCTGGACGGCGGTCTTTGCGAGAGTGAGAGCCGTAGGCTGACCGAGCATGTGTCGGAGTGCAGCCGCTGTTCAGTCCAGTTTGGCGCGCTCTTACGGACGGTTGCGGTCCTCCAGGACCTTCCCGAGTTACGTGCTCCTGACGAGTTGATACCCGATGTCCTACAGACCCTCCCCGCATATCAGCCTAGCCCCGCCTTCAAGATCTCGACTCGCAGCGCGGCAAGGGTTGAATGGGCGCTTGGCGTCATAGGAGCTGTAGGCAGCGCAGCCATCATCGTCGCCCTGGCTTGGGTCGTCAGGCAAATTCCTGCCTGGTGGGATTCGCTGGGTGCTATCGGTAGAGTGATAGAAGGCCTTGCGGTCAAAGGCGCTGTCTGGGCCGCCGACGCAGCCACCATTGTTGCTGCCACGTGCGGCGAGCCACTGATGTATGGGCTGCTCATTGATGTCGCCCTTCTCGCCGCTGGCCTCTTGGCGCTGGCTGTCTGGCGAAACAGATGCAGGCCAAGAGCTGTCCTGCTCACATTATAGACGCGTCATTCGTAGAGGAGGTCGTTGATGATGAAATCTGTGCACACAGGGAACCCGACACACCGAATGCTTCTGTTGGCTGTCCTGGGGAGCGTACTGCTGGCCTGCTCGGTTTATGCACGGGACTATGACCAGGCCGTAATAGTTGAGGCGGACGAGGCTTTCACGCTTACGCAGGGCGAGACCATTCATGGGGACCTGATCGTCATGGGTGGCAAGGTGCACGTCCTGGGAGAGGTTGAAGGTAACTTGGTGGTAGTAGATGGCAAGGCTACACTGGCCGACACTGCCAAGATTGAGGGCGACGCGCTGACCGTCCGCGGCATCATAGAGAAAGCCCCCCAGACTATTGTCGTCGGCGAAGAGGAGAAAGTGTCGGCCGAAGACGTGGCTAAGCTGACGGCTGGTGGCGATAGAGCGAAGG
The DNA here is from genome assembly GCA_029820565.1 of Candidatus Zipacnadia bacterium. Taxonomy (GTDB): domain Bacteria; phylum Armatimonadota; class Zipacnadia; order Zipacnadales; family Zipacnadaceae; genus JALGTV01. Next base: position 7,969 of record JALGUR010000010.1, read on the forward strand.
AACCCACGAGTGAACCCGTCGAACCCGTTGAGCCTGCCGCACCGCCAGCGAAGGTAGAGCGCCGCGGGGACCTGACGAATTTTGGTTCGCCGATAAATGTTCCGCCCGATGAGATTAGAATCGGTGACGTGGTGTCCATGGGGGGACCCGTGAATATTCAGGGAGACGTGCGCGGCGACGTGGTCTCCTTTGGGGGGCCTGTCTCCATCGCCGGCGATGTGAGCGGCGATGTCGTGTCATTTGGTAGCAGCATCGCCCTGCAAGCAGGCAGCCACGTTCATGGCGATATGGTCACCTTCGGAGGGTCAGTGAACCGACACCCTGACGCAACGGTGAACGGCGATATCCAGCCGTTTCGGGGTCCCGGGCTCGGTGGTTATCTACGCCGGTACCTGCCCGGCGCAGACATCCGCTCGGCGTGGGGCTTGCTCGGGCTACGCGCGTGGTCGTGGACTTGGGGCACCATCAGTGCTCTCCTCCTGACTCTGTTCGTGATCCTGCTCGCGCCGCAGGCTACGCAAGTCGTTGCCGACCGCATAGTCGACAGACCCGGTGAGGCAGCCATCCACGGTGCTCTCACGCTCCTGCTGTTCCTGCCCGTGTGTGTCTTGCTCGCCATCACCTGCGTTGGGCTCGTCGGCATCCCGATACTCTTCGTGCTGCTCGTGCTTGCCGGCATCCTGGGGGTCGTAGCCGTCAACCTCATCTTGGGCCGGAAAATAGCTGCGGTATTGGGCTGGTCGGTGACCTCAATCTTTGGCCTGGCCATCATTGGAGCGCTATTGCTACGTGCCATAGACCTGCTGGCAATCCCGCCCTTCTTGGCCATCATCCCGGCGTTAGTAGGCTTGTGCGTCCTTGTAATTGGGGTGGGCGGAGCGGTGATGACCAGGCTGGGAACCAGGCCAGGCGGCACCTCGATCCGCTCTACAGCAGGGCGGGTATCCGTCACTACCGACGGCACTTCCGTCGTCATTGACACGCGTGCACGCGACAATGACACTCAGCCTGTTGGGCCCAGCGACGAGCAGCAAGAGCAGCCGGAATAGGGTCGTTTATTAGGTGAGGCATTGCCGAAACGTGGTTGGGCAGTCCCATCTGCGGGGGAAGCCTTTGGCCAATGAACGCAAGTTGATCAAAGGACAAGGTTGCCGCACACCGCCGACGGGGCGACAATGAAAGCTTACCGACCTTCCGCCTTCATTCGTTCCACCACGTCGGCGATGGCCGCCGCGATGTATTCGTTGTCCTCCTCGGGCATAAGCGGATGCAGCGGCGCACAGAACAGCCGGGCGCCTAATTCATCTGACAGGGGTAACTCTTGGGCTGCGGTATGTTGGCGGATGAACGGGTTATCTTGGTAAGTCGGCGGGTTAGCCACAGTAGTTTCTACACCATAGTCTTCCTTTAACATTTCCAGCAACTTGTCCCGCGTCTCACCCGCCCATTCGCGGGGCAGCAGAATGGTATACAGATAGTAAGTGTGGTCACAGTCGGGCGGCTCATAGGGCAACGTCAACTCGGGAACATCCCGAAGCATCTCAGTTCGCTGCCGAGCCAGCCGGACCCGAGGGGCAATCATCTCATCCAGCCGCCGCAATTGTACCAGGCCGACCGCCGCTTGGACCTTGCTCATCTTGTAGTTACCACCCCAGCGTCCGCTGCCTTCTCCCCACATCCGTATACCGCGCAAACGCTGAGCCAGGTCAGGGTCGTCAGTGGTAATCATACCGCCCTCACCCAGGGTAGTCATCAATTTCATCGTGTGGAAACTGAAGACCGTCATCCACCCCTTCTTACCGATCTTGGTACCCTTGTAGCCGCCACCACAGGCCCGCGCCGCATCGCCGATGACCTGCAACGGACCATACTTAGGATGACGATGGCGCTGGGCAATCTCCAGATAATCATCCATCGGCGCCGACAGCCCATTCATGTGAGTTACCAGGATGGCCCGCGTGCGGGGAGTGATGCGCTTCTCCACATCGGCCGGATCAGCACAAAGCGTGCGGGGGTCAACCTCGCATAATATCACTTTGCCTCGTTGGCCGAGGATGGCATAGTGGGCCGCCTTGAAGTTAATCGCCGGCGAGATCACTTCGTCGCCGGGTTGTAGGTCCAGAGCCATTATGGCCATATCAAGGCCGGCGCCGGCGGAAGTGACTGATATGGCTTCGGCAGTGCCACAGTACTGAGCAAACGCCTTCTCGAAATCTACTATCTCATCACAAAAGAAGCCAAAGCCGACGTAGGGGTCCATAGAATCTCTTATGGTACGCATCACCGTCTCAAACTCCTCGTCGGTATACCAGCCGCCCAGCATCGGCTCGCCTTCCCATTTAGCACTGGGCCGACCGCGCTGGAGAATCTGTTTTCGGTGCATTCTATCCATTAAACTATGCCTTCTTTCCCATGGAAAATGTCCAGATAGCTGAGCACATTATAGCATCGCCAGACAGTAAATCAAGCAGCAAAAACCGCGGCCATTTTCTTCTGAAGAATTCCTGCGCCCAAACAGGTCTGAACTGGACACAAGGAGAATAATGTCAGACAGTATATCGTACGTAGCCCATAGTGAGCCCAACCGCAACGACCCTGGGCCGTGCGGGAGCGGCAAAAAGGACGACCAGTGTTGTATGCTCAAGCCTGACAATCCCTGGCACGCCGCCAAGGCGAAGGCCCAGCAACAGGACTACCCAGGCACAGTACCACTCCCCGTTATTCCGGCGAACCCAGCAAGCCCTCTCCCCAAAAGCATGGCTCGTAGCCATGCTCGCTGGCCCACTTAATTGCCCGTTCCGCCTTCTGCATCACGTCGGGCTGGTACAGATCAGGCAGATCAGCGCGGAAATACTGCTCATGAATTAACAGTTCCAGCATCTCGCCCGTATGCGGGTCAGCCGCCCGTTTCTCTATGTGGGGGATTACCTCCTCAAGGCTGAGGGTGTTAACCACCGCATCACAGGCCACAAAAATGATGCCCTCCGAGTTATCCTTCCAGGCGTCGCGTGTATTGATATACTCGGCGGTGGGCATATCCAGATAGTATCTGGTGGTGCACCCGCCGCCCACCGGCACAAACAAACCGACAAGTATGTCCACACCCCGGTCAACGAGGGCGCGGCAGGCTTCCTGGGGGGCTTCAGCCCAATGAACGGTCGTCACGCGGCTGGTCACCGCCTCGCTCGCGAAGCGCTTAATCTCATCCACAACTAGTTCGAAATCGTGCGCCAACTGCTCATATGCAGCGTCCTTGTAGATGCGGTCGGGCTTGTCCTGCAAGGCATGAAAGGACAGATGTAGCCAGTCGGAATTCTGCTCGAAGTCCTCCCGCCACTTCTCAGGAAACTGGGAGATGTTGAATCTCTGGTCCACCGTCTGGTAATACAAATTAAAGTGGACTTTAGTGTTGTATTCGCGGTGCAGCTGTCGCCAGAAGGCCAGAAACCAGTGGTCAAAGAGGGAATCAAACTCATCAGGGTGCCGGCCCAGATCAGCCAGCCATTCGATGTTATCATCCACGGAGAAGCGATAGCGGGGCTGGGAATTGCAGTCACAGAGGACCGAAATCCTGGTCACCACGTCACCCGTGCATGCCTCAATTGCCTCCTCGCGCTGACTAAGGGGCACAGCGCAGGTGAAGGTCTCGCCGGCCACACTCCCTGGAATACCATTGACAGTCACCGGCGCGCCGAACGGCGTGGTGCCGGCGACGGGTACCACCAACGCCTCGGCACTAAGCTGGCCGTCGTGACGATTAAGCACATCGCCATCACGCGGGGACAGAATCTGCAAACTCTCGGCCATTGTATTGCCTGTCCTTTGCCCAATGAGTGTCGGATAGGGGCACTGAACAGCGAGGGTCTCACCTACCTACGGCCGCAGGCTTTCTATCGAGACACTACGCATACGCTTTCCTACTACGCGTAATACTCCGCGCTTGACACACCAGTTCTTCTCAGTGCCGGCCATTTATGTGCAAAAAGCCCCCATGTGAACATCCTGACGGTCGCCTCACCCCAAATTCGACAACGTTGCTGGCTTGTGTCTGGAAAGCCCGTCAGAGGGCACGGCTCACGGGTGCGGCCTTTTCGTCCCGCTGTTGCAGCTCCGAGCCGCCGGCCGACCGCGCTTGAGAATCTGTTTTCGGCACTCTTTGTCCACTGTGTTGAACCCTCTTTCTATTACTACGATCTGTCTTGGGCTTGCCCTGCATACTATACCATCAGGCCCCGGGGAGTCAACCAGGGCCAATGCCGCGCTTTCCGTGCCCTGATAACTAAACAGTTGCTGTTGTCAGGGAGGTCAGAACCGAATGCAAGAGGAATAATGCCCGATAGTGTCAATTTGCGTGTTATTTGCTGTTGTTTGAAAAGCGGCGAAAGGATGAGCCAAGTGGAAAAAATCCGATGGGGCGTTATCGGGGCTACTGGATTTGCCGATAGCAAATCAATCCCCGAAGGCATTATGCCGGCCGGCAACTGCGAGTTGGTCGCTGTGATGGGCCGGAACGAAGAAAAGGTTAGAAAAGTAGCCCAGAAATACGGCGCCGCCCAGTGGTCTACTGACGTGGCCGAAATGTTGGCGAAGGCCGATATAGACGCATGCTACATCTGTTCTCCTCCGCATCTGCACCTGGAACAAGTCCAAGCCTGCGCCGAGGCGGGCGTGGATATATTTTGTGAGAAGCCACTGGCGCGCAACGCCCAAGAAGCTGCGGGAATGGTGGCGGCAGCGGAGGAACGCGGAGTGAGGTTTGGCACTGCTTTTATGATGCCGTTTCATCATCTGACAACTGAGGCGAGACGGCTGGTAGGCGAAGGAGCCATTGGCCAGGTAGTCTCCACCCGAGTGCAGTTTGGCTTCACCTATCCGCCTATGAAGGGAGCATTTCGCCACAGTAAAGAATTGCACCGGGGCGGGGCCTTTATGGATGTTGGTTGTCATGCTACTAATCTGGTTGAGCACATTATTGGAGCCAAAGTTGCCTCGGTTATGGCTATGGCCGGCAACGTAGTCTATGAATATCAGGGTGTGGAAGACAGTTGTCTGGCCCTATATGAGTTTGATAATGGGACATTCGGATATACCGATGCTTATTTTGCCTTATCCGGACAGAACCTGGTGGAGGTCTACGGCACCAAGGGCATTCTACTGGCCTCAGGTATCATTGGGGTAACCTATGGCGGGGTCCTACAAGTAGGCAAGCGGGGTGCTTCAGGCTTTGAGGAACGAGTGCGCATCGAGTCTGATGGGCGCAATATGTATCAGTTGGAGTTCGAGGCCTTCGCCGATGCTATCTTGAACGACACTGAGCCCCCGATTCCCGGCACCGACGGCCTATGGAACGCAAAGGTACTTGATGCGGTCTATGAGTCGGCCGAGACCGGCCACCGCATTGCCGTGAAGTAGTGGCCTACTCGTTGTTTTCGGCGGCTTCTCGGGCCAGTGGTATCAAGGCCGCCAAGTTGCTACATACTTTGTCGAATCCGTCAGCAAGCGCCGACATCTGCTCAAGGCCGTTGGGCGGACCGATTAGGTTCCAATATACCGTCTCCGGGTGCCACAAGACCAGGTATTGTTCGACTACTCGCTGGGCATTAGGATACTGCTCCAGATCGTAAGAGATCCTGCGCCCGTGCGGACAATCCCAGGGACAGCCTCGCCCGTAAGCGTTATGGGTCTGGAAAAGGGACTGAGCCGGGGTGACCCTTGTCTGCCATTGCCTGGTGGGCACGCCCTCGGCATTTAGCGCCTTGGCTACCGTCTCACGCCAGACTACCTGGGGCACATCGTCCAAAGGAGCCTCGGATAGCGGCACTCGATAGGCAAACAGCCAGTAGGCTGAGGTAACCCCCTCGGACATGGGCGTCGGCACGACACCAGGTAGTTCACTGAGGCGCTCGTGCAAGTAAGCAGCATTGCGCTGGCGCTGGGCATTGTATTCGTCCAGGCGCTGCAATTGACTATAGGCCAGGGCTGCGTTTATCTCGGTGCTGCGATACATCCAGCCCAGAGAGCGAGCATTGTACTCCCGAGGCAGATTAGGGTCGCTGAATTCGCCAAATGACTGCAGTAGCCGAGCGCGAGCAAATTGTTCCTCATCATCACAACAAAATAGCCCACCCTCGGGAGCTATTAGATGCTTAATCCCGTTAAGGCTAAAGCAGGCCATATCGCCCAAGGCGCCGGCGGGCCGGCCGTGGTAGGTAGCACCGTGGGCCTGGCAAGCATCCTCAATGACTACCAGATTGTGCCGGCGGGCAATTTCGTTGATGGGGTCCATATCGGCGGGCAGTCCGTGAATATGTACCGGTATGAGGGCCCGGGTTCGGTCGGTAATCTGGGCCTCAATGCTGGCCGGGGCTATGTCAAACGTATCCAGGTCCACATCAGCGAACACCGGGATAGCATTGTGGTGCAGGATGCAGGTAGCGGAGGCTACAAAAGTAAACGCCGAGGTGATGACTTCATCCCCAGGCTCTATCCCGGCGGCGGCTACCGCGGTGTGCAAGGCGGCCGTGCCGCTATTAGTCAGCAAAGTATGCTTGCGCCCAATCCGCTCCGACCAGGCGTCCTGCAACTTAGTCGTGCTGGGGCCGGAGCCGCCCCACAGGCGTTCTTCACCGGCCGCGTCCAGCACGTCACACACCGCCTTCTTGTCGGCCTCGGTGATGGTCGGCCAGGGCTTGAAGATGTTCTCGGTGATGACGGGCTCGCCGCCCAATATAGCTAACAGTTGCCCCATTGTTCTGGCACCTCCTAATACTTTAGCCTATAGGTTACGTCTGTCATTAAGTTCCCGTCAGCCACTTCAAAATCCTTCATCCCATTATTTCTATGAGAAATGCGAACCGCGGTATTCTGGATCTTCCCAAAGAGTTTAGAGACTCAGGCAGGACAAACTGCGTAGTTAGAGAAATAGTCTAATTATGAAGCGTCTTTACTTCTCACATTCAACCTTATCGTTAACGGCGCTAATTCTATCGTCGGTGTTATTGATACCTTCTCTGGCTTGTTTCGGTGAAACTAACTCTGATTCTCAGCAACTGGTTAGTCTACCGAGTCTGCGGTTGCAATTAGCCGTTCCCGTCGGCTGGACTGTGCAAACCGACCTGGGCAGTTGGGCGGCGCGACTGATTCCGTCTGAGCCGGATTGGTGGCCGGTGGAGCTGGTCGCTTGGTCTACCCCCGATACCGAACTCACTGTGGCGAAGGCTGCGGCGGGCCATGAGAGCCTGTTAGGGCAAAGATGGGATTATCAACGCCAGCACGCCCGCCCATTTACTACAGAAGCCGGCCAGCCCGCCCTCCAGGTTACTGGCAAGATATTCACTGCCAACGAAGCGCACTATGGCTGTATTTTCGCCGTCTATGTGGTGGAGGGGAAATACTATGTGTTAGGGACCTTCTATCAACCCGACCACGAGGCGGCGGTACGCGAAGTCTTTGCGCCGCTGATGCACAGCGTCCGCCGCCTGCCTGAGGTGAGAGGCCCTGAGCGTCCTGCTCCTCCTTCATTACCTACCCCTAAGCCGCTTTCACCGCTGAACCTAACTCAGAGATATCGTAATCCTTCGGGTCTTTCAATGGACATACCCAAGGGCTGGCAGACCAGTCTGAAAGCCGGCATCTTTCATGCTTATACATCAGCACCGAGAGCAGGCATCTTCGTATGGCCGGTGCTGACTGAACTGGACGAAGATGCCCCCATGCCTGAGTTCGCCCAGGTGGCGGACCGTCTGCTGCTCAGTTGGGAGCACCTGGCGCAGGTGGTATTCACAGAGAAGGCCCAGCGACTCGAACCGTCACATCAGAGCACCATCTACCTGGCGCAGGGTGATTTGACGGTGGCCGAAACGCCGGTAGCGGCGGCAGTAGCGCTCTATATGGAAAAGCAACGTGCAATACTAACTGCTGCTTATGCTCCTGCCCAGCAATTCGATGAATTAATGCCCGATTTGGCTGCCCTTCTGACCAGTGTATCAGTGGAACCACACCAAAAAGCCACTGGCCGCGCCCCTGAATTGCTGACCTGGTCATCGCAGCACGGGCACTTAACCGGGCAAGTGCCGGCCGGCTGGCAGATACACGGCGGCGTGAGAGACTACAATGGCTACAGTATTATTGATATAGAGGGCCAATTCGCCGGCCCGCCCCGGCTTGAGATCGCATGGAAGCAACCTTATACCCCATTTTTCCGCCAACTGACTCCCCTACTGCGCGGTCTGGGCCGCCGTGAAGGGGAAAAGTACCAAGATTACAGCGACGAAGACCCTCTCGCGATTCTGTCGCCCCTCGCCCCCACCGATTTTGTTGTCTCCTATTTGCTGCCGCAATCTGGGATTAGCCAACGACATATTACTGTGCATCGCACAGTTCCCCGGCTCGGTGCTGGCTTACTTCAGCCAACTGCTGCCCGCGGTGCGCTGGTGCAAATAGCAGACGATTCTGCCCAGCAGCAGCGTCTATGCACGTACATTGTCGCTACTGCCGACCTGCCAATAGGACAGGGCAGTTTTCGTTGGCAGGCGGCGTATTTGATGGCAGCCGGTCCGTCCTCGTCAGCCTATGAGGCGCTGGAGGCGTTGTACAGAGTCGTGCGCACAACAGTGGTAACCAATATTGGTCAAGGGGAATCAACAGTACGTCGGCTGCTGCAGCAGGCCCGTCAAGTGGTGGCCGAGACCCAGCCAGCCACGACGCCCCAGTGGGCATCGCTGCTCGGACCGGCTTTTAAGCCCTCCCCCACTGGTGGGCTCACTGTTCCGGCTGACGCTCTCAAGTGCTGGCGCCAGTCTGTGATAGACAGCGGCGGGATACCACCAGAGGAAAATGATCCGTGGTGGCAGCAGTTGGGAAAGCACTCGGACCAGCATTCGCTCAAGAATAACCAACCGTAATCCGACATACATCCCAGTAAGGCAGGAGTGTGGTTACTATGGCTCGCAAACTTGTCGAATGTGAGCATTGTAAGGGGCAAGGAGTATGCACAGGCAGTGGCGGCCGTAGTTGCCGTGCTTGCTTGGCCGCCGCTGGCCGCAATATCCACCAGTGGGCGACTGTCCGCTGCTCCTATTGTGGCGGCATCGGTAGACTATGGGTGGAAACTGACGAGGAAGATGAAGAGAGTGCCAATAGTTTGGCAGGTTAATCACAAGCCAATCCAAGACTTTTCTATCGCAATATTGTCCAACTACTTGACACGGATTTCTGAATGTGATATACTCCGTGTCAGTAGGTAGCGGAGATTTCTCCCGCTACTTCCAACGAGCGCTCAATCGCACTGCCGCTCGATACCTGGCCAGGAAGGGAGGGTACCTCATGGCCGGAGCAGCGGATGGTCGGCGGTTGAGAACCCAGCGAATCACATACACCAAAGGGCAACTCCAGATGAGGAAACAAAGGACACTCTCGGGATTGCCCAGCGATAAAGCCAGATTTGCTGAGGTGAAGTAATGGGCGTTATGACCATTGCTTCCTCGCAGACCGCAATACGAGGATAAATACAATGACCAAATACGTGGTAGTTTTGTGCTTGGCTGTAGCCATTGCTACGCCAGTGTTCGCACAAGCCACCCCGGCCGAGACCGTTCCCTTTGACCATTGGGCCTATGACGCTGTTCAGCGCCTGGTGGATATGGGAGTGATTATCGGCTATCCTGATGGCACCTTCCGCGGCAATCGGGCTATGACGCGCTATGAGTTCGCCATGGCCATCAGCCGCCTGGTAGATGCTATCCAGGGACAGGGAGCGCCCGGTCCGCGGGGCCCGGCTGGCGCCACAGGCGCTACTGGCCCGGCAGGTCCGGCTGGTGCGGCTGGCCCGGCAGGTCCGGCTGGCGCCGTAGGCCCGGCAGGCCCGGCTGGAGAGGTGGATATGGATGAGGTCCGGGGCATCGTTGAAGAAATGATGGCGGAGTTCGCTGATGAACTCGCCGATCTGCGGGATGATGTAGATTACCTGCAGGACGATGTCTTTGACCTCGGTGACCGTGTCACCGTTCTGGAACAGGCCAAGGGACCCGAAGTCACGGGTTGGATTGATTATCGCATCGGCCTGGCCAGCAGCAACGAGGTCGACGGCGTCCACAAGAAGCTCAATGGCGACCGGGAGTTCGATAACCTGACCGCTAAGATCGGCATTGAAGGTGACATCACCGACGAGCTATTCGGAAAGATAGCACTCAAGGTGCGTGACACCGGCGATGCAGCACGGCCAGGATGGCTCTACGGCGTCGGGGACATTTATGTTCCCGCTGTTGACGGTGTTGGTGGCTCAGCGGCATGGGAGGCAGACCTGAACCAGCTTCTGGCTACGCTTCCCGGCTATGTGCCGCCTGCCGCAGTTGTCTCCATGGATGGGGAGAGTATATATCTGGACGAGGCTTATCTGCAGTTCAGTACGAGCGGATTAATCCGCGGTACCTGGACCGTAGGTCGGCAGTTCCAGAGTTACGGCTGTGGGCTGCTGGTGAACAACGAGCGGCGGTCGCAGCAAGGGGTCCGGGGTCAGTTTGGCGGCGTCTGGGGCACCGGTTTGGACTGGGAGTTCTTTGCCGGTGGTTCTGACTATGACTTCGCCACGCTTAGCAGCGCGCACGGTGCCAACGATGGCTATATGTCGACTCGTGTTACTTACAATACCCCGCACTGGGGTATTGGCGGCAACTGGCTGATAGACGGTTGGGCCAAGGAAGAAGGCTACAGCGCTGACCTGTGGGCTGAGTTCTGGGGAGGCCGCGAGTTGCTCTTTGAGTATGCTCGCCTGGAGGCTGATGCAGCCGGCGTGGAGGACTTTGAGACATATATGGGCCACTCCACACCGAGTGGCTATATGGCCATGGTGGACGTGTGGAAGGGTGCTAACTGGGCGCTACGCGGATACTTCTCCGACTTAGACGCTCAATTTGACCCCTTCTATTCCACCGCCAACCCCTACTATGAACTCTACTCCGACGTCAACAGGGCTGGCGGCATGCCACCGTGGATCCCGTGGGAGCGCTGGCTGCGCAACCCGCTGGCCATGGCCAACTTGGAGGTGCTGGGTGGGCAGTTGGACTTCACCATTGGGTCCACGCCTTTCCAGGCAGTCTACTATAATGTAGACGCTAACAGCACCTGGTGGCGGCATACCCAGTACGGTTCGTTCACGGGCGACTTCGCACCATATGATGCCCTCTGGGGCCTTCAGATGACCAAGGAAGTCGCTGATGGGGTGAACGTCAACGTCACCTACGCCCGTCAGGAACTAGCCAATCAGTTGTCATCGTCTCCCTATTACGATGACGTGCAGATGCTATCTGCCGGTCTCACTGTCGGCTTCTAACTGAGGGGTCGTAAGACAAACCACATAACGGGGACTTGGTTGCCCAAGTCCCCGTTTCTTATTCAGTCTCACCAATGAGCCTAACTATTCTACTGGTTTTTTGGCAGGTGGACTCCAGCCAGTTGCATTGCCTCGCCAGCCGTGTTATCATAATAAGGTCATACTGTGGAGTGTGCCTTGCCCGGGCCACTGGCAGAATATCTACACTACGAAGGAGCATCGCAATATGTTTACCATTGACCTTGACCAGTATCGCCTGGTAGACTTATCCGTTGTTATTAAACCGCCGGGTACCGAGGAACGTCCACTGGAAGTTACCCTGGGCAGCCTCGCCGACGATACGTATCGGATGGACATAAACAGATGTCATTCGCACGTTGGCACCCACGTCGAAGCGCCCCGCCATTTCTATGACGATGGTAAACTCATCACCGATATCCCCCTGGGAGCTTTTCTGGGAGGGGCGACGGTGTTGTCGGTTACTGATTCTGCTGACCAGTGCGTTACCGGCGAGGTCATCGATAAGCATGTCGGCACCATCTTCGAGCCAGATCACATCCTGTTATGCCGCAATAGCATCCCGCATAGCCGTGAGGACGAGAGCGCCTGGCCCATGCTGACCCCCGACGCAGCCCGGTGGATGGTCGAGCATCACATGAAATTACTGGTGGTTGACCAGTGGTTCTCGCTGGGTGAAGACGTCCCCGCCACCCGGCAGTTGCACGACATACTCCTGTCACAGGACATCTGCATTGTCGAGGTGACGAACCTCGATGATCTCACCCGCCCGCAGTGCTTCTTTATGGCCCTGCCGATAGGCTTCGCCTTAGATAGCAGTTTCGCTCGGGCCATTGCCATCGAGGAGCGTTAGACCCAAAGCGGGACCGTCCACAAAAGGATACAGATGGCACGGTAATTCACGACGAAATCGCCGGTACTGTGACGACTCGGTTCTGTAGGGGAAACTCTGACCAAAGTCGCAGCGAAGAATAGCAAGTCCATTCAAAGAAATAGGAGGATCGTATTATGTCTGACGAGATACGTTTTGGCATTTGTGGACTGGGGATGGGTCGGGGGCGCGCCGAGGTGGTTACCCAGACGCCAGGGGCCATATTGGTCGCGGTCTGTGACCTGCTGGAAGAGCGGGGCAGGGAGGCCGCAGAAGCTTTGGCTTGCGAGTGGATTCAGGATTATGATGATATGCTGGCCCGCGACGACATCGAGGTTGTCGGCGTATTTACGCCCAGCGGCACCCACGCCGACTTCGCCCAGCGGGCCTTACAGGCCGGTAAACATGCATTTATGACTAAGCCGATGGACATTCGGGTGGCCAAGTGCGATGCAGTAATTGCGACCGCCGAGGAGACCGGCTTAGTTCTGGGAGTAGATTTCGACAGCCGCTACAATCCGGTCAACCACCAAATCCGCGCCGCAGTTCAGGGGCGAACGATTGGCGAGGTTATTGAAGCCAATCTCATGATGAGGTGGTTCCGTAGCCAGCAGTACTATGACAGCGGCTCGCCGCCCGGCTGGCGCAGCCGCCGCACCACCGAAGCAGGCTCAATTGCCAATCAGGCCGTGCACTATCTTGACTTGGTGCAATGGTGGCTGGGGCCAGTCAAGAGTGTTTTCGGTAAGAGTAGCACATTAGCCCATAGCATTGAAACCGAAGACGCTTCAGTCGCCATCATTGAGTTTGAGTCCGGCGCCAATGCCCTACTGTTCACCACCACCTGCAGCGTGCCGGATTTGGGGACGGTCATTGAGATAAGCGGCAATCGGGGTATGTTAGCCTGGAAGGACCAGGAACTCACTATGTTTGAAGCCGTCAAGGCCGAGGAGGCGGGCGGCCGGAAGGGCGGGGTATATCAACTGCCCGAAGATATGCCCCAACCGGAGACCGAGGAGGTCTCTCTAAACGACTTTTCAGTTCCCGACGACCTGCCGGCTAACATCATTGAGGATATGCTTGGGGCCATCACTGAGGGCAAACCGCTGCAGTGTGATGGCTATGAGGGGCGCAAGACCGTCCAGATCTTCTCAGCCATCTATGAGTCGTCACAGACCGGCCAGCCGGTTATTCTAAGCCAACGGTAGTAGCCTACCAGGGTCATGGGGCGGAGGGGGTAGCCGCTGGGTCTCAGCACCGTATCTCAGGTCTGATTTCACATGGCAGGAGGTGATAGGCGAGGGATCTGTAGTCGCCCCCGCTATTTTCTATGAGCAATGATCTACCAATCACCGCGGTAAGAATGGACTGGGGCGAGATGCCTGTAACCGTGCGGTTCAGCTATGGCGCCCCTCAGACCTTTCCCTTTACCATTGTCCGGCTATGGAGCGGAGACAGGTGTGGCATCGGAGAAGTACTCGTTCCGCCCTCCGATGCTCTCAAAGAGGCGGCCGCCTCGCTAATAGGCGCGGACGCCCGGCACTTGGATGGCCTGCTGCGGGGTTGTTGGGACGATATCCCCCAGTACCTGCGCGAGGCCTTCTCTATTGCTCTGTATGATTTGGTGGGCCGGGCCTATAGTATTCCGCTGCACGTACTGCTGGGCGGGGCGCACCGCAGCAGTGTGCCCTTGATGCCCTGCATATTCCCAGAAAGCCCTGAGCATGCTGCCGACCGGGCGAAGGAGCTCGCCGCTCAGGGTTTCGGTTCACTTAAGGTCAAGATATTTGGCGATCTGGACTATGATACACAGATAATACGCGGAGTGCGTACTGCGCTGGGTGCTGACGGCTATGTGCAGGCTGATGCGAATTGTGGCTATGAAGCGGTGGCGGCCAGCCCCGAGATGCTCCAGAAGTTGGCTGAAGCGGGTCTTGATACCGCTGAGGACCTCATTGACGGTACATTGGACCAATATCAGAGCCTGCGCGGCGAGAGTCAAGTTAAGATTATGCTGGATAAGGATGCCCGAGGGTTGCAGGACATTGGCCAAATTCTGGCGGCCGACGCGGCCGACGTCATCAACCTGCATCCTGACCAGCAAGGCTCACTGTCGGAGGCCGTCGCCCGGCATTCAGCGGCCGCAGCCTTTGACATTCCCGCTGTGGTCGGCGGGACCGGATACTGCGGCATTGGCACGGCCGCTTACCAGCAACTTGCCGCCGTAATAGGCCTGGCCGGGCCCTGTGGTGAGTTAGGCGGGGCCTTTGACCATGGCATGCCTGAGGACCTGGTCAAGAAGCCGCTGCCGATTCGTGATGGCCACATAATTCTACCGGACTCGCCCGGCCTGGGAGTAGAACTGGATGAAACAGCCCTCCAGCGGCGTCGCAGCGAGTGCTGGCAAGCCGGGTAAAGGTATGTAAGCCCGACAGGCGTGGTTACTGTTTTGATTCACCTATTCCGCGTGTATCATCGTACCAATCCCGGCGTCGGTGAAAAGTTCCATCAACAGAGAATGAGATAAGCGGCCATCAATGAATTTCAGTCCGGGGCCAATGCCCTACTGTTCACCACAACCTGCAGTGTGATGGCTATGAGGAGCGCAAGATAGTTGAAATTTTCTCAGCTATCTATGAATCGTCAGAGACCGGGCAGCCCGTAACAGTAGGCTGAAGATAATGATACCAGGGCCAAGTGGAGGGGGTCGCTTCTCCAAGGCAATACAGACGTATTTATAGGCCTGACTAATAATGGGGCTGTTGTAGGGTTGTATGGCCATAATACTAAGCAGTGAGCAAGGAAGTGTTGCCATGCGCCATTTAGTGTTACTCACGGCGACGATATCTTTGTGCCTGTACGCCGCAGCAGTAGCGGGGCAAGGGGACTTACTGGAATACGAAGAGGTGGTGCTGGCCGATTTTGAGACGGATGCCGACCTAACCCGCTGGGAAGTTGACGGTGTGGAATTCACGCGCACTGATGAGTGGGCCTCGCACGGTGAGTTTGCCGGGCGGATCGTATTCCCCCAGTGGCAAAAGGGCGGCAATCCCTGGCCCCTAATAAGAATGTTCCCGGGTGGAGAGAATGGTTTCTTGAAAGATTGGTCGCGCTTTACTCGCCTGAAGATAGATATGTATAACCCGAGCAGTAGTACTCGTACCGCCAGAATTTTGATTATCAAAGACGGCCGGCGTTTCGGGTATAGCCATCCGCTGCCTCCCCAGCAATCGGTGACTTTGGATATCCATATTCTCGACGATATTGCCCGGAACTTCCGCCCCACGGGCGTCGACGAATTTGTTGTTAGTGAGCGATATCCCGAGGAAAGTTACCCGCTGCTGATTGATAATGTGCGCCTGGTGCGCGACGTGGGCGAGACGATTGCCACGCTGAGGGAATTGGTAGTTGAGTTTGCCGGCGAGCCATCTCAACCCCTCCGCGAAGCCCTGGATGCAGTTAAAGATAAGGCTGAAAAGCAGAAGGCCTCGGCCAAGACGATTGAGGAAGTCTGGCAGGAACTTGCCAACATAGAAAACCAACTGGTAGCTGCGCGAAACGCACTCAGTCAACTTACCGACTTGTACGCGCGACCGATTGGTGACCAGATGGCGGCTCAGTTGCAGGTGTCACTTGCCGCCCTGCAGGAGCAAAAAGAGCTGCACGCTCAATTCCCCGATGAACCCTTTGCTGTCGGCTGGACCCACAGCGCCACCTGGGTTATGCCCTACGGTAAGCCTTTCGCCGGTCGTTTCGACGCGCCGGAAATCGCCGCTGCCCGCGGCGAACGTGAAGGTTTTCAGTTGGTGGTGCTCCCTGTCACCCAGCCATTGAAGGACGTGCAAGTTGAGGTTGGCCCATTTAACCATGTGGAAACAGGGCAACCCCTCGGAGGGCAGAGTTATAAGGCCCACTTCTCACCTGTGGGTCTGGGAATGAGGCCAGTGCGCTGCTGGCTGGTCGCCTTCATGAACCGGGGCCGGCACCCGGAGGGTACAGCCTCTTTTCAATTAGATTGGTTTCCCGATATTCTTTATCCTTGGCCGCAGCCCGTGAATATCGACGTGGGCTGTAAACAATCGTATATGATCGAGTTCCGCGTGCCGCGCCAGGCCAGCCCAGGCCAGTACAAAGGCCAGGTGACGGTAACAGCGGAGGGCTTGCCGACTAAGACAGTGGACGTGTCCCTGCGGGTGTTTGATTTTGAACTGCCGCGTGAGCGTCTGCTACCCACCGCCACCAACGGGGCATACGCGGACACCGATGTGGCCCTGGAGTACGGTCTGCAAATCACCATGATCTACCAGAACTTGCCGCTGCCGCCGGTGGAGTGGTGGGAGGACAAAGTACGCAAGGGGATGACGGTGTTCAATCTTCTGAGCATAAACCCGCACGGTAAGGGCGTTGGGGGGATGTGGGAGCACCTCACGCCAGATGGCAAACACGTTGACCAGGAGTTTAAGAATTGGCTTGCTGAACAGTTGGATAGCTATGTGGAGCAACTACGCGAGGCGGGCATCTTGGATCGGGCGGTAATCTATGGCTACGACGAGATGGGAGCAGATAGGTACCCGGTCATGGGCGATGTATACGGATGGTTGAAAGACCGCTACGGCGTGCCCGGCATGGTGACTGTTCACTCGGCTCCCTACGGCGAACCCGAGCAGTTTACCAATGCCGACATCTGGTGCATTCACGACCCTTACTTTGATCCGGTCAAGGCGCAGCGCATCAAGGACAGTGGCCGGCAGGTGTGGTGGTACTGGCATGGCGGGGGGTTCAATGAGTCAATAGACCGCTGGCGGAAGGCCGGCTGGCAGAGCTGGCAGTGGCGGGTTGACGGATATCTGATTTACGCATGTAGCTACTGGAAACGTTACCGAGACCTAGGACTTGATCTTAGCGCCGGCCCCTTCACTTCCTGGCATGACCCGACCAAAGGCCCTGCGTTACTCTACTTTGACAGCCCTGAACAGGGCGCGACGAGGTACCCCTCCTTGCGGCTGTGGAATTTCCGAGACGGCCTGGAGGACTACGAGTACCTGCACCGGCTGAACGAACTGGTGACCCAGGTGAGGAAGAGTGACCAGGCAAAGCCACGTGCGGACCTGTTGGCCGAAGCCGACAACGCCCTCAGAGTGCCACCACGAATAGTGGACAACTGGACGCGTAGAAATTATCGCTCTTCTGCCTCCGATGTCGAGTACATGCTGGCCCAGCGTGAGCGGATCGGGGAGATGATTGAACAGTGCCAGCAGATACTCGCGGAGCAGCAGCCGTAAGGGACCAGCTCGGTCGGATGATGTGGCCGGGCGCTATTCCCCGGGGATCATGGTGCCAATGCCGGTATCGGTAAATAGCTCCATCAGCAGGGCGTGAGGGGTGCGCCCGTCAATTAGGTGAGTGCGCCCAACTCCGCCCGCCAGCGCCGTCAGACAGCTCCGCAACTTGGGTATCATCCCCTCCCCTACCAGGCCGGTCTTCAGCATATCTTCGGCCTCACTGATGGTCAACTCGCTGATTACACTATTGGGGTCATCGGGATTCTCCAGGAGGCCGGCCACGTCGCTGAGCATAATCAACTTGATGGCCTGTACCGCCGTAGCCAGGTGACCGGCGACAGTGTCAGCATTGATATTATAGCTCTGCCCGTCGGCATCGGTGCCGATGGACGAAACTACTACGGTATACCCGGCGCCAGTGAGACTAACGATGACTTCAGGGTTGATGTGAACCACTTCACCGACAAAGCCCAAGTCTGCTTCGCCACTCTTTTTGCGGGCTGTAATCAGATTAGCGTCTTTGCCCGAGACGCCCACGGCTCGGCCGCCGGCGGCGTTAATCAGAGAAACAATGTGTTGATTGACCCCGCCGACCAAGACCATTTGAACAATCTCCATAGTCTCAGCATCGGTAACCCGTAGGCCCTGGACAAACTGAGGCTCCAGGCCCAGTCTTTGCATCATCTCAGTAATCTTGGGCCCGCCGCCATGCACCACTACGACATTAATGCCGACATATCGCAGTAGTACCAGGTCCTGAGCGACACTGCGCTGCAGGTCAGGATCGGTCATCGCCGCCCCACCATACTTGACTACCACCGTCTTGCCTGACCACTGCTGGATATACGGTAAAGCTTCAATTAAGGTGCTGACACGTTGTTGGAGTTGGTCCATACTGGTTCTCCTAAGTGAGTTTTAGCTGGGTGCTTATAGATAGTTCGCTATTCACTTGTTTGATACCTTCTCAACGGAAGTATAAAACGTGTCAAAATGGCCTGTAGGCTTGTCCGGTTTTCTTAGAATAAGTAAGAGAGTATAAAATTCATTGCTTTAGGTATTGACAAAAATTGACATAATCACTATAATGTCATTTGAGACTGTGTCTCAATCTCAATCGGAGGATGCGATATGAACCGCCAAGAAGCGCAAATCATCAGCAACTTACAGCGGGCCGACTTGCGTGTCACAGCCCAGCGCCGCCGCATTATCCAACATATGCTGAGGATACCCCAACACTTCAGTGCCGATGACTTGCTGGATTATATCCGGCAGGAAGGCGCTGGCGTTTCACGGGCAACACTATACCGGCTGCTGCCTACATTGGTGCAAATCGGGGTGTTACGGGAAGTAATCTATGGTGAGGAGCACACGCACTACGAAGTGGTAGAAGAAGAGAAGGAATTTCACGGACACCTGATTTGCGAGAGGTGCGGTCGCGTAATAGATTTCATATGCCCGGCGGTAGAGGGAGCCATAATTGGGGTCTCAAGCGAGCATAATTTCGCCCACCACGCTCATACCCTGGAGATTAGCGGACTGTGCGAAGAATGTCAAACCCAACTGCATAACAATTGAGGAGATGAGATTATGGTTCAACTAAAATGCTCTCTGTTCATAGTTGTGTTTGCCGCGATGATAATCTGGGCAGGTGGTTATAATTCACCTGTATGGCCCGCACCGTGTGGTGGTGCCCTTATTCCTGTTGCCGAAGTAGTTGAAGAAGATGTATTATGTATGGATATTGATCTCACTACCGCCTTGGGGAACGGCGAGAGTCGGATGATGCTCAATAGTCAGTTAGGTGTCGGTCAGCGAACCGATGTTGGCCTGGATATTCCTGTCAAAGGACACCAGCGAGCTGTGTTTAACCTTACCCACATGGCTTATGAGGCACACAACGGTTCAGTGAGAGTAGGTATAATAGGCGTGGGAAGTCGCAATGCGGAAACCATCGAGGCAGTGGCTCAGATAGAGCCGGGCCCGTGCACTTTGGCTTTGGGCGCAGCTAGTTCATTGCCTGAGACGTGGGGATTTGGGGGGGTGCAATTCGCCGCTGGTCACGGAACTTCTATTTATTTGGAAATGGTAGGCGGCAGTGACAGCGAAGCGGCAATCACTGTGGAATGGGCTTTACCCCGAGACTGTAACCTCCTGCTTAGCCTTATAACTAATTGGGAGGGCGACAAGAGCCTATATGTCGATTGGGGCTGGCGCTGCCGTTTATAGGGGAAGAGGTCCACAATAGGTGGTTCTTCGGCCCCAAGGAGTTGCTAAAGCAATGAAGAAACATCGGTTGCTATTGGCAGATATGAATATGAAGGAGAAAGTAACTTGATCATATCCGCCGCAGAAATGCGAGAAGGACAAACTGGACTGGTCATTAACCTGTCGGGCGGACACGGAATGGTGCGGCGGATGCAGGCCATGGGCGTTCGCCCAGGTGTGCCGGTAGTCAAGCTCACTTCTCAGCCCTTCCGTGGGCCGGTCAGCCTGCAAGTGGGCGCCACCCAGGTAGCGGTGGGCTTTGGCATTGCCCGGCGCATTATGGTGGAGGTGGCCGGATGAAGCGCATATTGCTGATGGGAAATCCTAACGTTGGCAAGAGTGTGGTCTTCTCCCGGCTAACCGGAGCCGACGTTATTGTTTCCAATTATCCGGGTACTACCGTGGAGTTTACCAAGGGGGCGATGGTCTTAGATGGACAGCGGGCCGAGGTCATTGACGTCCCCGGCACCTATACCCTCGATCCGACTATCCGAGCCGAACAAGTAGCGGCGGATATGCTGCCCGAAGGCGATGTGGTGATAGATGTAGTAGACGCCACCAACCTGGAACGCAACCTCAACCTTACCCTGCAGCTTCTCCAATCAGGTAAGCCGGTAGTAGTGGCGCTAAATATGTGGGACGAGGCAGGGCATAAGGGTATCAATATTGATGTAGAGAGGCTTGAGGGACTACTGGGAGTTCCGGTCGTGCCCACGGTGGCGATCAGCGGTCGCGGCATTAGCAATCTGGTCTCGCGCCTGGATGAGGCTCAGGCGAATACCTACCCGCACGAGGACGATGACCGGTGGAGTCAGGTCGGAGAGATAGTGGAACAGGTGCAGCGGGTTACCCAGCGTCATCATACTTTCTTGGAGCGGCTGGCCGATTTCTCCCTTCAGCCCGAGACCGGCATTCCCCTGGCGGTTGTGGTAGGTCTGGTGGCCTTTGCCCTAATACGATTTATTGGCGAGGGCCTCATTGGCTACTTATTTGACCCCCTATTTGAGAAACTTTGGGCGCCCTTGGTGATGCGACTGTCCGAATTGCTAGGGCCAGGCGGCTTCTGGCACGAACTGCTGGTGGGAAAGTTAGTGGCGGGCGAGATAGAATTCGTGGAGTCATTAGGGCTACTCACGACCGGATTGTATGTGCCTCTGGCGATGGTGCTTCCCTATGTGTTTGCCTTCTACTTGGTGCTCAGTCTGTTAGAGGATATTGGCTACTTGCCCCGCTTAGGAGTGTTGGTAGATACCATAATGCACCACTTAGGCTTGCACGGGTTAACCATTATTCCCATGTTGCTGGGGCTGGGCTGCAATATACCAGGAGCACTATCTACCCGAATTCTGGAGACCAGACGGCAGCGCTTCATTGCTGCCACCCTGATGGCCATCTGCGTTCCCTGTATGGCCCAGATAGCGATGGTCGTGGGTCTGTTGGGAGAATTCGGGGCCATTGGGTTGGTGCCTGTCTTTGGCACGTTGGCGTTACTTTGGGTGGTATTGGCCCTCATATTCAAGGCAGTATTGCCCGGCGAAGCCCCAGAGATATTCATTGAGATCCCGCCCTATCGTATCCCCGCCCTTCGCGCTACCGGCCAGAAAGTATGGCTGCGCACGCGACAGTTCATCACTGATGCTGTGCCCTATGTGCTGTTAGGAGTGTTGGTCGTCAATATAATGTATGTACTGGGCATTATTCAGTTCTTGGGGCACGTTCTGGCGCCGGTAATTACCAACATATTAGGTCTGCCTCCTGAAGCGGTAGCCGCTCTGCTCATCGGGTTTCTGCGCAAGGATGTGGCCGTAGGAATGTTAGCCCCCCTCGGGTTGAGTCTCAAGCAATTAATCATCGCTTGCGTCGTGTTAACCGCATACTTCCCCTGTGCCGCGACCTTCGCGGTGTTGCTACGAGAGTTCGGAATCAAGGATATGGCCAAAGCCGCCGCGATTATGGTCACTGTGGCGCTGTGCATTGGCGGGTTGCTTAACTTGCTACTGTAGGTCGCAATCGTGCCGGCAGAAAGCGCTGGGAGGAATTGAATCGGCCGCGGCGAAGATAATACAATGATATGGGGGATTCAGCAGAATCAGACTGGACCGGAGCGAGGGTAAGATGGCCTATCCTAAACAAAGTATAATCAGAATGGCATTGTGCACCATAGTCATTGCGACCGCCGCGGCCAGTGCAGTGGAAAGCAAGGAGATTGTGGCCGTGGACCTGCCCGATTATGGTCACGAAGGGCAGGTACGACGAGAGCTGGTTAGGGAGTTAGAAAGTCGGGGTGTAGAACTGGTAGATGCTCAGCAGATGGCGTCAGAGGAAGTTGCGCCTACGGCCATAGTGGTGGCTGACGACAGGGTTAGCGAGGAAGGCTGGGCTGAAGAGCTGGCAGAATTCGTCCGCGCGGGTGGCGGCCTGGTCTTGCTCATAGGGCGCTCGCGGCGACACTTGGAGCAGGCTAACGTTTTCCTGAAACCGCGCGGCCTGGAGATTGTCTCCGACTCCCAGGCTCGGGGGCCTGTGGTATGGGTGAACAGCCCGCTTACCACCGGCTTGCAGCCGCCGCCCAGTGGATCGCTGCGGCTGCGAATAAGCGCGCCGCGCCTGGTTCCTATTGTTAAGCAAAACGACAGGATTGTGGCCGCGGGAATACCACTGGGTAAGGGTGGTATTATCGTTATACCCACCGAAATCGTCGCAGAAGGTCTACAGCAGGATCCGCCCGACTACAACGGACTACAATTAGTGGTGCGGGCCGTGTCGTGGGCCGGGCGGGTGGCCCAATTGAGCGTCATCTCCCCTACCCCAAGGCCATCGCCCACTCCGCAGTTACCGACACCGGCACCCACGCAACTGCCCCTGGAGCGGCGGGAGTTCGGGGACGCTGTTCTCTACGACAGTATGGCCGCTGAGGACAACTGGCCCCAGATTAACGGCTGGGTGCAGGAAGCGCTCAGTCAGACCGGGTTGCCGCTAAAGGCCCTGCGTGTACGCGAAGCAGAAGACCCGTTGGTGGAAGCCCTGCAAAGCGGTCCCGAATTGGTGGTGTTGGGAAGTTGGCGGGAGTATAGCGAGGAAGAGATTGGTGCAGTCGGCCACTATGTGGCGGCCGGCGGCCGGCTCCTGGCGCTGGCTCATGCTCACTCTGCCCGGCAGATACGACTGGTATATTTGAATGAGATGCTGAGTCAGTTTGGCGTGTTAGTTTGTCTGGGGCGGTCGGGTGGGGTCGCTGAGCAGCCCGCAGTTGGCCAATTGCCCGGGGGAGTGCGAATCCGTGGAGCAAACCTTGAGCCTTTGGCTGCAATAGGGGATGAAGTAGTAGCCGCAACCGCAACTTATCAACAAGGACAAGTAGCGGTACTGGATGCGGGGCCCTTACTGTCCAGTAGCGGCTATCGTAGTGTGCTACAAGATTGTCTGGAGTGGTTAAGCGAAGGATAGATACTAATATGCTATACGACTTTCATACTCATACCTATCTCAGTGACGGAGTTCTGTCGCCGATTGAATTGATCCGGCGGGCTATGGCCAATGGCTATAGTGCCCTGGGCATAGCGGATCACTGTGCTCAGGGAGGTATGCGCCGAATTATTGAGGAGGTCGGCGGCGACTGTCGGCTGGCCCGGGAGCGCTGGGATTTTCCGGCCGTGGTGGCCGTGGAGATAACACACGTGCCGGCTTCGGCCATACCCCAACTGGCGGCTGAGGCTCGTAAGTTAGGCGCTGAGTTGGTGGTGGTGCACGGCGAGACACTGGTGGAACCAGTAGAACCAGGGACCAATCTGGCGGCGGTGAGTTGCCCTCAGGTGGATATTCTGGCCCATCCGGGCCTGCTTACCGAACAAGAGGCTCAACTGGCTGCCGAAAACGGTGTTTTCGTTGAACTGACCACGCGTCAGGGGCACTGTCTGAGTAACGGTCTGGTCGCGCAACAAGCATTGGCCGCAGGCGCGCAATTGGTGCTGAATAGTGATACTCACCAGCCCTCAGACTTGCTTACCGAGCACTTCGCCGAGCAGGTGGTACGAGCCGCCGGCGTTCCGGCTGAGAAGATACGCGAGGTGCTCATAGACAATCCCCAACAACTGCTTCGCCGGGCCGAAGGGCGTCGGGCCAGTATCCCAGAGGCAGGTTCGCCCCAAACTGATGAGGTCAATGTATGAAAAGGCGAATGGCAGCAGTATTACTAATATCTCTGGTCGCACTCCTTAGCGGCTGCGCGCGGGGCGGTGAACACGGCGGTAGTGGCGTACCTGAGGCGGTGTTGGAAATTGTCTGGGAGATGGCCGGACCAGTAGATGACGCCTTTTACTATTTTGTGGCTTTTGACGCCGACGCTGACCAAGGAGCTGACTTTCCTGTGCCGGTAGCAGCCGGACCCTATTGGGGCAACGGCTGGGGAACCGGCTCGATGACCCACTATTTGCAGTATCACGGCGGCCAGTATGAATTGTACCGGGCCGACCTTAACGTGGTGCTACGAGGAGCCACAGGTGGTTTTGAAGGTGTAACCGATAACATTACTGGCGGCGATGCCGGGGTTTACACGATTACGGTCACTTCGGTAACGGCGGGCAACCCGGATACCGCTGAGGTGGAAGTGCAGTTCGAGACGGCCAGTACCGGTCAGATTACTACCTCAACTGCGACCCTGCCAGCAAATTCCTCAGTGCCTGCCGAACAATCACCGATTCCGGGGGTCGGGTTCACTACCGGCAACCTGAATGTGGGCGACTATGCACTTGTGGCTCTGGAGATGGCGGCCACGGGAACTCTGATAGGGACGCCCTATGATTATAGACGACCGCAGGGAGGCCGGACCTTGCAGATTACTATTGACCTGTCCAACTTGGGCGAAAACTTGACTAACCTCAGTATCAATTTCATAACTACCACCGACCTGATCTTCCACCCCACGGTCACCGATCCTAACGAGAATGTATATGATGGCCTGGGGCCCCTGGGGAACGATGCTATTCGGCGCTTCAATCCTCAGGAATTCACCACTATCAACAATTCTATGGCCTTCATTAGAGAGCAGGCTGATGATAGCACCTTAGTGGGCCCGGCTACTGGTGAGGAGAAAGACTCAGTAGATATAGTTGACTGGTGGATTACTGCCCGGCGCTTGTGATAGGTCGGCGAGGAAGCCGATGCGCGCAGTGATACAGAGAGTAACTAAGGGCAGTGTCAGTGTTAAGGGGCAAATAGTGGGAGCAATCGGCCCCGGGTTGATGGTATTAGTGGGCTTTACTGCAACCGATGGGGACGAAGAGATCGCGTGGATGGCCCGCAAGATCGCTGGCCTGCGCATATTCGCTGACGAAGAAGGCAAGATGAATCTGTCAGCGAGGGACATTGACGGCCAGGTGCTGGTGGTTCCCAATTTCACCCTGTATGGGGATGTCACCAAAGGCCGACGGCCCAGTTTCACCGCGGCAGCCAGCCCGCAGCAGGCGCAAGAAGCCTTTGAGGAGTTTGTACAACGGCTGAAAGCCGAAGGTATAGAAGTGCAGACCGGGCAGTTTGGTCAGTATATGCAGGTAGAAATAGTCAACGACGGCCCGGTAACACTGATAATAGATACCAAGGCGATGCCTCAGAGAAAGGCGTCCTGCTCCTGATGAAGAGCGGGCGGCGGCTGACGGCGTTGAAGGAAGTGACTTTTATGAGATTGATATCAATGGAGGTAAGAGTCTTTGCTAATCGCGCTGAAATGGGAGCGGCCGCGGCGGCGGATGTGGCAGAAGCCATGCGCCAAGTAGCCAGAGAGCAGGGCGAGGTAACTATGTGCTTCGCAGCAGCGCCGTCGCAGGACGATTTTCTGGAGGTTCTCAGTACTATCCCTGATTTGCCGTGGGATGAAGTGATCGCCTTCCATTTGGACGAATACATTGATTTGCCCCGAGGCCACAAGAACACCTTTGAAGTCTATCTCAATGACCATCTGTTCAATACAGTCAACCCGGCAACCGTCCACTTTATGGCCGATATGCTCGGCTCGGCGGAAGAAAAATGCCGCCACTATGGGCAATTGCTTAATGAGGCCGGAGGAATTGATATTGCCTGCATTGGCATAGGCGAAAATGGTCACATCGCCTTTAATGAGCCCGGAGCGGAGTTCTTTAGCGACAACTTAACGGAAATCATAACTGTTGACGAGACTTCCGTGCGTCAGCAATACCGGGACTACAAAGATGACCCCGACCCCGAAAAGCGCTATGTGAGCCTGGAGGAAGTACCCCGGCGAGCCATTACTATGACAATTCCGGCTATCTGCGCGGCACGGCGGATTTTCTGCATAGTCCCGGCGCTACCTAAAGCCAATGCGGTCAAGGCCACACTGGAAGGTCCGGTTACTGAGCAGTGCCCGGCTACCGCGCTGCGCACTCATCCGGCCACTATTATGTATCTGGATACCGATTCGGCGCAACTGCTCACTAACA
Organism: Candidatus Zipacnadia bacterium; assembly: GCA_029820565.1. Lineage (GTDB taxonomy): Bacteria > Armatimonadota > Zipacnadia > Zipacnadales > Zipacnadaceae > JALGTV01. The sequence continues at coordinate 34,186 of JALGUR010000010.1, forward strand.
GGATTGGCTGGTAGCTGGGGGTACGCGGTCCTCCATTTTGTTGCCGCGTAGGCGAGGTTCTCTAACCTCGCTACAAGGCCATTCAGGCGGGCCGGCCTTAGCCCTCATCAAAGAAGGGAAATAGAGTAGGGATATCGTCGGTGGGCAAGGCTGCGCCATACTCGCAGATTTCCAGCGCTTCGGCGTACTGAATCCCAGCAGCCCGCTCCTTTCCATACAATTCCTCTAACCGCTCGCGGTAGCGATTGGCTGTGTCCAACAAGCGCGGGTTCCATTTTTCGCGCAGCCATGCCTTGCGCTGTTGCGGTTCCTGGGGAACCGGCTCGTCCAGGCCCCAATTGTACGGCAGCCACTCGTACATCTGCGACTCGTGACAATCCAACATTTCAAACTTGTCGTCTATGGCGTCATCAATATCTATCACTATATCCGGCTGGAACGGATAGGGCTTTTGGAAGTTATCGCTTGTATAGCAGACAACGGGATTATATTGTAAATGGGCGGTGAGTGCCTGCACGTTAGGAGCCGTCACCGTAAAAGCCGCGTCCTGGACAATCTGGGAGGTGTAGCGATGGTCGGGATGATAGTCATTAGGCCGGTGGGTGACAACTAAATCGGGGTGAAATTGGCGGATGATTTCTACCACCCGCCAGCGGTTTTCCAGAGTAGGCATAAGCTGCCCATTGTGAATATCCAGGATTTCATAGGTAATACCAGCTATAGCCGCAGCCCGCTGAGCTTCTTCATACCTCCGTCGCGCCAGGGGCCCTCCGCCCATCTGGTAATGTCCGGTATCTCCGTTGGTAGTCGAAACGAACTTCACCTGATGTCCCTGGCGGACGTACTTAATGGCTATTCCTCCAAAGTGTACATCACAATCATCAGGATGAGCACCAATACACAGAATGCGCAGGCTATTATTGGACACAGTTATCTCCTCACTTCGATTCGTAGTGATTCTCAAACACCATTGTACAGATTAGCGAAACATGACATAATTGTCAATTGACGGCAAGTACAGAGACAGGTACAATAGCAGACATACGGGGAGGAAAAAGCGCAAGGCGGGGTGAATCTGCATTTGTAGTGGGAAACGCAATGGTTGATATTGGATGATGGGTGACGAACATACCAACCAAAACTCCCGAAAGGAAGGGCGAATGACAATGACTACGAGCGGAGCGCCCGTGAGTATTGTGGTTATGACAGTGTTGGTACTGCTGGTCGCCACAGCGGGGAACGCCGGGGAACTTCTGCGTTTCAAATTCATCCCCGAACAAGAACTTACTTACGATGTCTGGGTCACAGGGACGGGGAACCTGTCGTTTACCGGCTTGCCGATTCCGACCGAGGAGGGAGCGGAGGAGGGCCGCGCAGTGCAGATACAGTTCAACGCTAACGGTAACGTTAGTTTGCCCGTGAAATCAGTGGACGAAGACGGCAACGCGACAGTAGGCTTGCGGTTTGGAGCCTTGCGGCTCCAGGGGGAGGCGCAAGGAGAATCAGTCCATATTGTGATTGATCTTGAGCAGGGAACGGTAGAAGTCAACGGCACGTACGAGCAGATGCCCGACGCGCAAATGCAGCAGATGCTGGGATGGCTGGAGAATCTTACCGTTGATATTTCGCCCCAGGGCAAGATCCTGAATATTTCGGGCTTGCCGCCGATACCACCGGGCGGGTCAGGCCTCGGCGACTTCCCTATGCTCGGTAAGACCGAGGACTGGCAAGAACTGCTGACTTCAGTACCGGCAGCGTTTCCCGAGGGTCCAGTGGAAGTCGGTGATAGTTGGAATAGCCAAATCCCGATAATAATGCCAGGCATAGAAGCAGAGCAACTGCCCCAGTTGACTCTGGAATGTACTCTGGCGGACGTGGGGCAAATTGAGGGGCACCGAGTTGCCAATATTGCCTTTCACGGTAGGCTGGCAGGGCCCAATCTTAGTATTGAACTGCCGGTGCCGGCCGAGAAGGCAGAGGAGGCTACGCAACTTAACCTTGATTTTGAAGAGACTCTGGACGGGAATATGTACTTTGATCTGGACGCGGGACAGGTCCACCGCGAACGAGCGAATTTGTCCATAAACCTTAGCTTTGAACTACCATTGCCGGAGGAAGCGGCCGAGTTTCTTGAGACGGCTCCAAGTATGCAGATGAGTCTACGGCTGCATTTTGTGGTCTCCCCCGGGTAAGGGAAGGGCAATGCCCACAGGCAACACCAAAGAGAACAGCGTAGAGGCAGACCAGGATGTACGCGAGCAGTGCCTGGTCGCAGATAGGCTGCTGGAGGCTGGGGAGGTGCCGGCGGCTATCAAGCACTACGAGCGGGCCGCCCAGGCCGATAATGACGACGGTGAGGTCCAACTGCGCCTGGGAGATGCCTATCGGTTGGCCGAAAAGCCGACCAAGGCCCTTCAGGCCTACCGCAAGGCGGTGCAGATGCGGCCCCGCCACGCTGAATCACATCTGGGTCTGGGCGACCTACTACTCCATTGCGGCCAACCACGGGCTGCTCTCGCGGCTCTGGAAAAGGCTGTTGAGTACCGGGGGGACCAGGCCTACTATTTGTATCGTTTGGGCAAGTTGTATTGGCTGGTGCGTCAATTTGACCAGGCTGAGAAGCATCTGTGGGGCGCGGTGCAATTGGCGCCAGATGATGGCTTCTACCATTTCAGACTGGGCGATCTGTACTTTGAGCAGGGCCGATGGGAGGAGGCCAGCGGCGAGTATGAGGCCGCTGTATATTGCTCTCCAGCCGACGACTTCTACCACCTGCGCCTGGCCGCAGCCTATGTACGTCAGGAGCGCCACGAGCAAGCCCTGAGTATGTTTGAGCGCAGCCTGGAAATCTGCCCGGGCAATCCTGCCTACCAGTATCTGATGGCTAAACACCTGGAGCAAACCAATCGTCCCGACCAGGCTGCCCACTATTACCAACAGGCCGGAGAGTTAGGGCCCTACGATCGTGATTACGTCCGACGAGTACACTTGCGTTGTGGTATTTACGAAAGCCAAGCGAGCGCAGAACAGTAGTCGCCAGTGAGTGTATTGCGACTAAGCGACAAATAGCCATTCTAATCAATACAAGGTATGATAGATGCCCCCGATAGTGGCGACGGGGGCGTATCAGCGTTGAGTTAAGGAGACGAAGAGTCTATTGCTAATAGACCGATGTATCGTTGGGCCGCTACAGGCTAACTGCTATCTGCTGGCTGACCCGGATAGCCAGCAGGCAGTAATTATTGACCCGGGGGACGAGGCGGATGTAATCGTCCAAATGATTGCTCAATACGAGGCTCAGGTGACGGCCATACTGTGTACTCACGGCCATCCCGACCATATTGGGGCGGCGGGCGCCGTGGCCGAGATGCTGGGCATAAATAAGGTCTACCTGCATCCGGCTGAGATAGGGATGCTGTCAGAACTGATGCCGGCTAAACTGGGGCAGAATCGGGACTCACTGCTGCAAGAATATGAGGAAGGCCAGAGGGTTACGGTCGGGGAATTAGCCGCCAAGGTAATACACACTCCTGGCCACAGTGCAGGCAGCGTCTGTTTGGCAGTTGAGCAGGTTCTCTTTACCGGCGATACCTTGTTTGCCGGCGGTGTAGGTCGTACGGACCTGCCAGGGGGGGACCATTCAGCCCTTCAGGCCTCATTGAAGCGAATAGTAGACCAATTTTCCCCGGAAACTGCCATCTATCCGGGACATGGCCCCACCTCTACATTGGGCGACGAGTGTGAGACCAATCCTTGGATAGCGGAAGTGATTTAGATTCAGGTAGAACCGCGACTATGAACACACTGCGGATTGAAAACGGTTTGCTGCTGACGATGGTGCCTGGCAGTGCGCCGATACCCGACGGCGTAGTGGTTGCAAAGGACGGCGAGATAACTTATGCCGGTGCTCCTGATGGTGCTCCTGACGAATCCGCTGAGCAGATTATAGATGCCAGCGGTGCGCTGGTGCTGCCCGGACTGGTCAATGCCCATACTCATCTGGCCATGACGCTGTTTCGCGGCTATGCCGATGATATGCCGCTGCGCCGATGGCTGGAAGAGAAAATCTGGCCGGCGGAGATGAAACTGACCGAAGAAGATGTTTATTGGGGCAGCCTGTTAGGCGTTTGCGAGATGCTGCGGGCGGGAGTTACCTGTTTCAATGATATGTACCATTTGCCTCAAGCGGCAACCAAAGCTGCCATTGAGGGAGGCATTCGCGCCTGCCCTTCCGGGGTGCTGTTGGGCTTTTTGCCTAATGCCCAGGAGTTGCTGGAGACGGCCATAGATTTCGTTCGGGAATTGCAGCGGCAAGCCCATCCACGCATCCATCCGATGATAGCGCCGCACGCTCCCTATACTTGTCCTGACGGTCTGATGGACAAGGTCAGGGCGGCGGCTCATCAGTTGGACGTACCTATTCACATCCATATTGCCGAGACCGCGCAGGAGGTTGAGGACAGTTACAATGAATATGGGGAAAGCCCAGTCCAGCATCTGAATAATCTGGGCCTATTTGACAATCACGTGTTAGCGGCTCACTGTGTTCATGTGGACGAGCAAGATATTCAAATACTGGCCGACAAGCAAGTGGGTATCGCGCACTGTCCGGGCAGTAATATGAAACTGGCCAGCGGCTTCGCCCCTGTACCCCGTCTGGCGGCAGCGGGCGCGATAGTGGGGCTGGGAACCGACGGCTGCGCGTCCAACAACAACCTGGACTTGCGCGAAGAGGCGCTGTTAGCGGCTATCATTCACAAGGGCTACACCGGCGACCCTACGGTGCTGCGCGCCGAGACGGTACTGGCTATCGCAACGCGAGGGTCGGCGCAAGCCCTGGGTTTGCAGGATTTGATCGGAACCTTGGAAGTCGGCAAACGAGCCGACATCATTGTTGTAGATATGACCAAGTCGCATATGCAGCCCTTGCACAACCCAATATCGCAACTAATCTATGCCGCCCACAGCCATGATGTAAAGGCAACTATCGTGGAGGGAGAAATGGTCATGCGGGACGGACAGTTGCTGCGCGTGGACGAGCAAGAAGTTATTGCCCGCGCTTGCGAATGCACGAAACGATTGCTCGGTTAGTCTTTGGGTCATTGTAGGCCAGCCGGATTCTGTCCAACGTCGGTCCGCCCCGGTCAAGCAATCCCCGTTACGCTAAGCATCCCCCGGCAGGGCGTCAAAGGTCGTCATAACCTGATCAGCCGCTGAACTATCAACCTGTTGAACGGTGCCCTTTGTCAAAGAGGCTTGCCGCCTTAGATACTCAGCGAGGAATTCTGACAGTTCGCGGACCACTTGAGGATGATTCTCAATAACATCATCCAATTCCTCGGGGTCAGTTTGCAGATCGTACAGTTGACGGACAGGCTGTTGTCCGGCAGGCAGTTGGGTCCAAGGGGTAATCAAATTCCAGCGGGGCGTGCGGACACTGGCGTAGCGGCTCCAACCTATGACAATGGTATCACGCAACGGCGATGTGTCGCCGATAGCCAGCGGCCAGATGTCAGTTCCTAAGGCGCGCTCGGGGGCGGACAGGCCCATAATGCTAAGTGCGGTGGGCATAATATCGTGGTGTTGGACAAATCCGGCGACTCTCTGGCCGGCGGCTTGGCTCTCAGGATGTCTAATCAGCAGGGGAACCCTGGTGCACTGGTTGCGCAGACGGGTTTCGCCCTTATGAATCTCGCCCTGTTCGCCCATCATCGTGCCATGGTCAGAAGTGAAAATAATTAGAGTATCGTCCATCAGGTCCCTCTGCCGCAAGGTGTTCAGCAAGTATCCAACCCATTGGTCCACCAGTGTAACTTCGCCGGCATAGGCTGCCTTGACACAGCGAACTTGTTCTGGTGTCATTTCCGCTTCGTGGGCAGGAGGATAGACGCCAACCAGGCCCTGGTAGTCTGCATAGTAGTGATGAGCATAATCAGCGGGTGGATCCCAAGGCTCATGAGGGTCAAAGCAGTCTACATATAGGAAGAAAGGAGAATCAAGCGTGTATTCATTGAGCCACTTAGCAGCCTTGATCATCACTCGGGCCACCGAGGTGTCTTCGTCACTAGCCCAGTCCTTGCGATTCATCAAGTGCTGAATGACCCAATGCGGGACAGAGGTTTCATCCGGGTCCAGGGTGGTCTGAGTAAGCAGATCTCGTACTTGGCGAATATCTGGTAGGGCGTAGGGATCGCCTTCCTGCCCGCGAATCCAATACCAACAATCAAAGCCGCGATGGAAATTCTTCCCCGGCTTCATCATATGATACACATCAGTCACAAACGCGCTCACATAGCCGTGCTGGCCAAGCCATTCAGCCAAGGTAACATCCTCATAAAACAGAGGATGCCAGCCAAACGACTTGACTCCGTCATCCTTCTGAGGTATGTAAACAGGAGGAGTGACCGGGCGACCGGTAAGTATAACCCGACGGGCCGGCAAGGTGGGGAGGCCTTCGGCATAGCCATCCACAAACAGAGCACTGTCGGCTGACAATTGATCCAGATTAGGGGTCTGAATGCAATCGTTTCCATAGCAGCCCAGGTAGTCCCAGCGAAAGGTATCGCTAACAATTAGTACCAGATTCATTCGGGGTTTGCTCCTTTGTTAGTCTGGTAATTCGCGGATAGTAATCTGCGTTAGGCGACCTGCTTACGCTCATCAGTGGTAAGAACCGCAAAGTCGCCCCCGGCCCCGCAGACGAGGAGTACTATGTTCCCCACGTGCGCACCGGCATCCAACAGGTAGCGGATGTTGGCGCGCAGGCCTTCTAAATCCAGGCTCAAATCCTCGTTGAAGATGGTAAGAACGGGGACAACCGGTCCTTTCCAGCGGCGTTTGGCATCGCCGGCGGTCATGAAATGGCTCCTCTCACCAATGAACTATGTTGTTGCTCGTTACGCCAACCATTGTATGTGAATATAGGCTATTATCTGCGCTAATGTCCACGGCTCCCCATCCCATACCCTCCTGTGGTTTATGAGCTTCTTTGATCGGTACGTGAATTCCTCCCTATGCCGACTGTTGGACAGATAGCAGAGACAGTTCCGCGCAGCACAAGCACATTTACAGATCAATAGCGGGCTCAATTCGCTGTCAACCCACCGCTTCGGAGGGCTATCTACAGATACTAATAATGGAGATTGGACGGGGCGAATGGTATGTACAAGTTTAAGGGCCTGAACCTGTAAAATCTTCCTCAAAACTATGAGGAAAAACACCTCTATTTGTGTCCAATTTACTTGACTTGGAGGGGCCTATTGTGGTATAATATTATAGTGATATTGAGGAGTGAGGCGGTCGGGCCCACAGTGGGTGCCAAGGGCAGATGGACACAGAGGAAAAGCAGTTTTCCCGAGGCAATATCGCAGTTAGCAAGTCCCCATGTGGTCGTGCTACAGATATAGGGCTGACGTCCACTGTAGGCTATAGTGGAGTTTCATCTACCTCGTTGGGAAACAGTGGTGATTGGGGCCAAAGTTTGGTCGACCACCGGGTTATTCCCAGTCAAATGCAACTAACAACGCAGCAGTCGGGAGCAGCCATAGATGCCTAAGAAGAAGCGCTACACAGCAAAGGAAATTCAAGTACTGAAAGGATTAGAAGCAGTCCAGCGGCGTCCGGCTATGTATATAGGTACTACCGGACGGCGGGGACTACATCATATCCTCAATGAGGTCATTGACAACAGCATTGATGAGTATTTCGCCAGCGAGTGCGATCAGATTGAGGTAATCGTTCATCCTGATGGAACTGCCGAGGTGACCGACAACGGTCGCGGTATACCTGTGGACAAACACCCCACTGAGAAGCGGTCGGCACTGGAGGTAGTGATGACTACTCTCCACGCGGGCGGCAAATTTGATGGGATTAGTTACAAGGTCTCCGGCGGCTTGCACGGCGTCGGGGTTTCCTGCACCAACGCCTTGGCGGAGTGGTTGGAAGTAGAAGTGAGCCTGGATGGCCACCGCTATTTCCAGCGTTACGAACGAGGCAAGCCGGTTGAAGCGGTAAAGAAGATAGGCAAGGCCAAAGGCCAAGGCACCAAGATTCGCTTCAAGCCCGATGAAGAGGTCTTTGAGGATATAACCTTTGACTTTGACACTATCAACAACCGCCTGCGGGAGTTATCATTCCTGGCCGCGGGTTGTCGGATAATCTTTGAGGATCGGCGCCCGGGTCAGGAGCGGAAAGAAGTACATCATAACAAGGGCGGCATAAAAGCCTACGCCCGCTACCTTAATGAAGGCAAGATGACCTTGCACAAGCCCATATACTTCGCCGATGAGACCGATGATGTGGAGTTGGAGATAGCGATTCAATATACTGATGGCATCCACGAGAATATTGTCTCCTATGCCAATGCGATTCACACGATAGAGGGTGGTACTCATCTGTCAGGCTTCAAGACCGCATTAACCCGAGCCATCAACAATTATGCGTTCAACACCGGGCTGCGCAAAGAGAAGGAACGTAACTTCACCGGTGATGAAGTGCGGGAAGGCATGACGGCAGTAATATCAGTAAAACTGCTGAACCCACAGTTTGAGGGCCAGACGAAGACCAAGTTAGGCAATACGGAAATAGACGGCCACGTCTACTCGGTAGCCTACGAGAATCTGAGCGAATTCTTGCAGGAAACTCCAAAGGTGGCCAAGCGGATAGTAGGGAAGGCCGAGGGCGCCGCCCACGCTAATGACGCCGCTCGGCGAGCGGCACAGGCGGCCCGCAAGACAGCCTTAACGTCAGCCGGTATGCCCGGGAAGTTAGCCGACTGTTCCAGCCGCAATCCTGAGGAGTGTGAACTGTTCATAGTGGAGGGTGACTCAGCCGGGGGCAATGCCAAGCAAGCCCGCGACAGTCGCCATCAGGCGATATTGCCGTTGCGGGGAGTAATACTTAATGTGGAAAAGCATCGCCTGGACAAGATCCTGGACAATAACGAGATAGTGGCGATGATTACCGCTTTGGGCACGGGCATTGCTAACCACAGCGGCGACGGCGAGCCCAACGGGGAGGAGGAAGTCACCAGCAAGTTTGACCTGCCCAAACTGCGCTATCATCGCATCATCATAATGGCTGATGCTGATGTGGACGGCTCTCACATTCGCACCCTGATATTGACGTTCTTCTTCCGCTATATGCAGCCTCTAATCCTGGCCGGCCACCTGTATATCGCCCAGCCGCCCCTTTTTCGCATTAAGAGTGGGCGGGATACATACTATGCGCTGAACGATAAAGAGCTTGAAGAATTACAGGAAGGCTTGGGGCGGCGGCGCAGCACCGTTTTCCGCTTCAAGGGACTGGCCGAGATGGATGCTGAGGACCTGGCCGTCACTACGATGTCGCCGGAGAATCGGATTCTGCGCCAGGTAACTCTGGAAGAGGCCAAAGAGGCCGACCGGATTATCTCCATACTGATGGGCGACCGGGTCGAGCCCCGGCGCAACTTCATCGCTAACCACGCTCGCCAGACCCAAAATATAGACCTGTGGGCGTGATACTGTGTCTGCCCTAAGCGGGACATAACTGAGCAACGCGGGCGAAGAAGCGCCTGTTATCGCGTAGGCGGGGTTCTCTAACCCCGCCCTGGTGAGCGACGCAGGTTGAGAACCTGCCTTCGCGGGCCAAAGCCCGCTACGGCGGGCGAAGGCCTGCGCTACGCGACTTCTACACGGCGGGCGCGTATCCTATTGAGCGATAATCAAATGGTCCAGCAAGCCGTTGACCTGTCAGTTGTTGTTGTCAGTGCCGACGGCGGCCAGATGCTCCAGCACTGCCTGGAGTCGGTCTATGCCGCCGGTGACGGTATCGCCCTGGAGGTAATTTGTGTAGACGACGCCTCGGAGGACGGGACGCCGGAGCAAATCCGAGAAAAGTTCCCGGAGGTCCAGTTGGTCTGCAATCAATTCAAACAGACTTACCCTATTACCAACAACCAGGGCGTCCGGCAGGCCCGGGGTCGTTATGTAGCCATAGTCAACGACGATGTGATCGTCGCCCCGGATGCTTGGCGGCAACTGGTAGAGTTTCTGGACGGCCATCCGCAGGCCGGGGCAGCCAGTCCCCGCCTGCACAATGATGACGGCACTGTTCAGCCGTGCGTGCGCCGCTTTCCGGATTTGGGCGCGGCATTGGCCCAGTCGGTTGACCTGCACCGCATCTGGCCCGCCAATCCCTGGACGCGGCGGTATTACGCCGACGATTTTGACTACAACCAGACCCAGTCGGCTCCGGCCATCGGGACAACCTGCTATGTGATGCGGCGGGAGTGCTGGGAAGATGTGGGCGGATTGGATGAACGGTTTCCGATAAACTTCTGTGACCATGACCTGAACTGGCGCATAAATGAGGCCGGCTGGCAGGTGTGGTTAGTGGCCGAGGCCGAGGCGCTTCATTATGGCGGGCAGACCATGGGCCGGCTGACCCTGCGGCAACTGTGGGATATGCACCGGGGGATGTGGCTGATGTACCGCAAGCACTACTGGCCCCGCCGCAATCTGCTGGTCAACGGGCTGGTCACCGTAGGCATCGGCCTCCGGTTTCTGTACAAGTGTGACCTGCGAATCCTGGGGCTGGACCGGGTGATAGCCCGGCTGCCAAGGGCACATCGGAGGAGAGCGTAATGGAAACGCACGTGACAATGTCAGAAGCAATAGTCAACGCGCCAACCGTAATCCTTGCAGGTGCGGGCGCATCGGCGCACTTGGGTTACCCAGTAGCGAGTGAGTTTCTAGAAGATCTGGCGGAGGCAGTTGGTAATCAACCGGCATCGTGCCAGGGCATCTGGGCGGCTGCCCAAGTGTACTGTGATCCGGAAGCTGACTATGGAGAAGCCAACTTTGAAGACATCCACGATAGACTGGCCGCGCTGTGCGAATCCCCGTGGGGATATGGAGGTTTCGCGTTCGCGGAGGGCTATGGGGGCGTGAGCTATCCCGGCGTGGAGGACATGGGGGAATCACTGAGCCAGATGCCGGGCGACGATGCCAAGCGCCTACAGGAAATGATGGTGGAGGAAATAGTCCGCGTTTTTGGCAAGCCACCTCCACAAGATGAGACAGTCACATCCGAGTGCTGGCCGAATGTACTAAGTCTCGTACACCCGGGATGTGGGCAACTTCTGCCAGTATTTACTACAAACTATGATGTTGCTCTAGAGAAATGGTTTAGCCACCAGCACCAGGGGCGTAGCCTCCAAATGATGGATGCGTTCGTGAGACACGCACCGGGCGCCTCTCCGTGGGAAGCCCAGAGATATCAGTCGTCTCCGGCTGAGTTGCTGAACGCACACAAGGCGTACGTATGGCTATTTCATCTGCACGGTTGTGCTGCCTGGTTCAAAGCTGAGGATCTAGGCCTTAATCCTTCGGAGTATACAGCGCCCGCATATTACTACACTGCCCCTGATGGGTCGCAAAGCACGGTGCCCTTTCCGGCCAAGCGTGCCCTCATATCGCCGTCGCGCAAGAAGAGACCGTTCGAAGATCCGTACTGGACGGAGTACTGGCACTTTCTGCGGTGTCTGGGCAACGCTCAGCTCCTGCTCATCATTGGCCACGGTCTAGAGGACCCTCACATAGTATTCCCGTGCAGTAAGGCCCTGTCCTTCAACAGAGAACTGCGGATTGTGGTCATATCGTTGGACGCTGATGAGTCGTCGTACCGTCAGAGGCTGCCAGTGGCGAAAGAGGACCGAGAGCGAGTTGCCTTCATTAAACTCCCCTTTAAGCGGGAACCCATGTCCAAATTGGGGGATATACTCCACGATCGCCCGCTTGATATCGAGGCTGCGCTTCGAGCCGTCGCGTGGTGTAGCAACGGCACCACCCAATCGGTCACATCGGCTGCCTTTTGTGAGAAATGGCAGGTTCATGGCCCCCAACACGCTGGTAGATGGAAGATAGATCCTTCACGTTCTGAGGTCGTGTATCAAGCGGTGCCCGGGACAAGCGGTCATGGATTCTACGTCCGGAACAAGGATGGCCCGAGCCATGTATTGGAAGGCGAGGTCACCATTGGAGTGGACGTGACAGACCCAGAGTCGTGGGGGGCGATTGCACTGGCGTGGGAAGAGAGTGCTGAATACCCGAAGTTCTATGCCATTGAGAATCAAGCCGGGGACGTCAAACTCAAGTTCTCTGATGGCAACCGCGACGGAATTCACGAAGAACTCAAGGACTTGCGCCACGAGGACCTCGACGGACCCAAGGAGTTAAAGCGCAGGATTTGGTTTCGCATATCAAAGAAGATGGTTCAGATAGCCACGTTGACTAATAGTGGTCAGGTTAGAGCCGCATACCGTCACATCCGCAAGGACACTCTAGGGCCGCCCCTCAGGATTGCGCTGGCGGCGACACAGGACCCGAAACACAGCATAGTATTCCGTGATCTGAAATTAATTGACCCTACACAGTAGAAGTGAGGAAAGTAGATGGCCGAAGAGACTACTACCGACATAGGAAAAGTTGAGCCGATAGCACTTGAGGATGAGATGACCTCCTCGTATATGCAGTTCGCCATGAGTACCATAATGGCGCGGGCGCTGCCCGATGTGCGCGATGGGCTTAAGCCCTCGCAGCGCCGTATATTGCTGGCGATGAGTGACGACGGCCTCACGCCCGACCGGCCCCACTCCAAGTGTGCGGCCATCGTCGGCGAGACGATGAAGACCTATCACCCCCACGGGGATGCGTCAATATATGATGCCTTAGTGCGGATGGGCCAGAACTTTGCCGCCCGCCATCCCCTGATTGATCCTCAGGGCAACTTCGGCTCGCTGGACGGGGACCCGGCGGGGGCGGCCCGCTATACCGAGGCGCGGCTCTCCCCTATCGCTATGGCCATGTTAGAAGACCTGGATAAGGATACGGTCAATTATCAGCCAACCTATGACGAGAAAAGTGAAGAGCCGGCGGTACTGCCCGGGGCATTCCCTAATCTGCTGGGCAATGGGGCGGCGGGCATCGCGGTAGGCTATGCCACCAACATCCCGCCCCATAATGTGGGGGAGATAGTAGACGCAGCGGTGGCCCTGCTGGATACCCCTGACCTGGACGTGAAGCAACTGATGAAATATGTGCAAGGGCCGGACTTCCCCGGAGGCGGGTTGATACTGGGCATCACTGGCATCAAAGAATATTTTGAGACCGGCCGCGGCTCAGTTACCATGCAGGCGCGGGCGATTATTGAGCCACTGGACCGCAGCCGGCAGGGAATTATTGTCACCGAACTGCCCTATCAGGTCAGCAAGGCAGCACTGATGGAACAGATCGCCGCCCTATGTGAGAAAAAGACGGTTGAGGGCATCTCGGACTTGCGGGACGAGTCAGACCGCAAAGGTATGAGGATTGTAATAGAATTGAAGCGTGAGGCCAACGCTCAAGTTATACTGAACCAACTGTACAAACATACCTATTTGCGCAGTAACTTCAGCGTCAACGCCCTGGCACTGGTGCCGACAGACGGAGGAGTAGTGCCGCAGATGTGCGGCCTCAAGGAGATGCTCAGCCAGTTCCTGCGGCACCGGCGCGAGGTAGCGAGAATCGCACTGCCGCCCGCGAGGGACTGATAAGTGAACTTGGATTCACTCGCACGCAGGCTGATGAGATACTCAATATGCAATTGGGGCGGCTGACCCGGTTGTCGGCCGAGGAACTTAGTAATGAATACGACGGGCTCCAGGCCGATATTGCTGAGTATCAGGCCATATTGGAGTCGGAAGAGCAGAAGTCAGAGGTAATTAAGAAAGAATTGCGCACCATCAAGCGGGAGTTAGGCGATGAGCGCCGCACCCGTATCATTCCCACTGAGGCCGAAGAAATCAGCATGGAAGACCTAATTGCTCAAGAAGATATGACTATAACCATCACCCGAGACGGATATGTCAAGCGGCTGCCTTTAGATACTTATAGAGTGCAGCACCGCGGAGGCAAAGGGGTATTGGCCCTGACCAAAAAAGAGGAAGACAGTGTCCGAGACGTCTTTGTTGCCTCCACCCATCACCTTATCCTGTGCTTTACCAACCAGGGGTTGGTATATCGGTTGAAGGCGTATCAAGTACCAATGGCTTCGCGTACCGCCCGGGGTACTCCCATAGTTAATCTGGTTCCCTTGCAGCCAGATGAAAGCATTACGGCGACCATTCCGGTCGAGAACTATGACCAGGGCGGGTATCTGGTGATGGTCACTAAGCAAGGGAAGATAAAGAAGACCAAGTTGTCAGAATATGACACCCCACTGCGCAGCAAGGGCAAAATCGCCATCAACCTTAACAAGGGGGATGAATTGAAGTGGGTAATGTGGTCCGACGGGACTAAAGATATTATGCTGGTTACTCGCAACGGCAAAGCCCTGCGCTTTAGCGAGAAGAAGGTCCGGCCCACCAGTCGGAATACAGCCGGAGTGAATGCTATCAGGCTGGTGGGTGAGGATCAAACTGTGGCCACGGTCGTAGTGGATGCGAAAGATAAACGAGATTTGTTAGTGGTTAGCCAGAAAGGTTTGGGCAAGCGAACAGCACTTTCGCAGTATCGGCGGCACGGCCGTAACACCCAAGGCGTCTCTACCCTGGAGATTACTGATAGGAATGGGCCGGTAGTCGGCGTGCAGGTTGTAGACGATGACGACGAGATAATGTGCATTTCGTCGGCGGGCGTTCTCATACGTGTGCCGGTCAAGCACATTCGCCGGACGGGGAGAAATGCTCAGGGAGTAAAGATAGCTACTCCTGACGAGGGCTGTGTGATATCGGCGGTGGCCAAGGTAGTGCGGCAAACCGCCGAGCACACCGAGCAAGGGGCGGCCCAGGCCGGCTGAAACCAGGGGGAAAAGCCCTCTTGACAGCGTTGCCGAATTAGAGTATAGTAAAAGTCTGCGTAGAGTTAGGCCGAAAAAGTTGCCAACTCTTGACATATAGTATGTAATAGGTATTCAATCCTTTGGCAACGGGAATGAGATCAGTTAAGGCTCCTCACCCAATGCCGGCGAGGTAGATGTAGATGGCCACCGTAGAATCAGTATCCTCAACCCAGCAGTTAGACCTCACCGCAAATGCTACTACCGTTCTGGAGCGCCGCTACCTGAAAAAAGACGACGAAGGCCGCCCTCTGGAGAAACCGGCGGATATGTTCCGCCGGGTAGCCCATAATATCGCCTCAGCCGAACGGCACTATGGGGCCTCGGATAGCGAAGTGAAGCAATGGGAACAGCGGTTCTATGAGTTGATGACGGCGCTGGAATTCCTGCCCAACAGCCCTACACTTATGAATGCGGGCCGGCCCTTTCAGCAACTTTCCGCCTGCTTCGTGTTACCCATTGACGACTCAATGGAAAGCATCTTTGAGGCGGTTAAGAATACCGCCCTGATACATAAAAGCGGCGGCGGGACAGGATTTTCGTTTTCCCGGCTGCGGCCCAAGGACGACATAGTCAGTTCCACCAAGGGTGTCTCTTCAGGGCCGGTTTCATTCATGAACGTCTTTGACGCCGCCACCGATGCTATTAAACAGGGCGGCACTCGCCGGGGTGCCAATATGGCGGTGCTGCGGGTAGACCATCCCGATATACTGGAATTTATTGCGAGCAAAAGCAATTCAGACCGGCTCAATAATTTCAATATCTCGGTAGCGGTCAATGACGAGTTCATGCAAGCGGTGCTCAATGAAGAGACTTATGATCTAATCAATCCGCGTACTGGTGAGACCGTCGATACTCTGAGCGCTCGGGATGTCTTCGACACGATAACGGAAGCCGCCTGGGCTAACGGGGACCCAGGTATTATATTCCTGGATCGCATAAATGCGGATAATCCGACGCCGGAACTGGGTGATGTTGAAAGCACCAATCCCTGTGGCGAGCAGCCTCTGTTGCCCTATGAATCATGCAACCTGGGCTCGATCAATCTGAATAAGATGGTTATTGGCGACATTGGCGAGGGTGAGATTGACTGGGATAAGTTGGGCGCGACAGTGGCGGCAGCGGTACGTTTCTTAGACAATGTTATTGAAATGAACAAGTTTCCCCTGGCCAAGATCGAGCAGATGACTGAAGCCAACCGCAAGATTGGCTTAGGAGTGATGGGCTTTGCCGACATGCTCATTCATTTGGGCATACCTTATGCTTCTGAGCCAGCAGCGAAAATGGCTAAAGAGGTTATGAGTTTCATCGAAGAGCGGGCGCAGCAAGCCTCGGTGCAACTGGCCGAGCAGCGGGGCGTATTCCCTAATTGGGGAACAAGTGTCTATAACCGCGATGGAAACGGCAGACGGCTGCGTAATGCCACGGTTACTACCATAGCTCCCACGGGTAGCATCAGTATCATCGCCGGCAGTTCCAGCGGCATCGAGCCACTGTTCGCCGTCGCCTACACGCGGCACGTACTGGATGGCGAAGAGTTGGTGGAGGTCAATCCCCTATTTGAGCAGGTAGCCCAGGAGCGAGGTTTCTATTCACCCGAACTGATCAAAACAATTGCCGCCAAAGGCAGCCTACAAGAAATTGAGGAAATACCGGCGGACGTGCGTGAGGTATTCCTAACTGCTCACGATATCGCACCCGAATGGCACATCCGCATTCAGGCCGCCTTTCAGGAGGCCACCGATAATGCAGTCTCCAAGACGGTCAATTTCGCCAATGATGCAACCGTAGAGGATGTTGCGGAAGTCTATATGCTGGCTTATGAATTAGGCTGCAAAGGAGTAACGATGTATCGGGACGGCAGTCGGGAAAGCCAGGTACTGACTACCGGCAAGACCGAGGAGGCCCGGGAAGGCCAACGGCTGGCACCGCGGCCCCGTCCTGACGCCGTCACAGGCGTAACGAGGAATATGACGACCGGGTGTGGCAAACTATATGTCACGATAAATTTCGACAAGGCCGATGAGGCTTTTGAAGTGTTCGGTAATATGGGTAAGGCGGGTGGCTGCGTAGCCTCACAGACTGAGGCCATGGCGCGGCTGATATCGTTGGCGTTGCGGTCCGGGATAGGTCCTGAACATATCGTTAAGCAACTTAAAGGTATCAGTTGCCATATGCCGGCCTGGGAAAGCGGCGGGGGCAAGATCCTCTCCTGCGCCGACGCTTTCGCTAAGGCTCTGGAGAGAACAGTGCTGTCGGAAGATGTGCAACTGAGCATTGATTTCAAGGGGCCGAGTTTTGGACATGCTGGCGCTTGTCCGGATTGCGGCGGGCCATTGTATTACGAAGGTGGCTGCCTGACCTGCCACGACTGCGGGTATAGTCAATGTGAATAGCCAGGCTTCAACCCGGCGGGCTGGGGGGCGTGTGATACATAGGGCGAGGCCCGTTGGGGCTTTGTCCTTTGGGTTTTTCAGTCCGGCTCAACAATGGCAACAGATAATGAGCAAGACGCAGACACTGTATTTATGCCAGCAATGTGGTCATCAGGCCCATAAGTGGCTGGGCAGGTGCCCAGCGTGCGGAGCGTGGGGCAGTTTTGCAGAAGAGGTCAGGACGCATTCCACGCTCTCCAAGTCCATAAGTTCCGGCACGCACCAAGCCCAGAGGCTCAGCGGAATTGACGGACATCGCCTACCGCGACTGACAACTCGTGACGCTGAGTTTGACCGGGTGTTGGGAGGCGGAGCAGTGCCGGGCTCTCTGGTCTTGGTTGGCGGGACTCCGGGGGTAGGCAAGTCAACCTTACTGCTGCAAACTTTGTCCCGCATGGCCCGTAACGACCAGGCTGTATTGTACGTATCCGGGGAGGAATCCAGCGAACAGATCCACCTGCGCAGCCAACGGTTGGATCTCGCCGACAGCGACTGCCAGGTATTAGATGACAGCAATGTGGACAGGGTATTGGGGGAACTGGACCGCCTCCGGCCCGCAGTGGTGGTAATAGACTCGGTACAGGCAATGCAAGACAGTAGCCTGGAGGCTGTGGCCGGAAGTATTTCCCAGGTGAGACAATCCGCGGCCCGCTTGGGCCAGTGGGCAAAAGGCAATGACGCAGTTATGTTCCTGGTTGGCCATGTTACCAAATCGGGCGACATCGCTGGGCCCCGAACCCTGGAGCACATGGTAGATACAGTTCTATATTTTGACAGTGAAACTGCGCAAAGTTTTCGACTACTGCGAGCCACCAAGAACCGGTACGGCTCCACCGACGAACTGGCGGTATTTCGGATGACAGAAGGTGGCTTGATAGCGGTAGAGAATCCTTCGGCGGATTTTTTAGCCGAACGGGCCACACAGGTGCCTGGCTCGGTAGTAACTTGCGTTCTGCAGGGCAGTCGGCCGTTGTTAGTGGAGATTCAGGCTCTGGTCAGCCCCAGCCACTATACTGCTCCACAGCGAACAGTGACTTCAGTGGATAAGACCCGAGTGGCGCTGTTGCTGGCAGTGATGGAGAAGCGATTGGGCATGCGGTTAGGCGAGTATGATGTCTTCATCAATGTTGCCGGGGGGATCCGGGCCACCGAGCCCGCCTGTGATTTGGCGATTGCCCTGGCAGTGGCTTCCAGTCTTAGAGAAACGCCACTACCCGCAGAAATGGCAGTAATGGGGGAAGTGGGCTTGGCCGGAGAGATTCGGCGGCCACCCCGCCTGGCCGTTAGGGTTCAGGAGGCCCAGCGTTTGGGTTTCACCCAGATTATGGCTCCGACCCCACCCGACTTGGGGACAGCCCAGGGGGCACTTGATAAGACAGCGTCCGGTGAAGTACAATATATTCAGATTAACCAACTTAGCCAGGCGCTGGCCGTAATCGGCTAAGGGCGAACTATTGGTGCTCGCTGAGTGTTATAGATATACATACACGAATATACCAGCCGCAAAATCCATACACATATAACCAGCCGCCCCTGCTGACAACAGCAGACGGAAGGGGTCATATTTCATGTTTATTCTCAGAGGCCTATGGTCATTATTTGTGGCGGCAGTCGTCCTGGTTGGCGTTATCATAGGGAACCTGGTCGCTGCCGGAATAGAGCCGCGTTTTTTCGAGATGGGCCAAGACACTGAAGATATGTCACCAATCCTATTTCGCATAGGAGTCGTAACGGTCGGGGGCCTATTGGGCTTTCTGTTCGCTCTGTTCTCATTCCGCAAGGTTGTTAGTTGGGTGAACCGCCTGGAACGGGTCTCATTGTTAGATAAGACTGCGTCGGCGGTAGGAATAGTGCTGGGGTTAGTAGTGGCCATACTTATTACTGTGCCCTTTGCTGACATTGAGGGCTTTGGGCTGCCTATCAGGATATTTGCCAGTGTCGCAGGCATTGTCTTAGGCATAGGCTTTGCAATGAGCGCCAAACAGCAAATAGTGTACGTCTTTCCGAATCTAGCGAGTTCCAGCGAGGAGGCGGATCTGCATCCCGCACTCCGGACACTGCCGAAGATGTTGGACACCAATATCATTATTGATGGACGGATTGCTGATATTGTCAATGCTGGTTTTCTGGAAGGCCCATTATACATACCAGATTTTATTCTCCAGGAACTGCAGCATATCGCTGACTCCTCCGATAAACTCAAACGGGTCCGAGGCCGGCGGGGACTGGATATACTCAACAAGTTAAAGAGCATCGGCACAACACAAGTGGTAGTATTCAATGACTACACCGATGAGGAAGCGCCCTACGATGAGGTGGATACGCGGCTGGTCAGTTTGGCTAAGGCCAAGGATGCGGCTATTATCACCAATGACTATAGTGTAAATGAAATTGGCAAACTCCACGGCGTGCCAGTAATGAATGTTAACGAACTGGCCGACGCAGTCAAGCCGCAGTTTTTGCCCGGTGAAGAGATCACGGTTACCGTAGTAAAAGAAGGCAAAGAGGCCGGCCAGGGAGTAGCCTATTTGGACGATGGCACAATGGTAGTTGTGGAGAGAGCGGAGGAGTTTGTTGGTAAGATGGTGCGCGCCGAAGTGACCAGTGTCCTTCAGACTACTGCCGGCAAAATGATATTCGCCGACATCACTGAGAAAGGCCGTGCGCTGCTGGCCAGCGAGGCGGCCCCCGAGCATCGGCGTAGGAGACGACGGTGAGGGAAGTAGTTGGTCTGATCGCTGCGGCCGGGCAAGGACGCCGCTTGGGGCCGGGAATGCCCAAGACTTTTGTGCCTCTGGGCGGCGCGGCGCTTTTTGTGTGGTCCCTGCGAGCCTTTGAGGCTATTGAGCAGGTTAGTCAGAGTCTGTTAGTAGTGCCTGGCGGCTACGAGCAGCAGGCCGACAATATCTGCCGGCAGGCCCAACTTGGCAAACTCAGCAAGGTGGTAAGTGGGGGGCCGACGCGCTCTGAGTCGGTGTACAATGGCCTGAAGGCCCTGCTGGACAACACTCCTGACATAATAGTCATCCACGATGCGGCCCGGCCGTTTGTGATTTCACAACTGATTACCGATAGTATTGAAACTTGCGCCCAGACGGGCGCGGCTATCGCTGCTCTCCCTATGACCGACACACTCAAGCAAGTTGGCGGGGACGGCGTAATCACAACCACTGTTGACCGCCGCCAATTCTACCAGGCCCAGACTCCCCAGACCTTCAAATTCGATTTGATCCTTGAAGCGTATCAACAAGCGCGGCAGAGTAACTGGGACGTTACCGATGATGCGGCGCTGGTCGAGGAAATGGGCGAGCCGGTGACGGTTATTCCCGGCAGTCCGAACAACTTCAAGATCACTACCCCAGCCGACTGGCAGCGGGCTGAGGCTATAGTGGCAAGCAATCAACAGACGCGCGTGGGGTATGGATATGATGTCCATCCGCTGATGGAGGGGCGGGCGCTGATGCTGGGCGGGGTCCGGGTGCCCTACGAGCGAGGTCTGGCCGGCCATTCGGACGGCGATGTGGTGCTGCACGCGATAGCCGATGCCCTGCTGGGGGCGGCCGGCTGCGGTGATATCGGCCAACATTTCCCTGATACTGACCCGGCTTACAAAGACGCGGACAGCAAGGCCCTGCTGGCGCACGTCGTTGACGCGGTGAGTGAGGCCGGATACCAGCCAGTCAATGTGGACGTCACCATCATTGCCCAAGAACCTCGGCTCGCACCTTATATGGAACAGATGCGCGGGCAGATCGCCTCGATACTCAATATCGCTCCCAATGCAGTGAACATAAAGGCTACTACCAACGAGGGGCTGGGCTTCATCGGTCGCCAGGAGGCTATCGCGGCCCACGCCGTGGCTCTGATTCGCCGCTACACTACCTTATGAACATCGGTGGCCACTAAAATTGGCTTTGCTGGCAGAGGCCGATGGTGAGGCGGCTGTCGTGAGGGCCGGCGAAGCTGTGTATTCCCAGCATCAGGTTGTAGTTAGCGCCCGCCGGCTGGGTGATATAGCCCAGATTGAGACCCTCGCCATCATACTCTATGATTCCCCGACTCCGTCGGCCTACTCCCAGCGACAAACCACCAAAGCCGTGACCGGAGAAGGGCCCTCCTCCCCATCCGGCAGTTAGATAAGCCTTAGCTGTCGCCGGTTGTACCGGCCGGGCAGACGGTTGGGCCTCATATTGCGTCTGTACGGCCAGTCCCAGCGTTGCGTCCGAAGTAGGTCGGTCCAATTCTCGCAGAGGAATAGCGAACTCGTAGGTGTCAATCATCTGCTTGTGTTCAATGGTACTGTGAGCCGCTGCCGTGAATCGCGAATGCCCTGGCTGGCTCCAGGAGTCAGCCTGCCACTGGAGGCACTCAATTGCCGCGGTTGCTACATCAAGCCGATAGACGCGGTCATCAGGCCGGGGTAACAGGCCCTCGTCGCCAAGGGGGTCCACATACACCTGACAACTGCGCTGGCTTTGCCGGCCGCGGCTAATCTGGCAATGCACTCCTACATACAGATTATCATCATCAGCCACCACGCGCACGCTTTGGGTCAAGTCGCCGAATACAGTGTAACTGGCCGCCGCCGTCTCCTGCCAGAGCGGTTCATTGAGTTGTCCATCAATTTGCACAGGTTCCCCAACAACGGTAACCGGAACGGTCTCATCATCCGGTGAGATAGCCTCAAAGACGGCCTTCCCCCACAAATCAGGGCGGGTGGCGAATATGTGATTGTAGGGGCTACGGTAGGAACTTCGGCCCGAGGGAAATCGTACCATATCAACATATTTGCGGCCCGCAGCCTCATACTCATAAGCACTACCAGCAGGCACAGTGATACGTGCTGCAAAGCCTAAGGCTGTCGGGTCTTCTTCACCAGTCCGCAAATTCTGTAGGGATATAGCGAATTCAAAAACGGGCCAATGCCACGCGCCATCACCGTCGCTTGAGACAGCCGTACGGAAAACCGCCTCGGTACCAGTACCTTCAGCCACCTTGTGCCAAGTGCCCTCGCTGCCCCGACTGAAAGATTGAACTGTTTCTCCAGTGTGACTAACCTGAGCCGAGTAACGTTGGTGGCTCCAGTGTGACTAACCTGAGCCGAGTAACGTTGGTGGGATCTGCTGAGGATAGAAGCACCTTCCTGAGGCAGTTCAAAGAATAATTCTGCCCGATGCCCCGAGCCAAAACTGTGATCCGAGGGAATACACAGGCAGATATACAGGTGGCGGTCATCGTGGCCCGCCATCATCATCATCTCTTCGCCGGGAGCAAAGTGCTGAACCTGAGCGGCGGCGTCTTCCCATTCACCTGCGCCTATAACACCGTCTATGCGGGGAGCCGAGGACAGCACCGGACCCTCGAGTAGATGCCGTGCCTCCGTCAACGGCGGGGGAATTCTTAGCGACTTGCTGGAGATAATCAACTGACCCCACGTACTGGGATTATATGCAGAGACGACGGCCACTTCCTCAGGGGGCCAGCCTAATTCCAGTTGACGACCCCGACGACCGCCGAGTTGCCGTGTGGCGACCACGTAGCCGCCACGGTCTACGCGGTCAGTTAAATCATATACGCCAGCCGCCAGTGCCGGCCACTTATCAGTTTCGGGCCACAACTGCTTCTGAATACCGCCGCTGAGGCCTTCGTGCTTCATAAGCAGGGCACTAAGAGACAAGCCGCGCCCCGGGTGGGAGTGACCCACTGATAGGCTCAGCAGGCTCCCTATGTCTTCAGAGTCTGTCTCATTGCCCCAGTACAGTCCCCAGCGATGTTGCCTTTGATGGAGGGTATAGGCGACGGGGATATTCATCTGGCCAACGCCGCTAACATCAAGACTGCCCTCGGGGGTTATCGTTCCGCCACTGCTGGGCAGGCCCAGGGCAGGGCGACAGGCCGCGAACTCCTCCCCCACACTGCCAATAGCAGTGACCAGTAAGAGTAATCCTACAGCAAAGCAAACTGACCAGGTACGCGTCATTGGGTGGTTATCCTCTCTCCCACTATGGATTTTGCTGCTCTGAGTGTAGCGCTTTAGACACCAAAGGCAATATGAGGGATAACTTGCTCGGTTAGTTGGACTATTCGGCGAGCGGCCCGGCCCGGGTCCGGCGCATCATTGATAGCCGAACAGACTGCAACCATGGCCGGAGTGACCTCAGTAAGATAATGTATAGTCTCTTCATTGATGCCGCCGATAGCACAGACGGGTAGAGAAACAGCATTCTGAACCGGCGGGATGGCTTCAGGGCCTATCGCCGACTTGTCAGGTTTAGTCGGCGAGGGAAAGATTGGTCCGCAGGAAACATAAGTCGCACCTGCTTGCTCTGCCTGTCGCCCCAGAGAGGGACCCGGGGCCGTTACCCCCACAATAGCATAGGGTCCCATCATACGCCGTACATAGGATGCAGGCATATCATCCTGTCCGACATGAACCCCATCGGCGCCTACCGCCAAAGCAACGTCGGTCCGGTCATTAACTATGAAGGGCACTTGGGCACGCCGGGTCAGGCGCACCAGGGCCTGGGCTTCTTGAACCATAGTGGCAGTGGACCGGTCTTTAGCCCGATATTGCACCGCGCCTACTCCCGCCGCCACGACCGCCTCCACCAGGTGTACCAACTCGCCCTGGGGCAGAGCCTTGGCGGGTGTAATGTAGTAAACTCTGGAGCGTAGGTTTCG
>JALGUR010000127.1 GCA_029820565.1 Candidatus Zipacnadia bacterium
ACCGGAGCGCTGGCTGTTATCGCCTGGCATACAGCCGGCTTCGCGCCCTACTATACAGTAGGCCTGTTCGCCGCCTGCGCGGCGCTACTGGTCATTCTCTTCATTGACCTGGATCATATGATTATCCCCGACCAGTGTACAGCAATAGTGGCTCTATTTGGTCTCGGCCTCGATGCTCACCATCTGTACGTGCGGGGAGCAGACTGGGCGATCTCCTTTACCGAACCAATCGGCAGCACGGCCCTGACGATGTACCTGCCGCGCTCGATTGCTGGTCTGCTGGTCGGAGGGGGACTCTTTCTTTTCATTGGCTGGGTATTCGAGGTCGTCCTGAAGAAGCCGGCGCTGGGCATGGGCGACGTGAAGCTGGCAGCAGCAATGGGTGCGGTGCTTGGTCCTGCATACGCCCTGTTCAGTTACTTTCTGCTGTCCATTATCATCGGAGCAGCAGTCGCGGTACTGTTAATGATATTGCACCTGAAGCGGCGCGGCGATTACATCCCCTTCGGCCCGATGATGGCCCTGGCCGGGATCCTTATGCTGCTGTACACCGAACCAATAACCCTATGGGTATTGAGCTGGTATGGCTACTCACCCGGATAGCCAGGTCAATGTTTAACCACAATCCGTTGAGGGTAGAAGGTCATTGACAGGTAACCAATAACTATTCCTTACTGGCAGGCTGTTGATTCGGGTTTTTCGAGACGCATATAGCGTTAGGAGGCAGTTATTCTTATGCACCGATGGTCAAGTAGCCGAGGTTTTACACTCATTGAACTTATGGTGGTCATCGCCATCATTGGCCTGCTGATGGCGATACTATTTCCCGTTTTTAGCAAAGCCCGCGAGACTGCCCGCCAGGCTAAGTGTCAGTCGAACTTGATGCAACTGGTAACCGCGCTAAACCAGTTCCGCGCCGATAAAGGGTACTACCCACCACCTCCCTACTACGACGTCAGCGATCCCGCCAATCCTCACTACGTGGGCGGCTTCAGCATGCTTTATCCCGACTACGTCACCGAGCGCGACCTGCTCATCTGCCCCGATGACCAGGAGGCAATGCAGTTTGCCGGCTGGTGTCGGGATGTGGTCTATTGTTCTTACAATGGCATCATTGACTGGACTGACGGCGACGGAGACAACGCTCCGGATGACCCCACATTCCAGCTCGGACTATACAACTATAACGGATATACCTACATCTCCGGCGGGGAGCCCGGCCACAGCAACGGGTATGATGCGGGCCCACCACCCGCACCTGGTGGCATAACACCCGCCGAAATGGGCGGGGCGTTGAGCTGGATGGACGTCAACACCAATGGCATTCCCGACTGGCTTGACACCGCCGGGCTGCGCTGGCAGCACTTCCCCCGGTTGGCTAATCGCAGTGCACCTGACTACACCATCGTCACTCACTGCTCGCACCACCGCAGGTACTTCGGTGATCCAGCTAAGCAAATGGACATCATCGTTACCCTGGGCGGCCAGACCAGTCTCGTCAATGTCACCGATATGGGTGACCCCACCAGGACGGGAGTGCCTGATGGCGCGCCCTCGGCCGTCGCTGCCTGGGTTCACCAGAACTTCTAACCGTGTGCCTGCGCCCTGCTGCACAGTCTACCACCACACCACCGTTTCTTCGCCCTCAGGGCAGGGTATAATGTGAGTGGTAGATAAGGTCAACCCGGGAGGTTGGGCATGAATTTGTCGCAATTATCTCACATATCTCTGTTCAGCAGACCGGCCGCCAGGTACACTAATAAAGACAGATTGCTATACTCTACTACATCAACCTCCGGCGGCCGGTTTGCCCCAGTAACACCAGCGGGGTTCACCCTGGTCGAGGTGCTGGTGGCTATGGTCATCCTGCTGGTGGGCATCTGGGCGCTGGCGGTGGCCTTTCCCAAGCTGCTCGGCGTCGTGGCTACCCAGGAGAAGCACACCGAGATGGCCCAGCAGGCCGAGCGCACCCTCAACCAGCTCACCCGTTACCCTCAGGATCTGCCGCTGGCTATCCGGGGCGATAGTCGGCTCCCCGATGCCAATGATCCCACGAACAGAGGGCCCGAGGGCATTCCGGCCACTGGCAGCCCTGACGACCCCTCAATAACCGATTTCGCCATCACTCACGCTAACGCCCGCGATGATATGATTGAGATCATCGGCGAGCGATTCACCGTCCCAGCGCCCTCTCCTGGCGGTGCACCCACTCCAGTCTACGCTTTTCGACAGGGACTGGCTACACTGGGAACCGTAGTTGTCTACAACGAACAGCCGCTGCCGAGTGGCTTCAGCGTCGCTCCCGACGGGACGGTCAATTTCCCTCTCGGTGTGAACCAAGTGGAGATCAACTATGACTGGGTAGAGTCGGGAGCCAGCGGAGCGACGCATCACGTCTACCGCGAACTAATCCCCAACAGCGTTACCCAAGTTGCCGCTGCTTCAGTGGGCAGCTTTGGCCGAGTCTTGCCCGGCACAGTCGAGGGTATAGAACTATATCCACTGGCAGTCCTTCCCGGTGGTGGACCACCGGGCACTGACGAGGTAGTAGAGGACCCCAGCGGAGCTATGCTGCTGTTCAACGCCAACAGAGCGGGGGACCGGATGCGGATAAGTTACGTGCTGCTCACTGATCCAGGCCGCCACGACCGCCGCGCGCTAATTATGTGCGAAGAGCACCGCATTGTCTCGCTTCCTCAGACGATTACTCTGGTAGCCAGCCACATAGATGAGACGCCCCTGCCCGTGGATATAGACGGAACCGGCAGTTTCGACGACGGTCCTATTCTGGCCGTCAATGTTGGCAACGGTGAGCTATACTGGGAGGGTAATGGTCTTGAGTTAGCCGATGCAGCAAAGGGGGAAGTCACGCTGCCCCTCGGTTCGGCTGCCGCGTCTGCCATCGGTTCTGAGCTCCAGCAAAGGGGGAAGTCACGCTGCCCCTCGGTTCGGCTGCCGCGTCTGCCATCGGTTCTGAGCTCCGCTTCTATTACGCAACACTTGACCAGGACCTGATTAGCACCCAGATAGCACCCGCCACATTTGTTGATAAGACTATTGCCGATGCTGTCGGAGACGACAGCCTGTTGTATCGCAGCTATTCACGTTATGATTACATTGATATCTGGGGAGACCCCAAAACGGACCTGATGTTCTATCCGTGCAACGCCGGGCACAGCGTGGCGGTTGATTACACCTATATCGACGCCGGCGGTGTAAAGCAAGAAGTTCGCGGTGAGATGCACACTATCGGCACTGAGCCAGGC
>JALGUR010000128.1 GCA_029820565.1 Candidatus Zipacnadia bacterium
ATAATGGAGATGGAAAAGCGCTACGACAAGTTTGCGCTGAAAGGTGTCAGCAATCTGGACGAATATAATGAATTGGCGCGGATGCCCAAGGAACATGCTGCTGATGAATTTAGGCCGTTCCCCCGCGTGGTAATCATAATTGACGAGCTGGCTGACTTGATGATGCAGGCACGGGCTGAATTCGAGTATTCCATCTGCCGCATAGCCCAGTTGGCCCGAGCGACGGGCATTCATCTGGTTATTGCCACCCAACGGCCGGCTGCCAACATTATCACCGGCAATATCAAGGCCAATATGCCGTCCCGGATCGCCCTGGCGGTGGCTTCAAACGTGGACTCGCGGGTTATCCTGGATACCCAGGGAGCCGAGCGGCTGATTGGCTCGGGTGATATGCTATTTGCGCCCATTGATGCCCCCAAGCCCCGGCGTATTCAGGGCGCGTTTGTGCGGCGCGAGGATATCGCCAAGGTGGTTGAACATCTGTGCCGGCAGGGCGAGCCGGAATTTGAGATTGAGCCAAGTGTTGTGTCTGATGAAGACGACTATGCGGCCGAGTTGGAGGCCAGTGATGAGCTGCTGGAAGCCGCCGCGGAGTATGTCATAAATGAAGACCAGGCCTCAGTTTCAATGCTGCAACGGCGCTTTAAGATTGGATATGCCCGCGCCGGCCGGCTTATTGATATGCTGGAACGCGCCGGCATCTGTGGTCCGCATCAGGGTTCTAAGCCGCGCGAGGTTATTGGGACAATGGCAGTGTTGCGAGACCACCAATCTGCTGAAGACGAGCAGTCCGGCAATTGGTAGGCTACCTCTGACAGCCAAGCGTAGGTCTAAGTAAACTGCTCCTCACCATAGGGAGTTATTGACCTTGTGTAGTAAACCCGAAACTGCTGATCGCACCAAATCTGGAAAAGGCAACCCAGTCCCTGAAAATACACTCAACGATCTGACTGGTAAAGAGTGGATCAAGCGGACAAAGTCGTGGTTTATCTGTGACTCGCCGCGCTATCACCGCAACCGCGACACCGAGCTACATCCGGCCCGCTTCCCCGAAGAGATGGTCGCCCAGTTCGTCACCTTCTTCACCAAAGCGGGGCAGTGGGTATTTGATCCGTTCTGCGGAAGCGGCGCGACGCTAATAGCCAGCCTCGAGCAGGAGCGGCGGGCGGTAGGCCTGGAGCTGGCCCCACGGTATGCTGAGGTGACCCGCCAGCGGCTGGCGGAACTGGACACCGACGGAATTGCGCAGGTCATTCTGGGCGATGCTGCGGAACTGCTGAAGCTGGATTTGTGGGAGGACTGCATTGCTTGCTCTGGTGGGCGGTTGCCCCAATTTGACTTCATTATCACCTCGCCGCCGTACTGGAATATGCTCCGCCACAGCCGTGGCGGGGTGCACTCGGTGCACAAACAGCGCGCTGAGGCGGGATTGGATACACACTATTCTGACAGCGGTCAGGATTTGGGCAACATCGAAGATTACGACGAGTTTATTGAGGCTGTCGGCAGTGTATTTGACCAGTGTCAAAAGTTGCTGAAGCCGGAGAAGTATATGGTTGTAGTGGCCCAAAATCTTCGTGTTTCCGACGGATATGTGGTGCCGCTGGCCTGGGATCTGGCCCGGCGCATCAGCACCTCGTTCAGCTTCCAGGGCGAGCGCATCTGGTGCCAGGACTCCAAGCAACTTGGCATCTGGGGCTATCCCAAGGTCTTCGTCCCCAACTACCATCATCACTACTGCCTGATATTTCGGAACGATAAGTGATCGTTTACTTCATTGCTTCTCGCTCCTGAGCAGGTGCCGGGGGAACAGTCTCCTGCGCTTGTGTGTCTTAACTCGTGGGAAGACAGACAAACCGCGAAGGGTGGTGCAGCGATGCGACTGATAACGTGGATAATAGGCATGGCTTTGGTTGTATTGGCTATTGCTGTGGGGTTCAGCAGTGGAATAGCGGCAGAGAGGCATCTGGCTGTACTCGTAAACGGGCAGAAGCTAGACATACCGGTACAGATGGTGGATGGGCAGGTTGTGGGCCCGATTCGGCCAATAGCCGAAGCGCTGGGGGCGGACGTCCACTGGAGACCACGTGCCGGCGGACTTCGGATTGATTCTGTGTTCAATGTGTCGCAGTCTGTGACCATTAATGGGCACGAAGTTTGGTATGACCTGCCCCCGGAAAAGGTGGCGATTACGGCGGACCAGGCAATACAGATTGCCCGCAAGGAGTGGCATATTTCCTTCCCTGTGACGCAAGTTATACTCACTCGGGTGGAGCGGGAGGCCTTGTACTGTAGCGGCGGGCAAGGCCCGGGACCAATGAATCGGCCCATCTGGCTGGTGTTCTTCCGCCCTGTTCGAGAGACCTATAGCTGGGTGGGTGGTCCAGCGCCTGCGTACGACCGGGATACCTGGAAGCCAGACCAGATGCGGCACGATGGGAACATAGTGCGAGTAGACGCCCAAACGGGAGAAACCCAGGGGTGTAGAGAGCGCGGGAGATGGCCCGCACCGACTGGGCCGTATGCCCCCGCCCTGCAGCAGGTCTTTCGCGCCATTCCGCCGCAGGAGTATGAGACTTTCTGGCATTTCCCGCGCTTCGCCGGCTCATTCTACCCCGCTCGGGCGAGCCGTGACGAGCCCAGGGAGTGCTATCTGACTGTGATTTCGCCCGACGGGGACAAATATCGCGTCTCACTGACACACGAGGTTGGCAACAAGCGGACAATTTGGACATTTCTCGTCTCTAAGGATGGGGTAGTCGAACGGGAGCCGGTCGTGAAGAAGACGTACTAGGCTCGCTGGGGTTACTATCGGACAAAAAGACGGGACAGGCGGGGCCAGCCCTCATTTCGCTGCGCTGTCTCAATAATCGGGATAAGAGAGGGAGAACTGTACTGTATGAAGCC
>JALGUR010000129.1 GCA_029820565.1 Candidatus Zipacnadia bacterium
GGGTTCCGCTGGCTATCTGAGGAACGAACTGGCGCATATCAGCGTCAAGATTGGCCAGATTCTGGGCGGTAGGGATCACTAGATTGGCGCTGACGCACTTGCCCTGATCATCAAATTCATAGTCGTGAAACAACGTACCCCGCGGTGCTTCAATTACCCCTACGCCGCGGCCCGCTCGAGGTTTGAGCTCGACCGTTTCCGGTTGAATTCCTCCGTCCAACATGGTGTCTATTAGTCCGATGCTGTCCTCGACACAGTGGGCAATCTCGATAATCTGAGCAATGGTGTTGATAAAAGGATTGAAGCAAGGGACGGTCAGGCCTAACTCGGCAGCGGCTTCCTTGGCCAGCGGATGGAGCTGCTCGAAGTTGTTGTTAACGCGGGCAAGCGCGCCGACCATATACTCAGGACGGTGCCAGCGGGCGTGCTTGGCGGTCGAGTGACGAACCACGTATTCTTCTATGACCTCCTGGTACTGGTCAGCTCCTACTATTTCCCCTTCACTGGAGTAGATCTGGCCGTCATAGAGTGCGTAAAGCTTGGAGTCCTTGAGGGAGACGTACTCAGTTTCCCGTTCAAACTGGGGCACAGTCAATTCCTTGAACAGTTGGACTGTCTGTTTCGTATCCTCAATTGCTTCGACCAGGCGCGCGCGTACCTGCGCCAGTTCGCTTTCGTCCTGGACGAAGCTGAAGCCGCCAACCATCATACCCACCGGATGGGTATGACGGCCCGCCACCGCCGCGCACAGATCATAAGACAGTTTCTTCATGCGCATAGCCCGCAGCACAGCGTCTTTATCAATGTTAACCATACGAAAGACGCTGGGTACTTCAAAGAAATCAGGGGCGGCCAGGAAGTACACGTGAAGCACATGGCTGCCAATAATTTCACCATTGTAGGCCAGCCGTCGAAGCAGCAAAGCTTGTTCGGACAGTTCCACACCGAACGCCGCCTCGGTCGCCTTCAGTGCGGCACAGGTATGGCTGATGGAGCATATTCCGCAGACCCGGCCAGCGATATGGATCACTTCCTGGTAGTCGCGGCCCTGCATAATCGCCTCAAAGAACCGCGGAGCTTCCACAATCTCAAACCGCGCCTCTTCCAGGCGGCCCTCGGCCAGGTTGACGACGATGTTGCCGTGGCCTTCGACCCGGGCGAGGTGTTCCACGTTGATATTGAGGCGATCAGGCATCGGTCCGGCCCTCCCCCAGCGACAATTCGGGCCAGTTATTATAAAGTTTGAACTTGCCTACAATCTCTTCCACGCTCAGACCGTACTTGGCCAGGACATCCTGCGCCGCATTCAGATTAGGGTCGTCCACCAGCCCGCGGCAGCCAAAGCAGGTATGCCCATAGCTGGTACAGATAGCATCGCAGCCACAGCGCGTAACCGGTCCCAGACACAGCAGCCCCTTCTCGTATACGCACAGATTATCTTTCAGTTTGCACTCCACGCATACCGGCTGATTGGGCGGTTTATACTCTTTGCCCATCAGGATGTGTTTGAAGACGGTGACAAACTCGGGGAGACTGGCCGGACAGCCATTGACCTGGTAGTCAACCGGCACCACTGCCGTGATCGGACGGGCGGGAATAGTATCAAACCACTCGGCTCTGTCACCGTAGACTATGTGAAGCACCTCATCCATACTAAACTGATTCTTCAGGGCATTGTGGCAGCCAATAGTGGCACAGGCTCCCAGGGATACCAGAATATCCGCCGTTTCCCTTATCCGCTTAATCCGCTCAATATCAGCCTCGCGGGTTATGCTGCCCTCGCAAAAGGCAATGTCGTAGTCATCGCTCTTCTCCGACATCGCCTCGCGCCAGGTGACAATGTCCACCAGCTCGACCATATCCAAGAGCTGCTCTTCGAGGCTGAGGACCTCCAACTGGCAGCCCTCACAGCAAGCGAAATCAAAGAAAGCCACACGGGGTTTGGCTATTGAGTTCACTCTTGTCGCTCCCTTCCAGGCTGTTTGCTGTCCCGCAGCGTGAGGGCCGGCCGTCGCCTGGCCCTCTACTATTCCGGAGCCCAGGCTTCGACGGCTTCAGTCAGGCCCTGCAGATGCGAATAGCAGAATACCGGACCGTCTACACATACGTAAAGATTATTGACCTGGCAGTGCCCACACTTGCCCACTCCACACTTCATTCGCCGCTCCAAGGAAAAGTAAATGTTGTCCCCAGGCAGACCCTTCTGCAGCAGTTCAAAGGCGACGAAGCGATACATAACCGGGGGACCTACGGCGGCCGCCACCACCGTCTTGGCTGGCTCAATATTAATTCTCCGCAGGGGTATAGTAACCACGCCTACCGGTCCCTTCCATTTGTCGTCCGGCTCCTCAACAATAAGATGGAACTCCACATCGTCGCGGGTGGTCCACGAATCCAGTTCGTCTTTGAACAGCAGGTCCTTTGGCGTGCGAGCGCCATAGACTATGATTAACCGGCCATATTGCTCGCGCTTTTCCAGAATCAACTGAATCAACGGTCGCAGTGGGGGCAAGCCGATGCCCCCGGCTACAACAAGAATGTGTTTGTCTACCATTTCATCGGCGGGAAATCCATGTCCGTAGGGGCCTCTGATGCCAACCCAATCGCCGACTTCCAGGCGATGAACTGCATTAGTCACGTTGCCAACAGCCCGTACGCATATCTCAAACGTTTGAGTCTGGGTTGGCGACGAGCAAACCGAGATAGGGGCTTCGCCCACCCCGAATACTGAGACTTGGACGAATTGGCCGGCTGCATGCCCCAGCGCCTGCCCATTGTCTAATTGCAATTCCAAGAGTATCTCGCTATCGGTCAACTCGGTGGCCTGCACAATGTGAGCTGCCACTGGTTGATAGGTCTCTACTATCTTGCTACCCCTGATTTGAGGGTCTTCAGACAT
>JALGUR010000072.1 GCA_029820565.1 Candidatus Zipacnadia bacterium
TGAAGTGCAACCGAATCGCTCGATCAGATCATCATTTCCCTGCATCCGGCTCCAAAAAACCGTGCTGCTGGCATCTAACGCCAACATTAAGCCCGTTCTCCGACAGGCTGCTAGGCATTGCGAATACTCTTCATACTCTTCCCAGGCGCACGCCAGCATTTCAATCCACTCTTCCCAAGTCATACCTGCTTCTCCCTTGTTTCGGCAACTGTTCATTGGTTCAAGTCAGCCCCGGGATTTGCCGCCGGAGATGCTGACCGTGGTTCCCGTGATGTAACTGGCCCTATCCGAGGCCAGGAAGCAGACCAGGTCGGCTACTTCGTCCAACCGCCCCACCCTCCCCAAGGGAACCGCGACCTTTTTATAAGATTCGTTGAGTTCCTCAACTGTCATACCCCTGGTATAAGCCAGGGCTTGCTCGTATTCGGCGCTGCGCAGGGCCGTAGGCTCTAACACCGCCGGCGCGACGCCTACGACCCTAATACTGAATTTGCCCAATTCCTTGGCCCAGGACCTGGTGAAGGCATAGAGGGCGCCTTTCGTGCCCGCATAAGCGCTTTGACCTACCGAGCCTTCCAAACCGGCCTCGGAGGCCATGTTGATGATCACTCCCCCCCCTCTTTGAGCAATCATCTGTCGGGCGACGGCCTGCGCACACAGAAAGGCGCCCTTCTGATTCACGGCTACCATCTTGTCAAACAAATTCTCGGTTAGTTCTTCGTTGCCCTCCGGGTCAACTAACAATCGGGGTAGATTTATTCCAGCGTTGTTGACCAAGATATCAATTCTGCCATATTTCTGTACAGTCTGGCCCACTATTGCGGTTACGCTATCTATACTGGTGACATCGGTCTGCACAAAACTATGCTTCCCCTCAGGGCTTAATTCTCGAAGCTCTCGTACCGTAGCACGGCCGGCTTCAGCATCAATGTCAGCAACAATGACATTCACTCCCTCTTCAGCAAAGGCGGTGCAAATGACTTTGCCAATACCCGCCGCACCGCCGGTAACTATAGCAGTCTTTCCCTCTAAATTAAGTCGCGCCATTTGTCGTTGCCTCTTTCAAGTTGAATTGCTCTGGTGATAGCCCAGATTGAGCTGCCAAATATGCGCTGGCGCTGGCTGTCTTCACTGCTTCAGCACCATCTCACCCAGGTCAATTGTCTCGCCGCCTTGGCCGTTGAATTCGGCATGAGCCCACTGATCACCGGCCGCAGCACGGACGGAAGCCCGGTAATCAGCGCCTCCGATGACACCTTCCGCGCTCCACCGTCCCTCATTGTCGGTCTCAGCTTGGTAGAACCACTGTTGCCACGGCAAGCGCCGCAACAGCTCAAAAGACATGACACGCCAGTCGTGGGAAAACTGAATGTTGACTCTCGCCCCGCTGGCCGGCCGCCCCTGCTCGTCCACAACTTGACCGGTCACATTGCCCGGCGGCCGAAGAATCAGGTTTGCCCGGAAGCCCCAGCCCGGATCAGTTCGCACAGCGGCGAAAAGGGGCTCAGTCGGATGGGCCGCCACGATCCAGAGCTGTCCCTGGGCCGGGAGCCTGGTGAGTTGGCAGTAGCCCTGCTCGTCCACATACATGGGTTCCTCGGTCTCGACGGCGAACACAAGGGCACCCTTGACCGGCTTCTGTTGCGCATCGCCGACCCAGACCTTCAGGCTGTGTCCGTGTAAGTTCAAAACCAACCGCGGCAGCTCGTATTGCTGCCCCGGGGCAAGGGCTATCTGCCCGAGATCCCGCCACGCAGTATCTATCGCAAACCGCTCAGCTTCTCCAGTAGGCGAAACGCTTAACCTGACCCCTGGCGGCAGCGATCCGATTATCAGCCGCCCCTGCTCGTTACTACGGGGCCCGTGCACGCCGTGTCCGACCGGCCCGAGCTGCACAAAAACCATGGCTTGCATATTCGCCACCGGTTTGCCCTCTGTGTCCACCACATTGGAGAGCAGGTATGCGCCCTGTGTTAACCGAATCTCTACTGGCTCATCAGGCACCTCATTGCCCTCCAGGGCGACCAGTGCCGCCAGCCCGTGCTCGGGGTCGTACGCGAACAGCGACCACATGGGCCCACTAAACTGTTCGAATTCCAGTTCAAAGTAGCCCTGGTCATCAGTCTCGCTTCGCAGCCAATATTTAAAATCCAACGAGGGGACACCCGTCAATATCTGGGGATACCGAACGCCGATAGCACCTACTCCCACGCCGGCAGCGGGCTGCCCGTCGGGCAAAAGAACTTGCCCCTGCACCTTTAGCATCGGATGCAGGATCAAGTCCACACCGGTTACCGTCTCTCCCTCTCTGACCTGCACCCACTGCTCCTTCGGCTCGACGCGTGAGCGGAGATAGCCAGGCATCCCCCA
The DNA here is from genome assembly GCA_029820565.1 of Candidatus Zipacnadia bacterium. Taxonomy (GTDB): domain Bacteria; phylum Armatimonadota; class Zipacnadia; order Zipacnadales; family Zipacnadaceae; genus JALGTV01. The sequence continues at coordinate 2,371 of JALGUR010000072.1, forward strand.
GCTAAAGATCTTGTTGCGGCCTGGTGCCAGGCGCAAAGTGTAGCGGCCGGGCTCGTCGGTGCGTGTGCCCTCAGCACGGCCACAGGGCTCCGGGCGAGACGGTCCATAGGCCGAGACGGGTGCTCCGACGACGGGGCGTCCGGTATCGGCGGCCACCACTGTGCCTTGAACAAAGCCGCCAGAGATAAACTCGGTGTCTCCCTCTGTGAAGTGATCTCCTGGCTTCAACTCAACTCCCGCAATCGCCCTCGCGGTCAACTCTTCCGGCGGGAAGAATATCACATCGTAGATGCCTGGCGGCAGGTGGTGGAGTCTGTATGTGCCGTCTTCCGCAGACATTGTCTCACCGTAACCAAGGATAGCGCCTCGTGCAAAACACGAGACCCGGGCAGCAGCTACCGGCTTCGCCTCTTGAGTTATGCGTCCCGAGATAACGGATTCTGGTCGCAAAACGATTGCGATGGCGCGACTGTCGGCGGGTATGCAGTCGAACAAGATGATGAACTCCCGGCCCTGCGCGACTGCCTCAATGTTCACGGTGGCCTCAGGGGGAAGGTTCGGGATTTCGAAGCTCCCCGTTGGGTCTGTAGTGTCACGCAGAGGCGATTCGCTTCCGAGCCACAGGCGCTCTTCGCGTTCGTCACTGTCGGCGGGCCGCACCAATCGCACCCATACCTCTGCCCCGACAATGGGATTGCCCTCGGGGTCAGTTACCATGCCTGCGCACGTGACTGGCTGAGCCCCGAGCTTAATCGTAACGTTAACTCCTGTCTCCACGGACGCCCAGGCAACCGCCAGTCCCTCCTTGAAGGCCGACACAGTGACAGGCTGGGCAGCATCCTCGACGTCGAATGAGAACGAGAAACTCCCGGCTGCATCGGAGGGGGCCTGCGCCGTTACTAACGACTTATCGGGATTTCGATACTTGACCAGCACCAGGCAATCGCCTACTGGCTGTCCATCCGGCCCTAGCACTTGTCCACTGATGGTGACCACCTCAGCACTGACCAGTGCAGGCAGGCAGACGAGAAACACCGACATAAGGATGTAGCTGGTCTGACGCTGTGACATCGCTCTCACTTCCGCCTTACTCGTTAAGCCCGCCTGGGGTCTTGTCAGGCTTGATTTCGCTGTGTGTGGGCGTCTTACCTTCTGCCGTGTTGGCGCATAATTCTCCGGCGGCTATTCACTTTCGGCGACGATAACCGCCGCTTCCTTCTCGGCTATTTGGACATCATATCGGTTGCGTACGACTACCTTGATGAGGTGCTCGCCCGGCTGGTAGTGGTCGGATTGCCAGGAATACTGATAAGGTCTCACATTGGTTATACCGCGAAAGTTGTTATCTATGTAAAACTCTACGGTGCCCACGTCCACGTCGGCCCCCACCGCCGCTTGCACAAGCACCTGCCCGCGGACCGCTCGTGGCGGCGCTCCCTTCACCACGATGATAACCTCGGTGGGTAGCGGCTGGGCTGGGCCGGCAAGGGCCAGTGGAGCCGAGGTGGGAGGTGGTAGAGCCGGGGCGGTCGGCGTCAGTTTGGCCGCCAGTTGGGCCAAGAAATACTCGCCTTTGATCAACTCCTGATAAGTTGCTAAAACGGTCTTATCCGTAGTCAGGGCATAGTCATTGTGCGCTAACTGGTCGCGGGCCGCATCCACAGAGAACCAGTTGATCAGTACCACGTTGGGGAACTGGTCCCGAATGGCCTGGTACATCTGGCGCATTTGCCGAACGGCAAATTCGGTAGTAGACTGCTCCAAGGCGGCACAAAAGTGAGTCGCGGCATATTCGCAAATCGCAATAGGCTTGCGATCGCCATACAGTTGGCAGATGAATCGTAGTTCCTCCAGTTGGTCATCGGGAGCGGGACGGGAGAGGTCGCCGTCGTGACGGACGACCGCATATATATTAATCCCGACCCAGTCTACGTAACTATCGCCGGGGTAATAGTCGGGGATATTGTTACGGGGCGTGGCAAACGGACACCAGACCATTATCACATTGGGAGCGACCTCGTGCATAACTCGGTAGACTATGCGCCACTTCTCTATGTACAAGTCAGGGTCGCCAGAGTAGATCATCCAATTGCCGTTCATCTCGGAGGCATAGCGCAGCAGAATCGGGCCGCCGGCCCGCGCGGCGGCTTGGGCCCAACCGCGCAGGTACTGGTCATCGCGGACCTCGTCCAGGCCATTGTTCGGTTCCCAGGCAATCTGCGGCATAGCCCCGTGGTTCAGCACTTCTTTGACCCATTCAAAGGGAAACGGTTCGCCATAGCCCAGATAGCGCATATAACTGGCGTGGGGTTTACCAGTGAGGTCCTCAAAAACGGCAATATCACCTTGAGCGACGGGGTCCTGGTGAATGTATGCGCCGATGTAGCAGCCAGTACCAGTCGCAGATGCCGCCGCTGCTGGGCCAGCAGTACCTACCAATCCCAGCAGCAGCGACCATACGAAATGTTTGGCTATCCATCCGCGCAGACGGGTCATCTTCCCGGCAATTATAGCGGCCCATAGGCCTGTGTGTCAACGAGGCCGGCAAAGATAGCGGCTATCAATGAAGTTAGCGATGTGAGGCAAGGAGGTTGACTGCTGAGCACTCTTGAAATACCATGACCGTAGAATTCACTGTCATCAAATATTATGGGGAAGGTGCGACTATGGCGATAGAAGGGGACGGGGAGCGACCCAAGAGATTCCCTAAGCCATCGGGCCAATCGGAACTCCAAAGTCGAATAGCTGAGTTGGGTCAACGACATCCAGATACAGGTAAGCCGGCAAAGCCTGCTCCGTACAGTGACATTGACCTGGCTCGGTGGCGGGAATATGAGGATATTATCACCGATAGTCTGTGGCTGTTAGGTCGGCGCGACGCTTCCAGCGTGCATACCGGAGAATACTGGGGTAACTTCGTCCCGCAAATCCCCAATCAAGTAATACGACGCTTCACGCGAAAGGCAGACTTCGTGATTGATGGTTTCGTCGGACTCGGGACGACGCTAATTGAGTGCAAGCGCTTGGGCAGAAATGGAATAGGTGTTGAGCTGGTGCCCGACATCGCCGCCCGGGCTGAGAGCTTGGTAGAACAAGCAGATAACCCGTATAACGTGCAAACCGAGGTAATCTGCGACGATAGCACATCGGGTGAAACGGCGCAAAAGGTAGCACGACTACTGCCAAAAGGCCAAGCCCAACTGCTGATTTTGCATCCACCCTATCACAACATTATCAAGTTCAGCGATTTGCCACAGGACTTGTCAAACGCTCCTTCGGAATTGGCCTTTTTGGAACTATTCCGGGAATCTCTTGAGAATTTCACACCATTGCTCGCGCCCCGACGACACCTTGTGCTGGTTATTGGTGATTATTACACCGGAGGAGAGTGGCGTCCCTTGGGGTTTCGAACAATGGAGGAAGTTCTCAAAGGACCATTTGTACTCAAGAGCATCTGTGTTAAAGATATACAGGGAAATCGCGGTAAGCGGAATCAGGAACATCTGTGGCGGTACCGTGCTCTGCGGCATGGGTTCTATATTTTCAAGCACGAGTACATAATGCTATTTCACAAGGAGAGCTGAGTGTGCCTATTTACGACGCAGTTACGGTGCGACATAGGAAGCTTAAGACAATGAAGGCAGAGCATATCCGGGAACTCTGCAAAATCGCTGGAATCAAGCCATTGTCGCGCAGATCAGATAATGTTAAGCTACTTATGGAAAAAGGGATTGATGACTGCACCCTCGACCAAGTTATTAGGGACGTTTATCTCCGAGAAAGTGCCCAAAGGCGAGGTGGCTTGACGCTCGCGGAACTTGCGCACGAATTGGAGCAAGTCCAGGAATACCAGTGGCCATGCCAGCAGGGACAACTTGACAGTTACATCCAAAGGAATTATACACGTGCCTACGTCAGATTTACGGAGTTTAAAGACGCCGTTCAGACAGGTCTTCCCAGTGAAGCGATTCGCTACGCAACGTGCTCCTGGTATAACACTTGGAGCACACATCTCATAGAAGCATATATCAGCCAGCATCCCACAGTTGTGCCTACACTCAAGGATGTCGCAGGTGTTGACGTATTCTTCAAGGGACAGGCCTTCGATGTGAAAGTTACGGTGCTTCCCGAGGACTATCCAGATGATATTGATGATGCACAGGCCAACCCGCTTGACCTAGCAGTGTGGTACTTTGAGAACCAAAGCGCCCTACGCTTCGGGGCCGATAACCGTATGTTCATAGTCGTTCACAATCGGAGTAAGCCAGGGGAGTCGTGGAAACTTAAGCGCGACATTAGCCTTGTTGCAGCAACGCTGGACACAGCTCTCACACGCGAAGAGGTGACCGAAAGCGACGAAATTATCTTTTCATATAATAACGAGAGTCACAGTACCTTGGCGAAAGTAATCTTCATCGTCCGCGAATAATATCCTCTGCTAAACGACGTGGGTATTGATCGTCCCCTCGCTTCTAGCGTTTATGATGCTGCTATTGGGCACAATTGTGCCATCCTCTACCTTGTAGGGACATACCTCACAATCACAGGCGACATAGCCACTACCAACTACCTTGGCGACAGCGACCCTTGCAGCTTCCGCGCAAGCGTAAATATCCTCTGGTATGGCCTCTCCACAGGCAGCTCCAATACGATGCGTCCCCCAGGAATACTCTATGTAGCCTTGACCGTCTGTTGGTAATTGTACTTCTTGAACCTCAATATCATACACCTTCAATTCTGCACCACAAATCACACAGTCCATGGGTAGCCATCTCCTTCTGCTCGCAGTTTCTCGAACACCCGTTCTATTACATTCTACCAAATTTGCCGTTCTGTGTCAAGTTAGCGTTTAGAGCACGAGCTTGAAGGCCTCTACCGGACTGTCGTGGAGGAGATATTGAGCAATGCTAAGGGCCTCTTCCTCGGTGTCATCACCACGGGCCACGCGCTCCGCCAGCACCTGGGCAATGTTGCGTCGGGCCTCGTAGATGTGGCCGTAGACCAGTTCTACGTGCCGCAGGTCGTCACCGAAGCCGATTATCTTGTTGGCCGGCACCAGGTCCAGCCAGTCGGCCAGAATCTGCCGGGTGCCTGCCGCCGAGATAATATGCATCCAGGCCAGATCTGCCCAGACATTAGCGAAATACTTAGCCAATACACCGCATTCTCGGGCATAGGGGTAGCCGGCGTGATACAGATCAAACCGCGCCTGGTTGTACTCCAAGAACAGATTGGTCAGATAGGTAGGGTTGGTGTTGGCAATAATGTTATTGCCTCCAGCGTGTAGGCCCGTGTGAAAGATGATGGTCAGGTCGTTGTCAATCGCCGCCCGAATGGACTGGTGCATCATATAGTCCTGGAGGGGTTTGGCTTCTTCCCAGGATAGGCCCTCGCCGAGGTGGGAGAAGATGCGGTTGAAAAGCGTCTCGGCTTCGTAGTGGGTGACCTTATCAAAGACGAGGGTCCGGGAGTAGGCTAACCCGACCTTCAGGGCGACAGCGCCGTTCTGTTTGCTCCGGCTGATGTGAGCGTGAGCGGCGGTGGCCAGATCGTCGAGAGAATGGATGGACGTCTCACCGGCCGAGGCCAACTTGTCAATTTCCCCACGCGAGCGCGCAAGGATAAAATCGTGCGACCGAATGGCCGGCACAAATAACTCGCGGTCAACGTTAGTCTCGCTGTTGCGGTCAAGTATGGCGATAGCGATGTTGCAGCGGTCCTTGAGCACCTGTTTATACCAGCCGGGCTTGTTGCACTCGCGCATAACTTTTGTGGCCTGAACTATTGACTTTTCGCTCAGTTCCTCACAGCCCAGAATGTCCCGCATCGTACGCATATACATACGTCCATAGGCACCATTGCGGACCTTGGGCCAGTACGGCTCCAGCAGTCGCCAGCGTTCGGCCAAGTCACCGGCGGGGTCCACGATTTTAGCCAGCACATCCCCGGGACAGCCGGCCGCGATTAGGTCACCGTTGGTATAATTGTCCAGCATTTCCAGCACATCAAATTTGCCGGCAATGCGCTCTGACTCTCGGTACAGATGGGCGTGGGAGTCTATCACCGGTATGGTCTCAATGCGGCTTAGCAGTTGACTGGATAATTCCTTGATTCCCATTGTTTGTTAGTCTCCTTTTCGATTATGGGTTAGCCTCAGTATTAGACCGATCCGGCCGCCTCCAACATTGCTACAATGTTCTGGGCCGGAACGTCCGAGAGGATGTTATGAACCTGGGTAAAGACATAGCCACCGCCCACGCCGAATACCGCCAGGCGCTGCCTCACCTCATCCCTGACCTGCTGGGGCGTGCCGTGGATCAGAGTGGACTGGGTCTCACAGCCGCCGCCCCAGAAGCATAAGTCCTTGCCGAATTCGCGCTTGAGTCGGTGCGGCTCCATATCCCGAGCCGAGGTCTGCACCGGGTTGAGAATCTCCACCCCGGCCTCTATCAACATGGGTATCAGGTCATAGAGGCTGCCACAAGAGTGCAAGAAAACGAAGCAATCGCTGTATTTCTTGACTGCCGTATAAATCTGCTGATGGCGGGGCAGGAAGAACTCGCGGTACATCTGTGGTGAGAACTGCGGACCGTTCTGCATGCCCAAATCATCGCCCATCTGGACAATATCAAGGTAAGGGCCGACTGCGCCCAGGAAACGTTCCAGATTTTGCAGATGTAACTCAGTGAGTGCGTCCAGGAGTTTGTGGGCGGCGGCAGGGTCGCCGGCCAGGTCGGCAAGGAAATTATCAAAGCCCCGCAGAAACTGACCCCACTCGACCAGGTTTCCGCCGAAACCGACCATAATGGCGTAGTCAGTTTCCTCGTGCAGCGCTTGGGCGCGGCGGGCCACCTCTGCCAGCCACTCGTCAGTCATAGGCCGATGCCACTGGCCATAGGAAAGACTGGTGCGGCCCCAGATTACCTGTTGCATGTGATAAGGTAGATCGCGCAGGGCCTCGTCAGTGACGCCCTCGCTGAGCGGCCAGTAAACCTGGGTAATGTATGCCTGGCTCTGGGGAGCGACGCCAATTACCTGACCTTCGTCGCCGCGTACCAGCCAGCCGCCGGCCCCGTCTGACTCCGGTTCGTAATAGGTGGGAACCGTGGTCGGCGAGCCGTCCACTAATCGCCAGGGCTTGCGTTCCCTGGGATCGGTTAAGAACACCCGGCTCAGGTCTACAACATCCACGCCAAACTTCTCCAACATGCAGCTTTCGGGCTGGGCCAGGTTCTGCGGCAAATCGTAAACGAAGGTCTCACCGTCGGTGATGCCCAAATAGCCTTTGAGTCTGTGGTAGGCCTGTGCCATAATCCCAGTAGAGCGCATAGCCCCGAGGTCAAGCGGCACCCGGTCGGGCTCCTGATGCTGGATAGCAGCCCGCACTCTTTCGCGTGAAGTCATAGTTACGCTCCTCGGTATTAGAAGCAGCTAAGTTCGTCTATACTTCCAGTTGTCCGGCCCGGTAGGCCTGGAGGTAGTTCATACAATACTCATCCTGACCTATCACGGCCTCGGCGGCACGCAATTGGGCCATAATCTTCTCGTCCAGTGGGTCCATAATGACGGCATCCAGTCCGGCCGATATTGCCATGGCCAGGAAGGTGCGATTCAGCAGGTGGCGGTTGGGCAGGCCGTAAGAGATGTTACTTAGGCCGGCGGCGATGTGACAATCGGGACAATAATCGCGAACCGTGGCAATGGCCTGGAGGACCTGGCTGCCGGCCTCGGATTTGGCGCTTACCGGAGCGACTAACGGGTCAAGGAAAATGGCATCGGAAGGCACACCTTCCGAGGTCAACACATCAATGAGCTGCTGAGCAACGGCTTCGCGTTGACCGACCTGGTCAGGCATGCCCTGATCGCCCATCGCCAACGCCACTATGTTGGCCTCGGCTTCTTTGACGACCGGCAGCATCGTCGCCAAGCGCTCGGCCTCTAATGTAATGGAATTTATCATGGGTCGCACCTCGCCCGTGTAGACTTCCAGTGCCCGACGGATGGCGTCAACATTCGGGGAGTCAAAACTAATCGGTTTCGGCGTGGACTGCTGGACCGTCTCCACCAGCCACTGCATGTCGGCCACTTCCTGCTCGCCGACCGTGCCAGGATTGCAGTCAACAAAATCGGCCCCGGCCTCGGCCTGCTGGGTGGCCAGATCGCTGATGTAGTCGGCATCGCGGTCGGCAATAGCCTGCTTGATGCGTTTGCGGCTGCCATTGATGAGTTCGCCGATAATAATCATTGTTACATTCTCCTTGATTTCCTCACCCCTGACCCCTCTCCGTGCCGGAGAGGGGAAGGAGGTAACGTAACATGCCCACCGACTAAGGCCGTAAGGCATTCGCACAGTGGCGCAGTGGTGTGGTGCTCACGGGCAATTTGAGCAATCGCCCCGTTTATGTAGTCAATCTCCGTGCAGCGACCAGCCTGGACATCTTGGAGCATTGAGGATTGATTAGCCGCCGTAGCCGTACAGACTTGCTCCACCGCCTTTACGGGGGCAAAATCGCCCAGGTCTATGCCCGCCGCCTTTGCGACTGTATAGACCTCCTGCGTTACCCGTATCATCAGTTCGTGCAGCGGCGCTATCTCCAGCAGTTCTCCGTTACGCCGCTGAGTCAGGGCAGTCAGGGGATTGATAGCACAGTTTATTAGAGCCTTGTGCCAGAGGATGGTATCTACATTATCGGTTATTTCTACTGACAGGCGGGCAGATTCAAATATCGCCGCGGCACGATCGGCGAGGTCGGAATTGCCCACCGGGCTGCCCAGCACGATCTCCCCCACTCCCGCCTGGCGGATATGGCCAGGCCCGAGCAAAGTAGCGCCGCTGGAGGTCGTGCCGGCCAACACCTCCTCGGGCGCGACGTATTCCTGGAGAATCTGGTAATTGCCCAGACCGTTTTGCAGGGTCAGCACGGCCGTATGTGAGCCAATCAGCGGCTCACTTCTGCGGATCGCTGCCTCGGCGTCGTAGGCTTTAGTGAATACTATAAGCAAGTCGGGCGCAGGAAGATCGCCAGGATCCGCCGTGCAGTGGATAGGGACTGTATCAGTGCTCTGCGCAGATTCGACAATCACGCCCTGATGTTGGATTTGCGCGGCGCGCTGGGGGCGATGGTCAAGGAGACATACGTCAATCTCGGCGGCGCGGCTGAGCAGGGCCCCGTGCAGGCAACCCATCGCTCCCGGGCCGACGATTACCACGTGTTGATTAGCTGGATTTGGCAGCCTGGTTGCGCTCATACTCAATCAATTTCTGGCGGCCCAGATGCCAGCGATAACCGCCCTGCGGCAGAGGCTCTAACTTGCCACAGGCTAAATAGCGAACTTTTCGGGATAGGGCAAGTTGGCAGAGAGCCTCCCATTCGTCATCGTGCCGGGGCCGACGCCGCCGCTCCTGGGGAAGACCTTGGCGATAGGCACAGGGTGGCGGGTGTCGGCGCGGCTGCCGCCTGCGTTGCTTCCATTCTTCAAAACTAATCGTCTTGGGCATCTTGAATCTGTTGGCGAATGTCCGTCAACTTTTCTTCGGTTCCCGCCTCAGCACAGCAGCGGTACAGATATTCCTCATCAAGTTCAGCCGAGTGTTGGCGCAGCAACAAGCGCACCCACTGGCAGTCGGCTTCTACCTGCCAGTGCACACAGCCATTCAATCGGTCTACGATGAGGTCTTCCAGGCCAATTACCAGGAGTTCGTCGCCCTCAATCTCAAGGGTGAGCGTACGTTCGCGAGAGCCGGCCAGAGGCTCGGCAATCAAGTCTACGACCAGGTCAAGGCGCGGATGCCACCAAATGCGTCCCTGCGATTGGAATCCCCACGATTCTAATAGCTCAATCGCCGGCTCTTTGCTACTAACCAGCAAGTCTATGTCACCGGTGGTATATTCGCCCAGACTATGGATTTCCACAGCGTGACCGCCGACGACAATGGGACATTCCCCGCGTTCGCTGAGTCGGCGGCTGAGTATAGCTACAAATCGCAGACGCCGTTCCAAGCGAGATTCAATTGTGCTCAGTTCCTGTAGTTGCGCCGGGACTCGGCACATCCGTATCGCTCCCATCTTTTTAGCAAGCAATGGCGAAGTATCCTCGTCAGACTATTCTCTGCCCTGCTGCTCCCAGCGTTCCAATTCCACTACTTTCCCCAGGGTGCTGCCCGCGTCAATTTCGGCCTTCTCGCGGCTCTCGCGCTCTACGACAGCCACAGCCCGATTGGCTACCTCCACCGCTCGTTCCTGTGGCACTACTACCACACCGTCGTCGTCGCCGATGACCCAGTCCCCGGGGCGGACCGCCGTCTCGCCAATCTTGAGCGGCGGGCCAATCATCCCCATGCCTTTAGGGTCACCGGCAGCGGGTGCGACTAACTTGGCAAACGACGGAAATCGCAACTCGCGTATCTCGGCGCTATCCCGCAAGGCGCCATTTATGACAACTCCGGCCAGTTCTCGTTGTAGACAACTCTTAGTCGCTTCCTCGCCCCATACGGCCGGCCCTTCTCCGCGGACATCAATCACGAGCACACTGCCGGGTTGTGCCTGGTCAATGGCTTCCACCGGCTTGGCCCAGTCGCCCGGGTAGGTCCAGACCGTGATCGCAGGGCCGGCGGCCTTAGCACCTGAGATAACTGACTTTATCCCAGGCAGCCACCCCTTGCGGTGCATCGCATCAGAGATATTGGCGGTGGTGCATTTGGCGAATAATTCCCTGAGTTGCTCAGAGCCGCCGCGTTTGTACAGGTCGGTCGCTATGGCCTGACCGGAACGGATTGCTTGCAGGATGGTACGAGTGGCTTCGGTAGCATCAGGGGCCTTGGTGATAGCGCCGCCGACGATGATAATCTGGGCCCCGGCCTGAGCGGCTAACGGAGCAGTCTCAGAGTTCAGCCCGCCGGCGACCGCCACTGGAATGTCCACTGCTTCTACTACCTCTCGCAAACTCTGCAAGGGGTCTTCGCCGCGCATCTGCACATCAATGGGACAGTGGACCCCGATAATAGCCGCGCCCAGTTCCTGGGCCCGACGGGCCCGGGCCGGTGGGTCGGCGACCTCGGCCAAATCCACCATTATTCGCGCGTCATAGCGCTGGCCGGCTTCAACACACTCAGCGATGGTTGAATCTGAGGCCGCCCCTAACACTGCCACCACATCGGCCCCGGCCTTAGCGGCCATTTCCACCTCCACGCGCCCGGCATCCATAGTCTTCATATCGGCCACGATGGTATGAGCGGGAAACTCGCGGCACAGCGCCCGCACCGACTCCAGGCCCTCGCTTTTTATCAGCGGAGTGCCCGCTTCCAACCACTGCGCCCCGCCCGCCACCGCCTCGCGCGCCGCCCGCAGGGCCTGGCTAATGTTGGCAAAATCTAATGCTAACTGAAGTACGGGACCATTATTACTCACAACGTACCACTTCCCATCGCTATATTATGCAGGCTAACCGCTGTTGCTCCGACAGAGGTTGACCGGTCTGCGGGTCAATGGCCCGAATAGCGCCGTCTATGGGGGCAGTAACGACCTTGCCCGCCGCGTCGGGATTACCGGCCAGATGGGGAGCATCCAACAAGCCAATCTTAATAGCCTTTGTCAGCACCTGGGGATCGGTCAGCGGGTCGCCGTCGCCATTACCCAATGATTCTATAGCCTCTATCAAGATACGGGCCCCATCTATTAACTCTTTCTTACGCTCCTGGACCGCCGGATTATGGAGCACATCGGGCATACCAGTTAGGCAATTATGTATCACACCATGGACAATTTGACAACTCTCAACAACTTCGGGGGCAGTTGCTGCATGGTCGCCTTCCGAGTACCCCACAACATGGACAATTTGCGGCTTGAGGGCCAGTTGAATGACCGTGGAGGCGGCCAGTTGTCCCTTAGCCATCAACAAGTCAGAGGCAAAACTCAGCAGACCGGCTCGAGTTTGGCGGATTGATGAGAAATCATCGTCGTGTAAACCTTCAATCAACTCAATCTTGGCCTGCATCTTAGCCAGATCCATTGTGGGCCAGACCGACGCCGGGCTATTAAACATATATTGGGCGACATAAGTTCGCACTCCCGCCGCCTTAGCATTATAAGCGCCCAAGTAGGCCGCAACTACGGCCACGGTATCTGGAGCATCGCGCATACTCCACTGGTGGGCCTCGTTGCACTCAACTGGTATGT
>JALGUR010000073.1 GCA_029820565.1 Candidatus Zipacnadia bacterium
TCCCACAGTCGAAATTACCTGTTCGCCCAGTTCACCCACCACGATTATATGGTGATCGATGCCACACTGCCCATAAGTCTGCAGTGCCCGGAGGATAACCGGAACGCCGCCTACTTCAAAGCAGACCTTATGGGTTGCATCCGACCGCATCCGCGTTCCTCGCCCTCCGGCGAGGATAATTGAGAAAATTGTCTCCTGCGCCACCCGAAATATCTCCTCTGCTTCCCCGAACAGCCCGTCCATTACCGACCCCAGCCGGGGATATAGATATATCTATTCTCCTAACTTAGTGTGGCCCACATCTGCGAGATGCTGGGCGACGGCGTTTCCGATAAACCCGGCAGTTCCAGTTACAACAATCTTCATTAGTAGAATCTCCTTATTATGTTTGCCTGAGATACATCTTCTTCTGGTGCAGAAGGTCGAGATACAGTTGTGTGTACCTATCTACAACCGCAGTTAGCGGAAAACGACGTTGCACCCGCCTGAAACCTGCCTGGCCCATGCTGCGTGCTTTATCCGGAGTGTCTAAAAGGACCGTGATAGCGCTCGCCAGCGCGAGGCTATCTCTCGGGGGCACAAGTAGCCCGGTCTCACCATCTACCACTTGCTCAGGAACTCCTCCCACTGCTGTCGCTACTACTGGTTTACTCAACGCCATAGCCTCGAGGAGCACGTTAGGGAAACCTTCTTGCACTGAGGGTAGCGCCAGGATGTCAGACTGAGCAATGATGCGCGCCACATCAGTGCGCCGTCCCAGAAAAAACACTTGGCTGCGAAGTTCGGAGGGGATCTGGGCCTCCAAAGCAGATCGGAGCGGGCCGTCGCCTACAAACACAAAGCCGGCCCCATGTTTCTGAAGCACGGTAGGAATGCCGTCTACAAGATGCTTGTGACCTTTGATAGGTTCCAAGCGACCTACACTGACTACTATTGGGGTGTCGGCAGACAGGCCTAGTTCGCTTCGCAAGTCAGGTCCACAACTCCGAGCTATAAAGTCCTCTATGTCTATTCCATTATGGATAACTTCAATCAATTCGCCAGGGATACTCAAGTTAGTTGCGAGATGCTCAGCCACTGCTGAGGAGACGGCCACAATCTTATCTGCCCGGCGGGCAGTGCATCGCTGCGACCAGGCCCATAATAGTGGAAGAGAGTCAGCGCTGCCTTCCCGGCAAATGATAATGGGGACCTGAGCACTGGGGCCTACTAGACGGGCCAGCACATTGGCGTGGTACATGTGAGATTGCATGATGTGGGGTCTGAGCCGAATTAACAATTGCCGCAGTCGCGGTATCGGGGTCAGAGGGAATTCGTGGCGAATATTCAGGGATAATATTGGTACACCGGCTGCTTCGAAGGTGGGCGCTAAGGTTCCCTTAGGACATATAGAAATAACTACTGGCTCGAATTTGGAAGGGTCTAACCTCTCCACCAGTCGGGCACAAAACATCTCGGCCCCGCCAGTATCGGTGCCAGTAAGAAGATACACTATCTTTATGGGCGGTTCTGGAGGCATAGTGTAATCAGTAATAGGAAAAACCACGCGATATATTCTCAGGCTTTGAGCGCCAGATATGAGCATCCTGGCCTGAAGATGTCGGCAATAACTTTGAGGGCCGGTGTGCGCCGTATGAAACGAACCAAGAAGAAAAGCCGGCGAGCCCGACCTGGTAAGTGCTCTTCTGTGGCCAGGTCCCACCTATCTAATACACGTATGAATCCAGCCTTTGTCAGCATCCTCTTGGCTTTCCAAGGAGTGAACCAATTCATAGCCGGGGCATCCGAATAACCAACGCGCTTGGGGCGGTGCTCTTTACAGAATTCCATTATTTTCCGCTTTACAGAATCCGGATACCACGGAAACAGAGGGTAGCCGCGTATCTCCGATTGCAGCGGGCATAGAGAGTTAGTGGTATAAAACCAAAATGCTCCAGGCCGCTTCAAAACCCGATACACTTCTGAAAACACCTGCCCTGGATGGGCGACGTGCTCAAGTACACTGCTCGCCAGAACTAGGTCAAAAGTGCTGCTCGCCACAGGAATACTCTCGGCTATACCGCCCATTATCGGCAGGTCCACACCTAGTACTTGTTGCAGTTTGCAACTGGTTCGCAGAGCGTCAGGAGAGGGCTCCACGCCGTAAGCCGCGAATCCGCTTTTTTGTGCCGCATATACCCATAAGCCCTGAGCACATCCAATATCAAGTACTGCCGCCTGTTCAGGTAGCTTAATGCCTGTGCTAATAGCTGCCATTACCTTGCCTATAGTCTCTTCGTATTGGGGTATCTCTTTTATGATATAACTTAACTCTCGCTTGGCTCTACTCTTCATTGCACAGCACCTATATCGAGTTTATTCTACTCTTGTAGATCGACTGGACTTCCCTGGACTCGCTTGTCAGTCTTAGCCGTGCTACGGTTGTACAAGTGGCGGTATGTTGCGCCCAACTTGTCAGCCATCACCTGTATGTCAAACTCTGTTTCAATGCGCTTGCGCGCTGCCTGGCCGTACTGTTTGCGGCGGAGAGGGTCGTCAATGAGTTCGCAGATGGCGATCGCTAATCTCTCGGGCTGCCTCGGCGGGACCAATATCCCGGTTTCGCCATCTACTAATGCTTCCTTGGTGCCTCCGGCATCAGTGCAGACTGCCGGCCGCGACATAGCCATCGCCTCCAGGAGGCTATTCGGCAGTCCTTCGCGAGTAGACGATAACACAAATAGATCGCTGGTGGCCAACAGTTCCGGTACATCATCACGCAACCCGGTGAAGGTTACCTTATATTGTAATCCGAGGCGCTGTGCCTGTGCCTGCAAAGTCTCCCGCAACTCCCCCTGGCCAACAATCATAAGATGAGCATAAGGATAGCTCCGCAACACTATCTGAAAGGCGGAAAGCAAATCGGCTTGAGCCTTGGCTGGAATCAGTCGTCCGACATTTATGAGTACAAAGGCTGCAGCAGGTATACCAAGCTCCTGGCGCTTAGTTGCCACCTCAAGATCCTTGGGAAGTTTCAAGTCATCCAGAGCAATGCCATTATGTAGTACTACTATTCCTGGGCAACGGTGCTTCATCCTGTTCTGGTAAGCCTGTTTGGCTGCTTCAGAGACTGCTATCACTTGGGTTACAAAGTGACGCTCAAAGAACTTCTCCAGAATGCTCAGCCCCCAAGCCGCAAAGGGTGGAATAGACGTCACTCGCTGGGTACTGCCTTCAGTAATAATTCGCACCGGTATCCGCAGCAAGGCAGCAGCGACAATGCTAAGAAAGCGCCCTGATCCTACCCGCCCGTGGACAATATCTACCTGGTAGCACCGTAATAGTTTCATAAGGCGCCATAGCCGCACCATATAGCTAAGCAGCCCCCGCCGGGACGGTGCAAATATTATAGGCGACAAATTCATATCCTGCAGCGGTGCCTCAAGAGGCCCGCCCCGGGCGGCACAGACTATATGATTGAAGTTCTCCCTATCTATGTACTGAAGTTGCCGCACCAACTGGGTCTCAGTGCCACCTGTATTCAGAGTATGCAAGATATGAGCCACGGTGAGGCGCTGTTTGGACGTTGAAGAAAAAGCCCGGTTATCGGTGGAAGTATTAAGCCAGGATCGCATAACCATAAGTTCTCCACAAGTCGAAGAGCCACCGGAAGACTGTCGTCGGCAAGAAACTAAGAAGATAACACACAGCGGCCTTGCATTTCATGGCTGGTGAGAGGCCGGTTGTGCTCAGTACTGCAAAGTGCTTACGAGCCTCCTGGCGTTGATTGGTTTGTATTGCTATCAATGCGGCTGTATAGTGAGTCCACACCTCTGTTTCAGGAGCTCCTGCAATCCGGGCGTATTCAGTCTGTTTATCTATTTGTCGGCCTCGTAGGCGCCCCTCCACTTTAGCGTGAGCCAATTGGGCAAAGATCATTCGTTCCCGAGCCATTTCGACGCTTAGCTGCTCACCATGCCAGCGGGCTTTTATCAGGGGCTTTCTGATATAGTAGAACTTGCATCCGTGAATCTTGCGCAATCGCAGCATAAGCTCATGTGCTTCAGCAGTGGTAAAGAACTCATCATACCCGCCGGCCGTACGGAGAACGGCCGTCCGGAACATCACAGAGCTGTGAACAGCTCGCCCAAGGTGCCAGCGCCCCACTTCCTTGCCCGTTTCGTCAATCTGTAGGGCTCCGCTTCCGACGATATCAATATCGGGATGACGTTCAAACGCGGCCAAACTACGCGCCAGACGGTCAGGATAGGCAATATCATCTGAATCAAATATGGCGACATAGTCGCCTGTGACGTGAGCTATCCCTAGGTTGCGAGCACACGGAAGTCCCCGGTTCTCCTCACTGGATATGACTCGTATCCGGTTATCCTTCGCAGCCGCTTCGGCCAAGATCTCGGGAGAAGAATCAGTGGAGCCGTCGTCTACACATACCAGTTCCCAACTGGTGTAGGTCTGCTGCCGTATAGAATCGATTGCTTGTTGAAGATACTTTTCACGGTTGTATACGGCCATCAATACGCTAATAAGGGGCTGCCCCGGAGCCATGTGTTTTTGAATCCCTTCCTTCTTAGCTGCTGCGTCCTTGCAGAAATGGACAACAAACTAGCGCGCCATGCTGGCTCTCAGTAGCTTGGCTGCCAGGCGGGCATCCTGGCGGGCTCGTTCCTGCAACCGTACAATACCTTCTCCAATCTGTTCTCGTAGACTCTCCCGGTTTCCCCAACAATCCTCACTGAGAGAAATTAGCCTTTCAGCAGTTATTTCATGCATATTCACTACCCAGTCACTCAAATTCATCATTTCCATAATGCCGGAGGTCTTAGCTGCATAAGCAATGGCCACCACAGGCACATTGTGCAGCATTGCAAATATATTAGCATGCATCCGAGTACCTATCACCAAATCAAGCGTACCATATAGGGCCGACAACTCTTCCGGCGTATAATGAGAAGCGAGCAGGCACACATTCTCTTTATTGCGCAACCCCTTCATTACCTGTCTGGCTATTATGGTATCGTCCCCATCGTGCACGGCGTGTCCAGTAACTTGAGGTAAAAATGCCACTGTAGCATGATGTTGCTCTATCCAGTAATCTGCCACCTGTACCATTGCTGTTAGATACTCTTCCTCCGTTATACCCCCATACCTGTCAGAAGCAAAGTCAAACCGCCGGACTGAAATACCAATCCAAGGTCGCCGTCGGGAAGCAAGCCCCTCTTTCTGAAGAAGCTGTAAAGCATGGTCGGGTGACACTGGTTTCAACAGAAATGCCGGGTCTGCAGTTACCTGAATCGGAGGCGATGACACTCCCAGCTCGCGCACACACTGAGCGCTATACTCTTCGCGGCAGGTTATCAGCAAAGCGCGATTCATCACATAGCGCACCAGCAATCTTTGCAGCCAGGTTCTAAATGGGCCAAACGAACCTCCTGAGAAGACCGTAGGTTTCCCTAATATAACACCCATATAGGACTGATGAAGGTGGACGAGCAGGTCAAAAGTTGCAAAGGCTTGGGTACTATGTCCAACTATGAAATGTCCACCTCTACACCAGATAAGGTCTGCCTCCCAATAAGCATCGAGAGCTTTCTGTTTGGCTTCCGACTGCCTTATTTTAACACTGTGGCCCATCACTCGCGATAAGATAGCCCACAACCAAATAGTAAACACTTCCCCAAAGAATCGTAGTATCTTATGAGGCTTGCTCCCTGGGCGGCGCCGGGAGCTGACCTGACTGGGCAGTACTCGGATGTTAGGCCATCGCCCTTCGTCGGTTTCGGGTACGTGCGAGATAAGGGTTATCTTACAATCCTCGAAGGTTTCTCGCAGCCCGTGTAGGGTTCCTGACAGTATGCCGGCGTCACCCTTATTGACAAAATGGCCCCCGTTCGTGACAACGATTTTCATGTCATTTCTCAGCAGTATCTCGTGTGCGACGCTGCTGCCAGTGTCTTATGGACGTCACTATCTGACGAGCCTCGTCGATATGGAAGTACCAACTCAATGCGAAATATAGTCCGGTTGCCGTTATAGCCATAATCATCAATAGGCCTAACTGCCCGAGGGTGCCAAATGACAAGGCAATACCCTTGCCGCAGGAGTAAATCAGCCAACCCGCCCCCGCCCCTAGGGCGGCAAAGGCAGTTATCTTAGTTATATCCCAAAGAACGGTTCCTACTCCCGCCGAGCCAGTCCTTCGCGTCAACCAGCCCCAGGCTATGAGGAAACGACCTACGGCAAATAGCGAGATAGCCAGGGCTATTCCGCTAACCCCCATTATATGCGACAGAACTACCATTCCCCATATCCCTGGGATTATAGTGCCCACAGTAATTACTGCCGGAGTTACGGTATCTCCTAACGAATAATAACTACGAATAACCATTAAGTTGCCCGCTTGCCCAAAGATACCCAAAGACAAATAGGTTAGTACTTGACTGGTGGCCAGGACATCAGCCTGAGTAAATTCGCCTCGGCCAAACAAAATGTCTATTATCACTCGCCCCCAAAAGATATACGCGGCCATAACAGGAATCATAACAAACCAACTTACTCGCAGGCCCTTTAACAACAGTTGGTGAAGCCGGGGAATATCGTTCTTCTGCCCAGCGCTCGCTAATCGAGGGAAAAAGGCATTTGACAAGGGTAAACTGTACAGCAGCGTAGGCTGAGTGGACAATAGCATTGCATAGTTGAGGACCGATACACTACCTGCTCTCAGGCCCGAGGCAATTGCTCTAGTTATTATGGTATTTAATCGCAGAATACTTGAAGACCAAAATGCAGGCACAGTACGGAGTATTAAGACTTTTAGTTTATCTGGCTCGACCTGCCAGAATCGCGAGAAATCTACTGACCGCTTCCATAGTAGAACGCCGCACATAATCCCAAAATAGCCAAAGTAGGCAAGCAAGAAACCGCCCACCAGCGCCCTAATCCCCTGGGAATTTACCAGAGTCATTACACAGGCGAAATACACGACTGCCCGAGTCAGCCGCGCCAAGCCACCAGTTAGTACATGCTTCTGCTGGAGGAAGATATATTGAGTTAGCAATCCTAACCCTAATAGTAATACACCTGGGGCCATCCATATTAGCATCCCCCGGGATAGCTGTTGGTTGCCCGGGGAGAAGCCGTAACCGATTATACGGATGACCGCTCCAGGGAAGAGCAATACCAACACTGTGCATACCCCCAGGCCGATCCCTGCTAGTGCATAGACTGTTCCCGCAAATCTGCGGGTAGCGGCATAACCCTCTTTCTGCTCAACACTACTGAGTAGCGGAAGTAGGGCAACACTCAATGGGCCAATGAGCAAGGCGGGGAGTACTTCGGGGATGCTTTGTGCCACCAGGAAGTTGTCATAGGCTTGAGAGGCCCCTATATACTTGGCTATCACTATTTGAGTGACCACGGAGAACAACCGCGCCCCAGTAGCACACAACGAAATTAACACTGTGGACTGGGCAATAGATTGCACTGACAATCTTCGTGACACGTCTGAGTACCACCCGAAGAGTTATATGTCGGCCCGATCGACTTGGGGGCTTGTCTGCATCCTTGGTGCCCAGTGTAAGGCACGCATAACACCCATAATCCCCACCGCGCCCAGGACCATCCCCAACGGCAGTATTTGCATCTGGTGGCGGGCCCCTGCCCCTGAGTATATTATGGCAGCAACTGCAAATAATAGCAAGAACGACGATAGTATCACAAAAGCAGGATGCCGGTGCGACAATATCCTCAACACACCGATAAGCATAAACGGCAACAATACCCACCATAGCAAGTGGCCGGCCACGTATAGTTTGTATGCCCCGGTAGCCTTCCAGGGTAGAGGCGTAAGTAACTGGTGTACCATCATAAGCGGCAGGGCATATACGAAATTAGTTCCCGCAAATGCGAAAGTCCGCTCCTCCATACCAGTCTGTCCTATCATTCCTTGTCGCGCAAATGCCAATGAGGGTAGCAGCCCATAATTGCGGACCATCCTAAAGACAAAACCAGCAGGCGTATACATCATACCCATCACAAACAGTACGACTATTAGCACTGCCGCAACCAGTTGAACTCTATATTGTCGTGGTCGGCGATACAAACTGGTTATTGCGTCAATAATCAGTACTATAGTGAGGGCTAAAGCCGCATATATCCGCACAGTAGCTAGCGCACAAACAATAAGTGGCAACCAGATAATCTTCGTCCACGCTGTTTTGCTCTGCCGCTTAGCTATTTCCCATACCCCCCAGGTAAACAGCAGGGCAATCGTCACGTCCTTAAGCAATACTCCTGACCAGAAGGCTGCTGAAGGGTGAAAGGCTATTAGAGTGGCTGCCAGTAGCCCGGCAGTGCGGCCGGCAGCCAATTGTCCCAGTAAGAATACCGGCAATATTGTCAAAGCGCCCAACAGACAGTTAGTCAGGATTGGATAGAATGGATCTGGTGGTAACCAAACAAGGTGCGCAGCAACATAAACCAGATACCCAAAGTGAGCCCCCCCCGCCAGCACTGCCGGCGATACCGACTCTCCTCTCTTCCAGCCCTCTGCTAATTGTAACCCTTGGTTGTAGTAAGCATCCTCATCCACAAACATGTGCTCTGCCCTCGGATCCCGAAAGGGACTATCCACCTGCATAGTCGCTGCCCAACAGATGCGCAGGAGCATACCTGCCACAAACAGAGCCAGTAGTTGTCGGCGGGTGGTTGCATCCCCGCGGTGGCAGCACCAAACGATAGCGCCACCGGTCAGTAACAGCAGTATTCCATAGCCAACATATCCCACGCGGTTTCCTGATACTGCCAGAGCGAGGGCTAAGGTGATACTTACCACAATTGGCAGTAACAGTTCTCTACAGGGAGTCTTCCCCGCATCCTTTGTAGATTTGTCGGCAGAACACTCATTACCCATGCAGTTACAGATCATTCAACCAGTTGTGTTTATTGACCATATGGTGGGCTCTTTAGGGAGTCGCAGCAGCCCAGGCAGTGCTGGAGAATCTCGCCTAGGAGCCTGTCGGAATACTCCCGAAAATGCCGAGAAATCGGGTGTCGCTGTGCAACTTTGAGGCCGTAAAGTTATACTAGTTGCTGGCCCGCGGACAGTTCTCCGACAAGCTGCTAGGCTGGGTCGGAACTATTCTTCGCCTCACTATAGACTACTAGCAGCGCCATTGTTATTAGTCCAATCAGCAGACCAGATAGGCTGGCAATCACGCTATTGAAGCCGACGCTGGGGCTAGTTTTGCACTGGGGAGGGATTGCCTCATCGATTATCTGGAAGCCCACGGCTTGCTCGGCTTCCTTAATGCGAGCCATCTCGTACTGTTGGGCCAGCGTCTTTAGCACTGAATTCTTTATTTCTACCGCCCGTTTTAGTTCGACATACTGCTTCTCAATATCCGGCAGGGCCTGGGCTTCCTTGCGTAAACTATTCAGAGTCTTCTGTATGGCCGCAAGCCGGGCTGCAGTGCTCTCGCGATCCAATATCAAGGTAACGATTTCACCGCTCAGTTTCTCCCACTCAGCATTTAACGATTCGGTCTTCCTTGCTTCGATCATCCCGGCGGACAGCCTTTGCTGGAGCTGGGTTTGGAGGTAATTAATCGACTCCCGGAGGCGCCGTACATCCGGGTGACGGTCGCTTTTGCCTTCGACCTGTTGGGCCTGCACTAACTGGACCTGTGCATCTACGAGTTTCGCCTCAATACTGTCGAGGCCAGGATCTCTTTCGCTGGTCAAGGCCTGCAGCTTCATCTGTTGCTGCGTGCTCAACTGATTAGTTGCCGCTGCCAGTCGCGCCTTGTCTGCCCACAACCGTATATTGGCGCTTCGCTTTTCTCTCTCCAATTGCCCCAAAGTAGTAGCCAGGGCACTGCTTTGCTGGGAAGGAGCGTACAACTCATGGGCAGCGCGGAAGTTAGCCAACTGCTCCTCAGCCTGTCGCAGTTCTTGGCGCGTATTGGCGAGCCGCTTTCCGATAAACTCACGTTGGCGTTTGGCTTGAGAATAGTGGGCTGATTCGAGTCTTGCCGACAATTGATGTACATATTGATTTGCTATCGTGGCCACCAGTTGACGAACTTCCCTGTCAGCTGAAGGGGAAAATATACCACGTGGCGTGCCTCCCAAATTAACTGAGACAATGATCAAATTATTGTCAGTAACCCTCACGTTGATAGAGTCTTGCAATCGCTCCAGTGCCGCGGCACGTTTGCCTTGAGGTGATAGCACCGGCACTAAGTTGCATTCTTCCATAACCGTCTCTGCTATATCGCGGCTGGTCAGCAGATTATAGATTAGGTTAATGTCGCCGCTCCTGGGTAGTGCCAGGGGCAATGCCGCCCGTAGTTCTGCCGACAGAGCTGCCGACATAGTACTCGTTACCAAGGGCATTAGGGTAGTGCGCGCCGCCCAGGTTCGAGGAATGAGATATGCTGACCACAGCAGGCTGGCTATACCCGGTAACAGAAAGAATAATACCAGTACCTTGATTCGCGTGCGGCATACTTCTATCCATAATCGCAGGGCATCATCACTCATAACTATTACCTATCAGTTATTAGTTTCTGTGGCATTACCTCCGACAGTGCCTCTCGGGTGAAGTAGTAATCCCTATTGCTTTTCTCTTAACAGGTTCATATACAGACTGCTAAGGTCTGCCACGGTCTTCTCTATCGAAAACTCTTGCGCAGAAGGCGGACCATTCCCAGCCAATTGCCGCGATAGCTGCTTATCGTCAGATAGTCGCAAGACGGATACAGCCGCTGCTTGAGGGTCACCGGGCGCAGCGAGTAGACCATTATGCTCGTGCCTGATAATCTCGCAATTGCCACCGACCGCAGTTGCGACCACCGGCACTCCCGTCGCCAGAGCTTCTACCACAGTTCGCGGCAACCCCTCCCACAGCGACGTCAACATAAAGACATCAAAGGCTGGGTACAATTCACCTACATCTGAGCAATTCCCCATCAATAAAAATCTACCTCTTAATCCTGCTCTTTCAATTGCTTGCTCGGTTTGCCTACGCAGCTCCCCATCGCCAATCCAGACAAAAAAAGCTCCCGGCAATTTCTGAGCGATATACTGAGCAGCAGCGACGAAGTCCACAGGCGACTTTGGCGCACTCAAGCGACCTACCGTTCCTACCACAAACGCGTCCTCACCTATCTGTAGACGGTTGCGCGCTGTGATTGTGCTTCTCGGAGTACGAGGCGCAAAATCCTTCAAATCTACCCCCGAGCGTACAATATGATACATCTCTTGTTTCCCGATGTTTTGCTCAAGAAACTTATCAAGCATCCGTTTACCGACGAAGAGCAGGGCGTCACAATGCTTACTCGCCAGGCGTTCTACAGTTACATAGAACTGCCGCTTCCATCTATATTGGTGCTCATGAAAACTGTATCCTCGCACGTGATGTACTATCACCGGCACTCTAGCTATCCTTCCTGCTAATCTCCCGAGAATGCCTGCTTTGGAGCTATGAGTATGGATTATGGCTGGGTCTACCTGCCGAATTACCTGGCGCAACTGCCGTAGGGCTTGCCAGTCTCTATAAGGTGAGAGCGGTCTCACCAAATCTGGAAGTCTAATGGCCTCGACATTTGCTGGTGGTGGTAGTTCCTCATCCTCCGGTTCACCGGGGCCATAGGCCAAGAACGGCTCGAATAGAGTCCGATCTAACCGCGAGGTTATCAACTTCACCGAAATCGACGCGCCCCCCACAACCATCTTCGTAATAATGTGTAAGATCCGAATCTGTGTCTTCAATAGTATGACTCCATCCACAGGAGTATACTGTCCCATTATTTCGGTACCGGCGTAGTTATCGCTCTTAGTTTCAGTCAATGATATTGGTGTAGTCAGCGCCGCCAGTCAATGTTGGTACTGCAGCTTTATGGCACCAGGGCATAGAGCATGTTGTCTCGTCAATAACAAAGCTCTACGTTAGCTTCCTATGGTGTCTCGGCTGAACCAATTTAGCTCCCCCTCTATTCGGGACAAAGCCCTGGTTATTTCTGTGCGAAACTAAAAGCCGGTTATGCCGAGTACGAGACTCTAACGCGAGACTGTGGCTATATTCCTCATCGAATAACGATTACCTTCTATTCTTATTGGGGACCTCTTCCTTTCAGAATAGCCTCAGTCACGCGAGGATCGCTTCTGACAGTTTTTGATGACTGGGATAAGGCTTGGCAATGAGCCACATAACCTAAAACCGCTTCCCAATTAAGAAGCCCTTTGGGTCAGAACAAGTAGAACGGACAGTAAGCCGTTCATCCAGAGGAGTATTGACAAGATAAACTGACTTTACTGTACGAGACCGTTGAGGAGGTCTTGTGTCATCGCTGACAGACTATTCGGTCTTGGAGACAGCGCTATGAATGCAATCAGATTGACAGCTTGAAATTACTTTTGATATCGCTTCCTTGTCTGCTGGTGACCACCGCTCAGCGGTAACCCAGGTCCCGGGGGCTGGTTGGAGCCGCACCGTTGGTTCACTTGTCAACTGTACGCCCAAGCTGGCCTGACTTGCGGCTTTGGTAAGGGACTGCCCATCAGCCTCGCTATCCTCTTGCAGTTAACCACCCTTCGGCTTTGCTCAGGGCGGTGAGCCTACCGAACCGCAATGCAGGTCATCAGCACCTGCAATTGTAGCTCTGCCCAGACCCCAATAGCGGGCCTGGCCACTCTCACTGACCTCTATTATCCACGCGTCCAGCCGTTCCCGCTCCGGAGAATCCACGTCGTCATACTCCTTGACGAAGATGTCAAAGGTATAGACCCCCGCCGGCATCTCGTCGGGGTCGCCCTTAGGCGTCTCGGCGCCATTCCACTCGGCCTCAACACTGCCCGGAGCAGTGACCTGTCCAGTGGTGTAGGCTGCGTCTTCATCTATCTCCCAATCCGACTTGGTCCATCCCGTCGGGATAGACTCCCGCATGTAGACAATGTACTCGTATTCGTGCGCGTCTGCTTCGTCTTCGATGGTAAAGTTAATCTCTGGCCGCTCCAGCCCAGCGTCACCGTCCGGGTCATACTTGAAGTAGTCCACTGTACCGTCAGATGTGAAAACATCGCTCACCACCACATTACGCACGCCTACCTGAATCGCAGTAGGCCCGGCCGCCGATGATCTGTATGACGTTGGTGTCAGGGATGACTACTGGCATGCGGGTGTCCAGACTCTTATGGAGAATTGCCACGGCAAGCGCTCAGCTACCTTGCTATTTGCGTTACCTGTCAGGCTCCCTGCTCTCGCAGGCGCAACAGAGCATCCAGGACTTGGCCTCGCCCCCTATCACAGGCGGTAAGGTCGCCCTCCTCGGCGGCGGCAATCACCTGGTCAGGGAGCGTAGCGA
Organism: Candidatus Zipacnadia bacterium; assembly: GCA_029820565.1. Lineage (GTDB taxonomy): Bacteria > Armatimonadota > Zipacnadia > Zipacnadales > Zipacnadaceae > JALGTV01. Next base: position 13,362 of record JALGUR010000073.1, read on the forward strand.
GTAGCTTCTCTGCCTGAGCAAGGGCCTCGCTACTGTTCCCGCCAGCTTTCAGTTCAGCCACCCGGTCCTGCAGCATCCTCAAGTACTCATAGTCCTGGATGCCTTCAATTATCGCCAGCCAATGTTTGCCGTCAGTGACCGAGTCCGCCTCAATGTATACCGGCGAATATATTTCGGATTTGGCTCCCAGTTGATTCCAGGGGTTGGCACTCCCTCTGCCATAGCACCAAAAGGCGGTGCCTGTCGCCTGGGCTTTCCAACATTCCCACTCCTGAGCCCGGTAGTAGGCGATGGGGTCCGCAACGGGCGGCCCGTTCGTGCACGAGTAAAACCACAATTCGCGCCCATCCCGCCGTAAATCCTCGTAGAACTTAGTCACCGAAGCACCCCCTCGACGGTAACGGGAAAGATTGGGACACAGAATATCGCATATTTGGAACATTTCCTGGACTTCGGCGTTCTGCGGCGCAATATGGCAGGGATCCTCGAATATGAGTAGTTCAGGTGCACCCGCCTTGATGGCCTCCGCCCAGGTCAGAATGCAACGGTCTTGTTCCGCATTTCTTGGCTCGTCTACCAGCAGGATCCCGATCCGGTGGGGGTCAATACCGATTTCTTGGGCATGGTCGGCCCAGGCCCGCATCGCCGCACCAACTCGCTGCTTGAACTCGGGGGTGCCCAGAGCCGCTCCTGCGAAGCTCGAGCCGAAGACCGCGGGCACATGTGCAAATACCATATAGTATCGAGCGCCGGGCCACATAGCTACCCAATCATCGAACTCGGATAGGTCCAACGGCCTGGTCAGATTACCCGCCGCGTCAAAATCATCTGCCTGGGGGTGAGGGAAGACTTCTGCCGTAGCCCAAGGGGCATTGTAGTGATACGATCGCATGTGCGCAACGGTCGCGGGGATGTTGCCCGGGCCGCCCCTGCCGTTCATGTCGTCCCACATCCCCAGCGCAAGCGTGGGCTCGTCGGGGAACCGGAATGGCTCAATGACAAGCCTTAGCCGACTCTCCAATTTCTGGCCGGTCCCTTCTATCTCAACCACCACCCGCCCCCGATACCGGCC
>JALGUR010000130.1 GCA_029820565.1 Candidatus Zipacnadia bacterium
GTGCTCGTAGAGCGTCACAACGGCAAATGCCCCCAGACATCCTGGAGTTGCCCCCAACAAGATAGCCAGGATGTAGGCTTGCCAGCCTCCGCGTCGTAGCCGCTGCGTCAAGACGCCACGGGTGAGGACGTTAATATACTCGATCAGCAGCATCATCATAAAGACGAATGCCGTGATCAAGAGAGCATGCTTCAACGTGGCAATAACAATGTCCATAGCTGCTTGTCCGGTCTTGCAGCACTGTGTAGGTGCATAACAGGGGCGATGCCGCAAGCTTCATAGAAGGCCAACCCCGATTGCTCTATCTCAACGGTCATCTGTAATATCTCGCTGGCCCGGAACATCGGTGCGGATTCCATCAGCAATCTCCGCGACGGCCTCGCCTCAAGCACAACACAATTCAAAACAATCATTCGGCGTGTAGTAGCACAGTACCTTCTTCGCCAAGGGAGGGGCTTAGCCAATGGCAAGGAAGGGTATATTACTAAAACAGACAAGGAGGTCAAATCTGTGACGATATCTTTTGCAACAGAGCACATTCTGGAGATTGCTATTGAGGCCGAGCGCCAGGGTGCCGCCTTTTACGAGCAGCTGGCCACCATAGCCAGCAGCGAGCGCGTCAGAGCCGAGTGTCAGCGCTTAGTGGGAATGGAGCGCGAACATGAGAAGACGTTTCGGCGTCTACTCGGGCAGCAGGACGTGCAGCGGGCGCTCAGTTCCCTGCAAGCCGGTCAACTATCTGACCAGTACCAGCAGTACTTGTTGGCCCTGGTTGATAGCAATATGCTCCCCGACGAAGAGATAGCTCGGAAGCTGGCCGAAGATGCTACCAGTGAAGTTGAGGCCATCAACATAGCGCTCCAGATGGAAAAGAACACTATCCTCTTCTACCAGGAGCTGCAGAATCTATTGGGCCAGGAAGCCGGCGTCTTGCAGACCATCCTGGATGAAGAGCGCTCTCACGTCTACGAGCTGAACGAGCTGAAAGCCTATCTGCAGAACTAGCTGCTGGCAGGAAGCCGAGCGACGGGGAGCAGCGAGCACTGCCAGGTGACTGGACAGCAGACGAGTATATTACCCAGGAGGATGGCTAAATGGACGAGGTATTGAGTGTTATCAAGCAGGCCATGCAACTGGAAGATGACGGCCGTCAGTACTACTTGCAGGCAGCAGATAGAGCACGGAATCCCCTGGCCCAAAGCACCTTTCAATGGCTGGCAGAGGAGGAACAGCAGCACAAGCAGTATTTCATGGCTTACTACCAAGCTATGGAAGAGAAGCATAAATGGCCGCCCATGAACCAAATAGAGGTGAGCGCTCACGATGCGCGCCAGGAGGCAGCCAGTATATTTCAACAGGCGCTAGCACAGATTGAGGAGGGCGTCCCCGAGGATACTGAACTGAGCGAGTTGTACAACGGTGCTATGGAATTTGAACGCAAGAGTATTGACCTTTATCGCACTCAGGCGGAGCAGGCTACCGACCACAATGCCCGGGAATTCTACGAGTTTCTCACCGAGGAGGAACGAGGCCACCTGAATTTGCTCGCTACTACTCTGGAGTATCTCGATCACCCCGACTCATGGTACTTGAGCGAGGAGCAGTGGATTGTAGAGGGATGAGGGTAGCGGATGGCAAAGGGGACGCTTGCAGAGGCGGCACGGCAATCTATGATGAGGTGGTAACATATGGCAGCGTTAGAGTCAGGTTCAAGGGCTCCCGACTTTGAGTTGCACACAGCCCAGGGAGACATCGTAGAGCTGTCTGATTTTCTGGAAGAAGGCAAGCACGTCATTCTGGCGTTCTACCCGGCGGCCTGGAGTCCCACTTGCGGAGACGAAATGACCCTGTTTCAGGAGTTCCTGGATGAGTTCGAAGCGTTAAATGCGAAACTCGTGGGCATTTCGGTGGACAACGTCTGGGCCGTCCAGGCGTGGGCCGAGAGCAAGGGCATTACCTTCCCCTTGCTGTGTGACTTTCATCCTAAAGGAGCGGTGGCCGAACTGTACGGCGTAATGAGAGACGATGGAGTGTCCGAGCGGGCTCTGTTCATCGTCGACCCTGAAGGCATCATTCAGTACAGCTATGTGTCACCGATAGCAGAAAATCCGGGTGTGGACCGGCTATTCGAGGCTCTTGAGAGCTTGCAGGAGGGCGAGTAACTGTGACTATCCGGAAACGCGACGGGGTCCACAGGCTTGGTGTACCAGTGTCTGAAGAGGATTGGACACGGGGGCCGGCTGAGGCACCAGTTACCATTGTGGAATATGGTGACTATCAGTGCCCGGCCTGCCAGCGGGCTTATGTTGAAGCCGAGAAGCTCTTGGCGGCTGAGGAAGGCAACGTGAAGTTCGTTTTCCGCCACTTTCCCCTAATGAGCACCCATCCGCAGGCGATGGCTGCAGCCCTGGCTGCGGAAGCTGCCGGTCGTCAGGATAAGTTCTGGCAGATGCACGCCAGGCTATTTGAGAGCCGCGGGGAGTTGGACGACCAGCACATTGGACAGTACGCAGCGGAGCTGGAACTCGACCTGTACAAATTTGCCCGAGACATCCAGAGTGAAGAAATTGAGGCTCACATTCGTCAACAGCGACTGGAGGGGGCGCGCAGTGGCGTCAATGGTACGCCTACTTTCTTCATCAATGGCTCCAGATACGACGGAGATTTCACCTATGAGGCGCTTTCCGCCGCAGTGCGGGCGATCAGGAGACAGGGCATAGCAGGCGAGAATTAGTTGTTGCGTCCCCTTGCGTAGCTGACGTTAGCCCCGATATTACCATGATGGCTTCGCCCTTGCGCGTGCCAACTCATTCCCTTGGCATGGCTCAGTTTGGTTGGCAGGAGAA
>JALGUR010000074.1 GCA_029820565.1 Candidatus Zipacnadia bacterium
TCAAAACAGGCCGTACAGAAGTTGACCTTGGGCAGTCCTACTGCCTTTATCAGATTGGGCATATTCAGGTATTCCAGGCTATCAGCCCCCAGGTGTTGGCAAATTTCCCCGACAGTCATTCGCGCGGCGATAAGTTCCTCGCGCGTGGAAGTGTCAATGCCATAGAAGCACGGATAGCGGATAGGGGGGCAGTTGATACGCAGATGTACCTCGCGGGCTCCGGCCTGGCGAAGTAAGTCAATTTCCGGGCCGGTGGTAGTCCCGCGCACGATTGAGTCGTCTACCACTACGATACGCTTACCGGCTATTGCTTCTTTGAGCGGAGTCAGTTTCATTCTCACGCCTAACTCCCGCAGGCGCTGATCAGGATCAATGAAAGTGCGGTGGATATAAGTATTCTTTATAAAGCCATGCCCGAACGGGATTTTTGAAACTTGCGCATAGCCGATAGCGTGCGGTACCCCCGTTTGAGGAACCGGAATAACTAAGTCGGCTTCTACCGGGGCCTGGGTAGCCAGCATATTGCCCATCCGCACCCGCGACATATAGATATTGCGCCCGTAGATATGGCTGTCGGGCCGGGCAAAGTAGATGAACTCAAATATGCAACAGGCCTTGCGCTCGGGTTCAATAACTTGCCAGGCATTCACACCGGAGTCGTCCAGAGTGACAATCTCCCCCGGCTCCACTTCCCTGATGAACTTGGCATCAATTACGTGTAACCCGCAGGTCTCAGAAGATAGGACCCAGCCGCTGGTGTTGAAGCGACCAATGCACAGTGGCCGGATGCCATAGGAGTCGCGCACCGCAATAATTCGGTCGGGGGCCATCACTATCAGCGAGTAGGCGCCCTGCATCTGGTGCATTGCCTCGGCGATAGCCTCTTCCAGACGGGTCGCTGACGACTGCTCAATCAGTTTGACGATGACTTCGGTATCGCTGGTGGTGTCGAACTCTACGCCCTGTTGCTGCAACTCTTCGCGCAGCGCCACAGTGTTGATCAGGTTACCGTTATGGCCCAGGGCGAAAGGCCCACTGTGATGCTCGCCAATCATAGGCTGGGCATTCTCTATGCCGCTGGAACCAGTAGTGGAGTAGCGCACATGGCCCATCGCTATCTGCCCGTGCAGCTGGCTGATAGTCTCCTCGTCAAATACCTGCGAAACCAGTCCCACATCCTTATGGACGTGAATTCCCCCGTCGTGGCCCACGGCAATGCCGGCGCTTTCCTGGCCACGATGCTGCACCGCGTATAGCCCAAAGAATGTCAGCCGCGCCACATCCTGCCCCGGCGCATAGACCCCAAATATGCCACAAGCATCCCCCCAGGATGGCGCAGCACCACCCCATTGGGACATAATCTGGCATTCACTACAATTACGGTTATCCATAGACATATACCGCCGTACCTCAGGACTTAGTTACTGGGGTTGAGATGTTTATCGCTAAGAATGGCTCCGGCAATCTTTGTTCTGCTCTATCTGCGCCGCCTTCTCCTCAACTAACTGGCGCATCTGGGCGCGGTATGCTTCCAGGCGCTGGGCTAATTCAGAATCAGATAGAGCCAGAATCTGGGCGGCCAGGATAGCCGCATTTTTTGCTGTGTCTATTCCCACTGTGGCTACCGGCACACCCGGTGGCATTTGCACCATAGAATACAGGGCATCCAGGCCCCCGATAGGCGAACTGGAGATGGGCACGCCGATCACGGGCAGATTAGTATGGGCGGCGAGCGCCCCGGGCAAGGCCGCGGCCCAACCTGCTGCGGCAATAATCACAGTAATACCGCGCTCCGCCGCGCTGCTTGCGTACTCGGCCACCCGCTCAGGCGTGCGGTGCGCCGAGGCCACGGTAATATCATATTCAATCCCCAACTGCTGCAATGTTTGCATACAGGAGGACATAACCTCCCGGTCCGAGTTACTGCCTAATACAATGCCGACTTTAGCCACCTTTCACGCTCCTGGTAGTGCTCAATTCTCGATTAACTCATCGCGTAGGCGGGGTTCTCTAACCCCGCCCTGACTGCAACTTTGCGCAGGTTAGAGAACCTGCGCTACGCGCCCGATCTTATGTGCCTTCTGCCTCTACAGCCCGTAGCGCAATATCAGTGCGGTAGTACATCTTCTCAAAGTCAATTAACCTGACAGCGTTATATGCCCGATCGCGAGCCGCACGGAAGCTGCTACCCAGAGCGGTAACTCCCAACACTCGGCCCCCGTTGGTAATAAAATCATCATCGCGCCGCGCCGTGCCCGCATGGAAGACCACGACCTCATCTTTCGCTTCAGCCTCGGCCAGACCGCTGATAAGTTTGCCCTTATCATAATGGCCCGGGTATCCGCCGGAGGCCACGACCACACAAACGCAGCGCTCGTCGCGCCACTGCGCCTCAATCTCGTTGAGCCGCCCTTCCACCGTAGCCTGGAGAATCTCCACCAGGTCGGTCTCTAACCGAGGCAGCACTACCTGAGTTTCGGGGTCACCGAAGCGGCAGTTATACTCCAACAGTTGGGGCCCCTCATCAGTCAATATGCAGCCGGCGTACAACGTGCCTACGTAGGGAGTGCCCTCCTCCGCCATGGCCTGCACGGTGGGCTTGATTATGCGGTTCAGTATGTAGTCAAACGTCTCCGGGTCCACTGCCGGCACCGGCGAGTAACAGCCCATGCCACCCGTATTATCGCCCGTGTCACCATCGCCAATCCGCTTATAATCCTGAGAGGGGACCATTGGCACCACAGTCTCGCCGTCGGTGAAGACTTTTATGGAGCACTCCTGACCGACCAGGCATTCCTCAATTATTACCTTCTTCCCGGATGCCCCAAAGGCCCCCTCCACCATGCAGCGGTCTATATGGGCTTCGGCCTCCTCAATGGTAGCCGCTACCTTGACGCCTTTGCCCGCGGCCAGCCCGTCGGCTTTCACCACTATCGGCGCACCTTCCCGCCGTACCCACGCCTTGGCCGGGCCGGGCTCATCAAAGATCGCAAAACGCAAATCCGAGATGCCATATTTGCGCAGTAGTTCACTGGTAAAGGACTTACTGGCTTCCAGGCGGGCTGCTGCGGGTGTAGCGCCGTATATTCGCAGCCCACGCTGGACGAAGGTGTCCGTTATCCCGGCCACCAGAGGTGCTTCCGGGCCGACCACGGTAAGGTCAATCTGTTGCTGCTGGGCAAAGTCAGCCAACCCCTCCAGGTCTTCCACGTCTACGTCCACACATTGCCCAATCTGGCTAATGCCGGCATTGCCCGGGGCTGCGTAGAGGGTCTGTACCGCAGGACTTTGGACTATCTTCCAACTAAGGGCATGTTCTCGGCCCCCGGAACCGACAATTAGTACCTTCATTGGGCCTCCTGAGAGTCGTGAAACTGATCGGTGCCAAAGAACAGACGATAAGCGGGGTGGAACATCACATCAACCGTGCCTACCGGCCCGTTGCGGTGTTTGGCAATTATTATCTCAGCCGGATCGGGGGTATCGGCCGGGAGGTCGGGCTGCCGGGGCGCCCCGCCATTCTGAGCGGCCCTCTCCATAGCTCTTCTGCGCTTATAATAGTTGGGCCGATACAGGAAGCAGACCAGGTCAGCCTCGGCCTCTATTGACCCGCTTTCCGCCAGGTCAGAGAGGATGGGGCGCTTATCTTCCCGTTGTTCCACCCGACGGCTGAGTTGGGACAGGACGACTACTGGCACGTTCAACTCCCGCGCCAATCCCTTCAGCGCGCGGGCAATCACCGAAATCTCCTGATGACGGTTATCCCCGCCGAACCGGGGCCCAGCGGTGCCTAATTGCAGATAGTCTACAACGATAAGACCTATGTCGTGCTCGGACTTCAGTCGTCGCGCCTTGGAGCGCAATTCTAAGATAGGTATAGCCGGGGTGTCATCAACAAAAATAGGGGCATCCGGGAGGTAGGTGAGGGCATGCCCAATATTGCTCCAATCATCTTCCTTGGCCATTCCCCGGCGCAGCGCCCAGGCATTGACCTGAGCCTGGGAGCACAATATCAACTCTGCCAGTTGCTCTTTAGACATCTCCAGACTGAAGATGCCGGTGCCCACGTTATGCTGCACTGCTGCGTGACGCGCCACGTTTGCCACAGCCAGGGAGGTTTTCCCCATAGACGGTCGGCCGGCTATGATTATCAAATCTCCGTTCTGCAGACCCGAAGTCATTTTGTCAAGGTCTTTGATACCAGTAGGGGTCCCGGTTATGTAACCCGGTTGAGCGAAGACTTGTTCTAACTTCTCAAAAGTATCGGTGACTAAAGGACCGATAGGGGTGAAGTCGCTGGAGACGCGCCGCTGGGCAATCTCGAATATCTGCTGCTCGGCCCCATCTAATACCTGCCCAAGATCCTCCGGGTCGGCGTACGCCATCTGCTGAATGTTGCTACCCACCGTGATCAATTTGCGCAGTACTGACTTCTCCGCCACAATAGTAGCGTAACGCACCACATGAGCTGCCGTCGGCACCTCCCCAATTAGAGCAGTCAGATACTCCCCGCCGCCGACCATCTCTAACTGTTCGTGGCGGCGCAATTCGGCGCTAACAGTCACCAAGTCTACCGGCTCATTGCGAGTGTGAACCGCCACCATAGCCCGGAATATAATGCGGTGGGCTTCCCGATAGAAATCTTCTTCCTCCACAATCGCCATAGCCCGACTGGCCGCTCCGGGCTCAACGAGAATCGCGCCCAGCGTCGCCTGTTCGGCCCCCAAATCCTGGGGCGGCAGTTTATCCTTAAACTGTTCAAATTGTTCCTTCAAAGTGTCTACGGTCACCGCCGCTGATTCCCTCTCCGGCAAACATCACTCTTGACACGGCGCACTGCTTGTCTATCGCCGCGCACCAGTTGAACACTCAGGCTATTCACTTGTTTCTTCAGGCTCTTCGTGGCTCGTCTGCTCCACCTGTTCCGCACCTTCTGCCCCCGCCGCAGTCACACGGATCGGTAATTCAGCAGTAACGTCTTTATATAGTGTGGCCGATATTAGGTAATCGCCTGCCTCACGGATAGGCACGGGAATGTCAATGTCGCGGCGGTCAATAGTCACACCAAACTGTTCGGCGACAGCAGTGACAATCTGCTGGGGAGTAATTTGCCCATGCAGCCGCCCGCCCGCACCAATTGATGTCTCTATTACCAAGCCCTGCTCCCGAAGTCGCTCGGCCAAGTCTTCAGCCTCGTCGCCCTTTTGTGTCTCGCGTTGCTCAATAGATCGGTGGCGATCTTGTAATTGTTTACGCCCCCCGGCAGTCGCCTGAACGGCTAACTGTTGGGGAATCAGATAGTTGCGAGCATAGCCATCCGCCACTTCTACAACGTCCCCCTCATGACCTACATTTTGTACATCGTCTAATAGAATAACTTCCATCAGTCGGTCTTATCCTTTCTCTGATTGCGGAAAGTAACCAGCCCTCGCGTACCTATAAAGGGATCCTTGGAGCCAAAGCAATCTCCTACTCCCAACAACAACGACCACTGGGGATTCATCTTATAGATGCCGCGCAGGTCGACCTGTATATCTTCAGGATCATACGTCTCGGTCTCCAGAGTCAAATACGAGGATAGTCGGTAGTCCAGTCCCAGCCCTGCCTTTGACTGTATCAGTCCCAGTCGGCCCCAGGCTCGGGAGCTCAAGGGCAGTGACTTCTGCAGAGTAAGCACCTCGTGGACTCCCACGTCTCCGACCCCTACCCGCCAGAAATCCAAGGGATTATCGCCATATTGCAAGTTCCAATTGAAATCCGCCCGCAGACCCCGCTCTTCAACCGCCTGCAAATCTACGTAACCGTCGGAGCAGCGCGGCTGAAAATGTCCAGCTAGCTCACCGAGCCTATCCATCGTCCCCTCTACGCGGTCAAGGGCCCGGTCAGCCTTGCGGGTCACGGCCACGCCCTGGTCGCTGGCCATCCGAACATTCTCCAAAGTTGCCTCAATATTTTCCAGATTACCCTCTTTAGTAAAGAATTGCTCGGCTCGCTCAGTAATGACTTGAAGATTATCGCTGCTCTCGCGCAGATTAGCCGCGGTAGCCCGCAAGTTGGCGACTGTTTGCTCATCGCCGACAATCTCTGCCATTCGTGCCGTCAGTGCTTTCACACTCTCGGAGGCTGCCGCCAGATTGGCCCTCATGCTCTGCACTTGCTGCTTGGCTTCCGGGGTCGCAATCATCTCTCTGGCCGCAGCGCTGACCTCCTTGATATCCTCGCTGGCCGCACTGATATTGCTGGTTGTCTGCACTATATGCTGCGGCATCCCACCGTTAATGAAGGCGGTAGTAGTCAGCCGAATCTGCCCCGACGTAGCTCTGATGTCTCCCGCAGCCTGGCTAACATCCGCCAGTATCTGAGCGATTTGCGGCTGGGCCGTCTCGCCGCTACGCACTAACGTTTCAGCCAATATCAGCGCTTGGTCGGCTATTTTGTTAGCCTGAGCCGTAGCCCGATTGACATTCACCAGAATCTGGTGAAGTTGCTCCCGAGCACCCTTGTCGGCATAGGTAGTCCGGATGGCCTGCAATGTGGTATTGGCTTCGTCCATAAGCTCCTGGGTCTGGTGGGCCAGAGCAGCGAAACCGACCACTTTTCCCCCGGGCCGGTCCGCTCCGGATCCTATAGCGTGGGGCACATAGTCTGCTCCCCACTTCTGGACAATCTGCTCGGCAGTCGGCCGACGGACACTAATGTATTGCTCGCCTACCAGCCCACCTTGCTCGACCACAAACTGGTCGGTATCATACAAGTTGACTGTCTGGTCTATGCCTAAGCGGACGGCTACGGGCTGCTCGGGATAATCTTCATGCTCTGCCAGCGCAATATTGACTACTCTGCCAATCTTTACCCCGGCCAGCCTCACCTCGCCTCCGGCCTGCAGCCCCTGGACATCGGCGAAATGAACTATGATCTCATCAACTCTCGCGCCCAGAGTATACTGCCCTAAATAGGCCGCAACGACGGCTATCAAGACGATAGTGATTAAGAACAGTGCCCCTACCTTAGCTTCCGCCACCGTCAATGCCCCCTTAATGCACGAAGGTTATGGGCCGCTCACCGTCTGCCTCGGACTCACAGTTGTATCGGTCCGTGAGCGGTTCCGTGGACAAATTGCTGGACGTAGGGATTGTCAGACTGTTGCAGCGCTGCCGGGCTACCGCAAGCCGTAATTCGTCCCTGATACAGCATCATAATCCGGTCGCTTATGCTCATCAGTTCGTCAACCTCGTGAGTTACCACCACGGAGGTCATACCAAACTCATCGCGCAGCCGCACAATCAGGTTGTCAATTACCGAGGCCATAATCGGGTCCAGACCGGCGGTGGGCTCATCGTACAGCATTATGTCGGGGTTAAGAATCAGGGCGCGGGCGATACCCACCCGCTTCCTCATCCCGCCAGATAGTTCCGACGGCATCTTCTCCTCGGTGTCGTGCATACCCACTATTTCCAGGTGCTCAGCAATTTTCCTTCGGAGCTCTTCTTCCGACAGTTTACTGCCCCGGCGCAGCCCGAAGGCCACGTTCTCGGCCACGGTCATTGAATCAAACAGCGCCGAATACTGAAAACACATCCCTATATTGGCTCGGATGCGGCTCAGTTGCGTCTCGGAGAGTCCCATGATAGATTCTCCGGCTATAATAATGTCGCCCTCATCAGGGTCAACCAGTCGCATAAGCAGGCGCAGCAAGGTCGTCTTACCCGCTCCCGACATTCCCATCACGCCAAAAATTTCCCCGCGCTGGACCTCAAAACTAACGTTAGCCAATATATCAGCATCGCCAGTCCTGTACCACAGATTGTTAACCTCAATTATGGGTTCGGGGACCTTTGACATTATCCGGGTGGGAACAGAATAATAGTGAGTAGCAGATTTGCCCCATAAATTAGCATTATGGAGTACACCACTGATCGGGTCGTGGCGCGCGCCACCTCTTCGGAGGCCTGGCCGCAGGTCAGCCCTTGATGGCAAGCCACAATCGCAATGATAAGGCCAAAAACTACAGACTTAAGGATTCCGGCTATCACTGTCCACGCCTCTAAATTCCCCGGGATGCTGCTGAAGTACACTACATGGCTGATATAAGGACTGAGTACGGCCATAAAGTAGCCCCCCGTCACGCCTATTATATCGCCCACAAAGACGAGTAGCGGTACCATAACCAGACAGGCCACATAACGAGGCAGCACCAGATAATCCACAGGATTGGTGGCCATTGTGCGCAGGGCGTCAATCTGTTCGGTCACCTTCATCGTCCCCAGTTCTGCTGCCATTGCCGAACCTGCTTCCGCCGCTATCACAAAGCAGACCAATACCGGCCCCAGTTCGCGACACATTATCTCGGCCACCAGCCATCCCACATACCCCCCACCCCCGAACTTACTGGCCTGAATCGCCGCGTGATACCCGATAACCATCCCCGAAAACACCATCGTAACCGCGGCGATAGGCAGAGAACTGACGCCAATATGAGCCATTTGGCTGATAGTAGTGCGGTACTCTAATTTGCCGGTCAGCAGACCCCGCAGGTTGTCAACATGCAGTTGGGTAGTCTGCCCGAAGTAAGCAAAAAAAGCTATGACCTGTCGGCCGACGGCTGTCAGCAACCAAACACCACCTACCTTCCACCGGAGGAGGTACTACACATAATGGAATTATATGTGCAGTAGTGGTTTCTGTCAAGCACTCCTATTCAGCGGCCCTGGGGCATCTTTAATCAGACTCTGGACAATCGCCTTCCACCGTGATATACTAATTCAATCAGGCGACGAAACTCATGCTAACACAGTCAACAACTTGATGACTGTGGTAGACATCTTCAATTCGCTCAGTCATTCATCACAGGAGATTAAGCCAGATTATGCAATACAGTGACGAAGTGATAGAACACTTCCGCAATCCCCGCAATATGGGCGAGATAGAAGAGGCCGATGGCCGCGGCGAAGTGGGCAGTCCCGTGTGCGGGGATCTCATGCGAATTACCATAAAGGTTGACGATGAGACCGAGACTATTGAGGACATAAAATTCGCCACCTTCGGCTGTGGCGCGGCCATTGCCAGCAGTTCGGTCTTGACCGAGTTAATCAAGGGCAAGACTCTCAAGGAAGCCTTGCAAGTTACTAATCTGGATGTGGTTGAAGAATTAGGAGGCCTGCCGGCCATAAAATTGCACTGCTCGGTACTGGCTGAGGACGGCATTGTGGCCGCCTTGTATGATTACTATCAGAAGCACCCCGAGAAGGAAATTCCTGCTGAACTGGCGAAAAGGGCTAAGGCCCTGGAGCAGCGGGAGGCTGTTGATTGACTCCAACATAGGGAATAGGGGAGAGGCCGGGCATTAACTACACTGTTGCACAATGTGCAGTAGGGTTATGCTTGGCCCGATGTATGTATATTAATCTGCACCGAGCCAATCTTATCCATCTTATTGGTGCAGGGCCTCTTGCATTGTCTTTTGCAGCAGTCGTAGTATTAACATCTATTTCAACCTATACGATTAAAGAGGTGTTGCAAGCATGATAATTACCGAGAGCAAGCCCTTTGAGGAAGTCCTGGAGATACTGGAGGGAAGCGACAGCATCTTTATTGTCGGCTGTGGCGAATGTGCTACTGAATGCCAGACTGGTGGGGAGTACGAAGTTGAGGAGATGACCAATAATCTTCGGGAAGCGGGTAAGACAGTTACTGGCAGCGTCGTGCCCAACGCAACCTGTGAGGTACTGGATACCGCGCGCCTGCTGCGTCAGCAGAAGGAAGAGGTGCAGGCCGCCGACGCTATCCTGGTGTTGGCTTGCGGAGCCGGCGTGCAGGCAGTTGCTGAGAAATGCGACACGTTAGTCCTCCCCGGCTGTAATTCTCTGTTTCTGGGCGATACCCTACGGCACGGCCAGATGTTTGAATGGTGTTCAATGTGCGGAGCATGCGTTCTGGACAAATATGTCGGTGTCTGTCCGGTTACTCGGTGCCCCAAAGGTCAACTCAACGGCCCCTGCGGCGGCGCGGATGAAGGCATGTGCGAAGTTGACACCGAGCGCGAATGCGTCTGGACGCTGATTTACGAGCGCCTGGAGAAGTTAGGGCTGGACAAGGAGCGCATCGCCCAAACCTTAGAGCCGCCTAAGGATTACCAAATCCAGGCTCAACCTCGCGAGCGGATATTTGAGGTCCGCCGTACCGGGTAGGTGCACCAACAACCAACCCTTCGCTGACCACTGAGTCGGGGAGAGGGCTTTGTGACGTGAGTGTCGGCTCAATGGAACCTATGCGTGCTTCCTCTCGTCAAAACTATTGATTTCCACCGACATATAGTCATCAGGGAGGCGACAGGCATGAATAGGACAGGCCGCTGGCCGATATTGACGGTATGTTTATTGGTAGTGTCCCCGACCGCTTGGGCCGACGGCGGATTTTTCCCGCAATTCGCTGGTAGTGCCCAGTCCGCTGACCAGCGGGCCATAGTAGTGTACGACGCCGGGCGCGAGGTATTGATCCTCCAGACCGCCTACGATGGCGACAAATCTGACTTTGCCTGGGTAATACCAGTCCCCCAACTGCCGAGGTGCAGCGATATTTCCACTGTCTCGCCTGACATCTTTGAGGACCTCTACTACCTAACCGAACCGGCGGTCTATGGCTACTATGGGTACAACGCCTGTGGAGTGTTCGGCTGCAGCAGTAGTTCCAAGTCCCAGCAGTATCAGTCGGTGCGCGTGTGGGAGACGCTGCAAGTTGACGACTATGACATTGCCATCCTCTCAGCCGGTGAGAGCTCAGACCTGGTGGGATGGCTGAATGCCAATGGCTACGCGTATCCCGCCGGCCATCAGGATGAATTAGACTACTATGTAGACAAGTCCTCGTTTTTTGTGGCGGCGAAGATCAGCCCGACCGCAGCCGAGGACAATGGTGCTCAGCCGCCACCGGGTTTGGGCGACGGTTATCGTCCAGCGACCGAACCGATGCGCCCATTGCGCCTATGCTTTGATACCCCCGAGCCGGTCTATCCCCTGCGGATCTCGGCGGTCAGTAGCACCGACGAAGTAGAAGTGCTCCTCTATGTCATTGCTCGCCACCGAGTTACTTCCCCCAACTATAATACGGAGCAAGTTGAGTTGACGTCTGATTTTCGCGGTGGCGACTTTCCCGCCTACTACCAGCAGCAGTTCCGCCACAGCCTGGCACAGGCCGGGGCTGGTTCCCTATTAGTCGAGTACGCCGGCGCTCTCCCGGATTATCTGAGCAGCACCCACGGCGCCGATTTAGGCCTGGGCGCGGGCGACTTCTTCGTCACCCGTCTGCGCAGTTACCTGGAGCAGGACGATATGCAAGAGGACGTGGTGATGACCCAGGCGGGCAGTGACGATGAATTTGCCATTCGCGTCGCCGCCGTAGTGCCCGCTCACACTAACCTGCGCCTCGCCGGGATAGGTCTATTCTTCGCCTTGGCGGCGGTGTTTGGGCTTGTTTCCGGTGACGCCCGCAGTCTCATCCGCGCCCTGCTGATCGCGACCGTCGTAGCGCTACTTGTATTGTGAACGGCCGCCATCTACGAAGTCACAGCGTGCCACGGAAGGTAACAATCAGGGGCAATTCGAACTATTATCTTCAGCAGTAAGGGCTACCGTGCTGGACACTGGAGGTGTGAGCAGTGCAAAAGGAAGCCAGTAGCATTAGATTCCCTCTGTCCATTGCCTGTTTGACCATCGCGCTGGCCATAGTCGTGGTCCTGGGAACGATGCGGGAGGGGGCGGCCGCTGAGGAGGAAGAAACGGTTCGCGGTCTCGTCAGAGACGAAGCCGACGAGCCCGTCGCGGGCGCGCGGGTGATACTGTTTAGTTGCCCAGACGTCGGGCCCGGCCAGGTCACCAGCGATATGCTGGATGATCCCTACTCATCCGGATACGACATCCACATGGCCCAGACCGACGAGGCCGGGAACTTTGAGATTGCCGGAGTGGTGAGGAATCACGTTTTTGTCCTCGTGGTTCAGCATAGTGATTACGCACCGGCCGCACTACGCAACCCGTTTATCAAGTGGTCAGCAGAGCGTTCCGATTTTGCGTCGTTGCAACTGTTCCAGGGCGGAACGATTCGCGGGACTGTCCAGGGCTATCCCAACCTAAGCCTTGAAGACGCAGCCGTGGTCGTGCAGGGCCGGGTCTTCGAGTATGGCCCGCAAAGTGTTGCGCCTGACGGCAGTTTCCAGTTTGATAATCTGGCCCCAGCAAGCTACCGGGTTACCCTGTACCAAGGTGAGGCCTGGAGGCGAATGGTCCGTGCCACAGTCGTCAGTGGCCAAACCAGTCACGTCGACTTTGCTAACCTGCCCGGCGTCACCGTAAGTGGCCACCTCACATGTCGTGGCCAGGCAGTCCCGGGAATCCGCGTCATCACACAGTCCGCTGTATGCGGGGACGACGTAGCTGCGGAGAACACCGACGCCAACGGGCGTTATGCCCTGGCCGGCATCATGCCAGGTGAATACTTGATTACGGCCAGTGAGTATTACTGGAAGAAAGACGCCCCGGACCCAAGCACCTATGCGAAGACCTGCAAGTTTCTCACGGTGGGCACAGACGATGTGGAGGCGAACCTACAGTTTTATCCGGGACGAATTGTGGGGCAGGTCGTGGCGGGGGCAACAGGTAAGCCAGTCAGTGAACACCTCTGGGTGCGGGCGCTACGCGTGCGCACGGGGCCGCCTGCGCCGGACCAGTGCTTCGTCTGCGACTTTGATGAGACGGGCTACCTCGGAGGCTGTGGCGGGTATGAGAAGCGCTTTAGTCCTCGTGTGCTGGGACTGCGGGCCACCCATCTGCTGCACGACCCTACTGTCGGAGATGAGAAGTGCGCCGGATGGACAGACGACCACGGGCATTTGGAAATCGTTAATGCTCGACCTGGAACATATATACTAACATTCAGGGAGCCTGACAACAGCGTTCCGAGTTACATCACCAACATCATAGTCGGGCCGGAGGGCGAAAGCGAGCCCGTAGAACTCCGGCTTGACAGTAGCGGCGTACTGAATCTCAAAATCATTGACCAGGTGACCAAATGTCCCATCCAGCGCGCCCTGGTGCATCTTTGTGCACCCAATGGTGTTTACTTGACCTCAAGGGTCCGAAGGCGCCTTTCGCCTGAGGAACTAACGGCGCGGGTCGCCGAGGGCTCCCACAGTGAGTACAAGTATGAGCATATCTGCAGCGATACGGAGGGATCGGTGAGCATTGAGAACATGCACCGCGGAATATATGGCGTATGGGTGATGGCCCCAGGTTACGGTACGCGCTGGGTCGCGCCCCTGATTGCCAGGCAGCCCGCACCTGGCCATTTACCTACCATAATTGACCTGAAGCCCGCCGGGACGCTGCTGCTCAAGGCCGACACGGGACTCCTCAACGCCATCTGGGGACCGTACGTGGCTTACCAAATTCGCGACGCTCAGGACCGCATCGTATTTCCGGGTGGCAGGTTCCGACCGTACTTCCTCTATGAAAACGGCCTCGCGCCCTTGTTCCACACCGACACCGACGGACATCGGCGCGAGGGACATCCGGTGGATGTTCTGGTGCCGGGACGATACAGCATCCAATGGGAGATTCACTGCAGCTCCAAATCAGAACCAGGTTACCAGCGGCTGGAAATCCGTCCCGCTATCTACGCGGGCCAGGCACAATTCGAAATCCACGAAGGGTTGGAAACTGTTCTACTGCTGTCAAAGTAAGTAAATACAGCGAAGCGCTCACGCGGAGTTGCTTTAGCGGCGTGGGCGTTTGGTTTTGACGGAGTTGTGCCGCAGCGTATGAGGTGTATGAAAGTATTTAACATAATATATCTTATGCGAACCACTGCGTCTGGCCGTGTTTGTACCCCATTTCTCCTCACCACCACCTTCCACAATCTCCCCCTTTTAGGGCAGCGTAGCAATTTGCCGACAACTTGATTACGATTCTGTGTGCATATCCTCTGCTGGCTGGCCACGGGGCGACACAATGGAACTGAATAGTACGCTGCCGCGTCTAACGCTCAACAGTGACGAATCAGGCGCATTACCAGGAGGTACGTTATGTTTTGGGCAAATCAGATCACAAAAGCACAACATATCAAGGTCGCCGCTGTAATTGGCGTAGTGGTTCTTGGCGCGGTAGTTTGGATGATGATGTCGCCGGCTACCGGCCAGCAAGGTCCGCTTAGCCCGTTGGGCTTGGAGGTAATCGGCCAGACCGAACTGCTGGCTAACAGCCGAGGCGCTGTGCGCATAGTCGCTACCGACCATCACAGGCACACTCCGGCGGAAGGTGCCCTAATTTCG
>JALGUR010000131.1 GCA_029820565.1 Candidatus Zipacnadia bacterium
CGCCATCAGCCCGGTTTCCTGCAAGATTCTACTGACCAGCGCAACCAGCCCGTCAATGTTGGCGTTGGCAATCGTCCAGGGGTTGGCTTCGGAGATGCCGCCTATCTCGTGGATGGCAGCGACCGCCTCGTCACCGGCAAAGCCGCCCTGTTCTCCCTCGTCAGCTACTTCCGGCGGCGGTGTATAGGCAGGCCACAGAGGCCCCGTGGCACCACCCCCACTACCTCCACAACCGCTAACAACGACTGTTAAGACAACGATAAAGGCCAGGGTAGCTTTTCCCAGATGCTTCACAGCAAATCTCTCCCTTACGGTGGGCTTGTCGGTTCTAGCGTATGCACCGCAATAATCATACCCCAAATACCGACAGTCTATTCCCCGCGCCGCCAGGATCGAATAGCACTTGCCGTCTGCTTGTGACTGATTCATAGCACCGGGGGCGCTCCTTGGCTGTGTCAGCAACAGCATAAGTCGGCTCTGCTCTGCGGATGACCTACCACCTATTGACTTGCTGCGGACCTCCTACACGGAGGAATCACGCGACCATAGGGAGAAACGAATATGGACTGGCGAATCACACGCACCACATTACCAACTAACGGCTTAGCTCAAACGTACGCAGGTTGCCTGACAACACAGACATCTACTCAGACGCACCCCAGAGGTAGATTCATGAAACTCGTTGATTTCGACATTAGCAAGTACCAGGCCCGCCGCGAAGAAAGTGCAAGACGGCGCGAGATCTCCTTCGCTTTCGGCGAACCAGACTGCGTGGTCACACATGCCTCGGTCTTTGGGCCGTATTTCTGCTGGTTGGTGGACGTGGATATCGCCGATTATTACCAGGATATTGACCTGCACATTATGGTTCAGACCTGGGGGCTGCAATGGCGATACGAGAATATTCCTGACGACTGTACCGACACTGGTTTGTCCCTAGACATAGGGACTACCGGTGATGGCCTGATGTTCGACTGTGAGATAGCCCGCCCGGGCCACACCACACCCTATGTAGTACGCCGCGTTCACTCGATGAAGGACGTTGAGGACCTCCAGGTCATACCGCCGCAGGATAACCCGCAAGTCCAGGAGCATCTGGCCCGCTGCCGGCAGTTAGCCGAGCGCGTTGAACAACTGGGCCTGGATATACCAGTTAGTCCGCCATTGCTAACCATGCACCCGCCAATATCTTCGGCTACGGCTATCGGCGACCCCGACTGGGTCTATATGATGATGGCTGCCGAGCCAGAGGCCATCAAAATCCTGTTTGACAAGTGTTTCCAGGCTTACTGTATGCTAAGGGACTATATGATTGAAATTGGCAGCGCTGACCACGACTCGCTCTACCTCCAGGACGACAACTCGGCTTTCATCAGTCCCGAAATGTACAAAAAGCAGATACTGCCATACAACAAGGCCCTCTACGAGCGGTATGGACGCAAGTATCGCATGCTGCACACCGACGGACCCTCGCAGCAGAACTTCCCGGCCTACGCGGACATCATCAAGATGAACTGGATGGACATCGGAGGGTGGAGCAACCTCCAGCCGGCCGTGGATATTCTCAAGCCAGCCGGATGCGTGGTGCACGGCAATATGAACAACCGCGACCTGTACCGCGGATTGACTGAGGATGTCCGTCGCATCGTTCGACAGATGATACGAATGGCTGGCCCGGGCGGCGGCTATGAATTTGCCATTGGCGGTGAGACTTATCCCGGGATTGACCCGGATGTGCTGTGCCAGACCTTCGAGTACGCTCATCAGGTCGGCACCTACCCGATTGACATTCCTGAAGAGCCATTTCCCGAAGAACAGCTAAAGGGCCGGCCCGGAATCACGCCGTGACGGGGTCAGATGTGCTCGTCGTTACCCCCCAACCGGGCCCCCAGGCGCGCAGATAGGACTTGACTGCTAGCGCCAGTCCCTGCTATAGTCAGCAAGGAAAGCCGCTTAAGCAGCACGCACAGTCGCTAGGATTTCCAACCCAAGGAGATTGTACCGGCAGATGAAGGAATTGATGCACCTAGTATGGGGGGCGGTTGGGGCCCTGGTCGGCGTGGGGGCGGGAGTACTGGCCTATGTTGCTATTTACAGGATCTTTCCCGAACAACTAGGGCAAGTTCCCACTCTTTCGATGGTCGCGGTATTCGCCCTGGGCGGTGGAGGTATGATGGGAGGCGGATGGCTGGCCCTGTATCTGGCGGCGCGACGCGACAAAACCCACCGGGATAAGGCCCGCGAAGAACGCAGCAAGTTTGGGTCAAAACGGCGCAACAAGTAGCTCAGCACAGTCAAAGGAGGCGACCGATTGTGAGTGAAGAGCAGATAGCAGGCGAAGAGCTGATCGGCGAGGTTGCTCACTACTTCGACCATGTAGGAGCGGCGGTGCTGGCTCTGAACACGCAGCTTCAAGTCGGTGAGACTATCCACATCAAGGGCTACACCACCGACCTGATCCAGCAGGTCGAGTCAATGCAGATCGACCACGCCGACGTCCAGCAGGCCGGCCCGGGCGAGGATGCGGCCATTCTGGTCAGCGACCGGGTCCGCGAGGGCGACGAGGTCTATCGGGTTCCGTAGCCAACGGGCCTCGCCCCTCGGCTGCGCAAGCCCCCGGCACACGCCTTTGTGCCTCAGCCGGCGAACATAATGGTGCCTGTGGCTGTCTAATCTTATTGAAAGCAGCCAAATGTGGTATAATAGAAGTGGCAATGGGGGCGAAATGGATTCGACGGGGAGACAGCGAGTTAGGGCTGCAGGCCGAGATCTCCGCTGACTCGTAAAACGCGGAAACCAATAACTG
>JALGUR010000132.1 GCA_029820565.1 Candidatus Zipacnadia bacterium
GGGACAGCCTCCTGTAGAGTTTCGGGCGGCCATCCGAGAAGTTGTCCCCGCACGACTCGGGCAATGGGCATCTGACTGATATCGTAGCCAGTCAGTTCCAGGGGACACTTGCCGCGAATGTCCAGTTTTCGTCCTTCCACCGGACGATTGTCTTTGGCGAAAGGAGTGAAACGATAGGTCAACTCAAACAGATGCAGATACTTCCGTGCTGTCTCGATGCCATCGAAGCCACACATATTCTGGTAGTGCTGGTCAAAGCGGCGATTG
Source organism: Candidatus Zipacnadia bacterium (assembly GCA_029820565.1). Classification (GTDB taxonomy): domain Bacteria; phylum Armatimonadota; class Zipacnadia; order Zipacnadales; family Zipacnadaceae; genus JALGTV01. The sequence goes on from JALGUR010000132.1 coordinate 268, forward strand.
ACCAGTTCCACCGTGTTGTTGGTCAGTGGGATGAGTGGGTTCTCAATCGCGTTGACCAATTTGGGATAGTGGCGCTCCAGAAAGTCGAAGATGCGTTGAGCCTCAGGCATCAGGGCCACATATTCCTCTTTCAGGGCCATCACTTCCCGATATCGTTTGTCGACTGTCTTCTTGCTCTTGGCCTTGAATATCTCGTAGATCTGTTCCTTGAGGGTCACGGCCTCAGGGTGGGTCTCAGCGTAGTTGTTGCCGTAGACATCCTTCACCAGTCGCTGCGCCCACTGCAAGGCATGGAAGACACACTCGTGATGCTTCGCCTTGGGGAACACAGTCCGGATGGGCTCATCGTAATCCTGACACATGTCAGTGACGATGACGCGGGGGCTGTACCCTATGGCTTTGAGAGCTTGCAGGAAGGCGCGGGCTTCCTTTTTGCCATTGTAGGGATAGATGTCGATATGCAACAGGTCATAAGTGTGAACATCCACTGCCATATAGACGTACATCCAGCGCTTCCGTTTGCCTGCTGGCTTGTCATTCTTGGGCACCAATACCCACTTCTCGTCTACTCCCACCACCCCGCTGGAACGCACCATCCCAAACAGAGTGGCGACCGGCAGCGCTTGCTCCCCCACCGCCATGGCCCAGCGCCACAAGGTGACGTGCGAGACACCCACCGCTTCGGCTGCCAGACGATAGGTAGTGCGCATACGCATGTAGACCATCACTCCCCAGATCACGGTGTCCACCGTCCGGGAGGAGTAGAGGCGCACCCCGTCAGGGTAGTTGGTGAAGGTCTCGTGCTCACAGTCCAGGTTGAGACAGTAGCAGCGATACCCCTCCACCTCACGCCATGCCCCTGTTTCAGGGTCGCGATACTTCTTGCGCCGGGGGGTGTTCTCTTTCCGACTCACCAGATCAGAGCCACAGTGAGGACAGCGGATGCTGCCGTCATCTATCTCCTCCCACTGACCGAAGAGCGCCTGTTGCAGACGGTAGGCATGAGGCAACACCTTCTTGAGCGACGTGGAAGGCGCCCCCAGGCCCTGTTTCAAGGATTCCACTTCCAATGTCAATTGAGGCGTCAACCTCTCTCCCTCCTGAAGCAGAGCCATCAATCTCTCGTTCAACTCGAAAACTCGCTCGATCAGCACGTCGTCGCGCCACTTTGGGCCATCGGCGGTGAATTTGAACATCTCGCGCAGCAGACGACGCACTTCGGTGAAGCCAGTCTCTTGGGCCACCCGGTGTATGCTCGACTCGGAGATCTCCTCCAGGGAGAAGATGTGCCCGACAGCCAACAACCGTTCGCGCACCTGAGCGGCGCTCAACCAGAAGTTGGGAGACCAGATGTCCAGAATCGCCTGCCGTATCTCAGGGGTCACTACCCAGCCGTCGTATTCTCCGTTGAGCTTCTCCAATCCACCCTCGCGGACGTACTTCTGCCAGCGGCTGATCCACTCCTGATAGACGCCGAACCACTCGGCCAGCCACTCCTGGCGCAGAAAGGGTCGTTTGGGTGTGCTCTCGGGAGTCCGAATCTGGCGAAAGAAGAACAACAGGATGCGCTCCTCGAAACCGTTGCGAGGCTTGTAACTGAAAATAAAGTGCCCCACCATCTCCAAACGCCATGTGCCGTCCTCTTCTATCTCACCTCGCGCCCAGGCGCCATCCGCGGTCCGAACACCGCCGCCCACGAGCAACGCCCAGTGAGCGTCTTTGGGAGACGAAAGAAAACGGAACACCCCTGCGCAGCACAGCACGACCACGGTGAAGCGGTAGAGGTCTCGTGCTCCCTGCACCAGGCAGAGGTAGCCCCGCACTTTCAACACCCCCGGCCAAAGCAGAGGCAGGAGGGAGAGGAATACATCGGCCAGCGGCAGACTCAACAGCGCCCAGGCCAGAGGCTGACGTTGTGGCCACCCATTCCACACCAGCAGGACGGCGACAAAACCCAGGCGACAGAGCAGCACTTCCCCTCGCTGCCTCAGGAAGGCACGACCAATAATACCGTGGTGACAGCGACGACGGCGACGAATCCAGCGTCTGCATCTCACCCGGTGCACCCAGCGTCTGCATCTCGCCTGGGGAAGCAGTGTCTCATCCCACATTTCTTGGCTCTGGAGAGGGGTGAGGGATTGAAACAGCAGCCCAATGGACAGGATGAGGAAAAGGCAATGGTAGAGGATTCGTTTTTCAAGGTACAACGTGGTACAATACATCGTATCGGCTCCTTTGTTGTGATGGTGAATCGCCTGGTATTGTACCAGGTTATCACGGGGGAGCCGAATTATACACTGTGACACGACGCGAAACGAGCGATTTTTCCCTCACGCCATTTCAGAGCGTGCAGGGTGACGACACATCGGGAGGGGATAAATGAGCTTGAAGACGCCATTTTCAGGGGTTGAACCCCTGTCAACCCCCGCATATGGAGGCAAAACTGTATCTTCCCGGTTCCGGCTTCAAACTGCGTATTCATCCCTTTGTCCCAAACGTGTAACGCTCTCTAACGCTCTCAGAAAAGTGGAAAATAACAGCTTACGCCCTTACAGACCTGTTAGCACAAAATCCTAGTCTGCGCGGTATGCTCTTTGGCTACGTAGCTGAATTCAAGCTTGAGGAGTTATGGCTGCAACCACCCAAGATAACCGCCTGTTTCAAGACTGATGACCATGATCGTAGGAAAAAAGGAGATCGTGTGATCATTTATCAGGGTGAACAATTCATCATTGAGGCCAAATCGCTCCAGACCAACACGATAGCCTATAAAGATGGGCAATGGACTGCCAAATCTCAGGTGGATGCCAGCGACCGACGACAGATCACTTTGCCCAACGGTACCACACTGTCTACTACTTGTCTCCTGGTAGGGGAATTCGATGTGCTTGCTGTAAACACTTGGTCTTTCGAAGAAGAGTGGAGCTTTGCATTCGCCAAAAACAAAGAGTTACCTCGAACTTCTTGGAGAGGATACACACCTGAGCAACGCCAATGCTTATTAGCAACGACTGTTCAGGTCACCTGGCCACCAGAGCCGCCATTTCACGATGATCTTTTCGAGGTACTAGATGAACTGATACAGGAACGACATTAAGAACGCATAGACTCGAGTGTTTTGTTTGCTGGAACTTTGACAAAAACGAGAAAATAAGAGTGGTTTTTTCTTGCGTGGACTTGTTTCTTTATCCGACTTACGGCAGGCCTGTTCTTTCGAACTAGTACAAATAGGTCCTTCGCATATAAGCCCATTCTTTGATACTCGACAACAATTTGAACATGTGTCAGATGCTGTCTGTTTGCACTTACGGCGTCCTGACACTTGACTATAAGCACTCCGTTGCCTCTCAAAACACGATGTGCTTCCTTACCTGCCTGAACGTAGAAATGAAGCACAGCGGCTTGCCATTTGGGGCCTTGAGCTTTCTCTTTTCCGTTAGAGTAGTGGTCCCTAAAAGAGCTGTATGTACCAGAGCCAGCCTTTTGGCTTGTTGATCTGCGATAGAAGCCTTCCATATAAGGCGGGTCTAGCACGACGCAGTCAATTGACTCTGATCTGTATGGCAAGTTTCGGCAATCAACTCCTGTGGCAATGTCGCTGGCTATTAGATTGTATTTGCCTCTAGGTACTCTCTTCCAAAAAACCCCTTTGCCGTATGTCACATCTGCTACTAGTGCTTTCTCTGGAACGTGAAGCTCGAGTATCTTGGGGAAGACCTCATCATTAGTACCGACGCACGCCGACACAACTAAATTTGAAGTGGTTCTCCCGCCTTGAGTCCTTTTGCTTTCTCTAACATCCTCTTCCAGAAAGGAAATCTGTCTAGCGACTGTCACTGATTGCCTCTACTTGTAGGTTTCTTAAATGGATCCAACCCCAAACAGGTTATTGCTTTGTTAATGTACCACAGATTCTTCATATTGCCAAATCGCTACGGCCCACGTCGAACCTGCCTAACAGCCCACTGTGGCGAACACCCTTCAGCTATCGCTCCAATTGGATCACCGTCAGCAGCCCTGCGTGGTCCGAGGCCCACAGCCAGCCGTCTGGTGTGCGGAACGGCCGATCCAACACCCGCTGGCTGCTGACCACCCCGGCGGAACGGGCCATCCCCGGCACCAGGAACACATAGTCAATCCGTTTCTCCAGCGTCTCGGCGGGGCCGGCGGATGGCTCGTCGGCGCAGCAGGTGTGCCCCTCGTTGTTATCGTTATCATTATCATTGGGGCTCTCCGTCCGGGGCAGCCACGAAAGCCATCAGCGACGCAGCCTGAGCGCGGTTGACCTCCGGTGCGCCGTTCCTTCGGCTTTGCTCAGGACAAGCGGTGAGATGGGTGACGAAGAAGCGCACATTCCCCCACGGCGTGACTGCTGTCGCCTCCAGCACCACCCGGTGTTCAAAGAACCCCGCCCGTGGCTCCAACTCGATGAATGTGGCGTCCCGCAGGGGGTAGCGGCTGAGGATGGCCTCGCCTTCCTCAAAGAGAATGGCCCAGCGGTTGCCATTGGCCCGCAGATATTGATAGTTCAGCCCGGTGCGCTCGGCCAGGTATCGGGCGCCGTTGCCCAGGTGCGGCGTCCAGGGAACTTCCTGCAGGCAGACGATGTCAGCCTCCTGAGCGCGGATCTCCTCGGCGATCCGGTCCAGCCGTTCGGACAGGTGCTGGAAGCGGGGAAAGCCGTGCAGGACGTTCAGCGACATCACCCGCAGGGAGCCGCTCCGCTGCTTGTCCTGAGCCCCTCGGCTCCTTCGGCTTCGCTCAGGACAAGTTCGCTCGGGATAAACTCCGAAGGGCTGACCCGCCGTAGCGCACCCCTCCGGGCAGCCCTCCACACCAGAGCCGACGCGGCTGGCGTTGAGCACCCAGATGGTCACCGCCAGCAGCACCGCAAGGGCCGCCAGCCATCTCTGGCGGCGGATTCCGAGCCAGCGGATGCTTCGCTTCAAGGCTAGACTCCTTGCGCGGAATGGAATCCGCGCCTACGGGCTTGGTTTCGAAGCAGGCAGCGGCGCGCTCCCGTCCAATTCTTCCAGCAGCGCCATCACGAAATCCGCCGCTCGCTCCAAAACCTGGGCCGAGATCGTATCCACGGTGTCGTCGGCGCGGTGCCAGTGGGGCAGCGTGCCTGTGGCCGGATCGCGCCCGGCGATACACAAGGCCCGGTAGCCGCGCCGCCGCAGCGTGCCCACTTCGTCCTCCATCGTCATCTGTGCTGCGTTCACGCCGAGTTCCGGCCGGCGGGCAGCGACGCGCTCGGCCAGGGCCAGCAGGCCCGGGTCGGGCCGGAAGTGCGCGCAGAGGCCCTGCCGGGTGAGGATGACGATCTCCCCACTCCCGACCCCCTCCAGGCCGATGAAGGCCGCCTCGCGCATAGCAGCGTCGTACTCGCGCAGCAGTGTGTACAGCCCGGCGTGGTCGGTCTCCTCGGCCCCGGTGAAGGCCAACCATACCTGCGTGCTGTCCAGGGGCTGCGCCACGAGGCGGGTGCCGATCTCCAGTGCCACGGCCACACTGGCTGCGTTGTCGTTGGCACCACAACTGTACGGGGTGCGATCATCGTGCCACAAAGAGATGACTGTGCCGACCACGTACCCGGCCGGGAGGAGCGAAGCCCACCACACCCACGCTGGGCCACCGAGCAGCGCGCCGGCCAGATAGAGCAGACCGAGCGAGGCCAGCATCGCCAGGGTCAAGTAGGCCAGCGGCTCCAGGTATTGCACCGTGGATGATTGCCAGATTATCCGGCAGCGGTTGGTGTCCAAGTGGGCCAGGATGACCACGCGCTGGCAGAGTTCGCCCTGCGGCTCGACTCGCGTCACGACGTTGCGGCTAGTGACCTGGGGCAAGAATGGCCGTAGCGGGCTGTCGGCAGTGCGGATGGTCTGCCACAACATAGGGGCCACGCTCAGCGCCAGCCCGGCCCCGGTCCAGCGCGTGAGCGGGCTGCCCAGGGGGTAGATTATAACCGCGAGCAGCGCCACCAGATTGATCCCCATTGGAAAAGCATTCTGACTGGCGACTGCCCGGAAGGTCTGCCGCTCGACCTCCAGTCCCAGGGCAGAGACCAGCTCGGCGACATAATCTGCCGCTGCTGCCTCGCCGGGGGTGCCGGTGCCGCGCGGGCCGATCTCCTCGGCCAGAGCACACACCTGAGAGAGCAGGGAGTTCATCGGGCCAGCGCATGCTTGATCAATTGCCCGCTCAGGCTCCATACGCGCCCACGGATCCGTTCCGCCTCGGCCAGCACAGCATCAAAGGCAGAGACGATCATCTCCACCTCCTCGTCGCCGATGATCAATGGCGGCAGCAGTTTGATGATGTTGACGCCGGGGCCGCCCACCTGGGTCAGGATGTGATGGTCGCGCATGAGAGCCATCACCAGCAACTGGGAGAACAGCCCTTTCTGGGCTGCCTCGGCGGCCGTCCAGGCGGCCTTGAGCTTTAGCGAGCGGGGTGGCTTGAATTCAATCCCGATCATCAGCCCCTTGCCACGCACATCGGCGATCATTTCGTACCGCTCCTTGAGCGCGGCCAGGCCGGCCAGCAGCTTCTTCCCCACCGTCGCCGACCGCTTGACCAGCCTCTCCTCATCCATCACGTGCAGGGTGGCCAGGCCAGCCGCCATGGCCATCTCGTTCTGGCCAAAGGTCGTCGAGTGCACCTGGCAGCGGTCCAGCCGGCCAAAGACCTTGCTGTGTATGCTACGGCGCATGATGGCAGCGCTTACCGGGACGCATCCCGGCCTGTACCTCGTCGCAGATCAAGATCGTGCCGTGCTGGCGGCACAAGCGCTGTGCCTCCGGCAGGTAGTCGTCGTCCGGGATGTACACCCCTTTGCCCTGGATGGGCTCCACGATGAAGGCAGCCACGTCGCCCTGGCGCAACTCCCGCTCCAGGGTCTCCATGTCGTTCATCTCTACCACGTCAAAGCCCGGCATGAGTGGACCGAATCCCTCGCGGAAGGCGGCCCCGCCGTTGACCGAGAGCGTCCCCAGCGTCAGCCCGTGGAAAGCGTGGTCCAGGTAGAGCACGCGCGACCGTCCGGTAGCGGCGCGGGCGAACTTGAGCGCGGTGTCAACAGCGTCGGCGCCCGAGTTGGCGAAAAAGACCGCGTCTAATCCGGGAGGCATGCGCTTCACCAACTCCTCAGCCAGCAGACCCGCCAGGAGCGGGCAATCCATCTTGACCAGGTTGGGCCTGTCCAGCGCGAGCATCTCCTGTATCACCTGCTTGACGACCGGGTGGTTGCGTCCCAGGTTGAACACGCTGTAGCCAGCCAGCAGGTCCAGGTAGCGGTTGCCCTCGTTGTCCCACAGGTAGGCCCCTTTGCCCCGGACATAAGATTT
>JALGUR010000075.1 GCA_029820565.1 Candidatus Zipacnadia bacterium
TGATGTATTCACGGTTGAACCCTCCTTGGTCCGTCTGATTGGGAACGTACAGTGATTCCACGGGCCGCTGACGGCTGGGACCCTGGCGGAATACTCCCACAAAGGCCGAAGAGTTGCACTATGTAGTATTCACAGTCAATTCGCGGACAACCTGCTTCCTACTTTCCTCACCACTGGAACTCGCCTACAGCGCACAAACTCATAATGCCTGCGAACGAGCGGCACGCGGTGTGTCCCTCACAACTTCAAGATGCTGCTGGTCATGATACGGTGAGGCTTGCCCAGGCCTTTGGCCACAATTGCTATCGGACCAGAGGGAGTCCCCCCACACCAGCAAACAGGACGGCGACCGCCCGACGGGCACAGTACACCAACACATACAGTGCGGGAGAACTGCCCTGTGGAGGGCAGTTCTCCCGTTCTTGCATCTGATCGGACTGGATAGGAAGTACCCGGCCTACTCGCCACACCCCTGGCCCTGCATCCCGCCACCGCGCCCGCCCCTCATGGGGTCGTAGCCTCTGCCCTGCTGCGGTGGTTCAATACCCCAGTTCTTGAGCATATCTCTAATGGTGGCTTGTATCTGCTGGCGCTGCTCTGGGGTCAATTGGGACATCCACCCCGGGCCAGCACCATAGCCTCGCATCCCGACACCCCGGCCGCCCATCATAGGTCCATGGCCTTCCATCCCACCACCGCGACCTCCCATCATCGGCTCGTAGCCTCGCATTCCGCCACCCTGACGGCCCCGTGCTGGCTCATCAACGCCCCAATCCTTTAGCATCTTCCGCACGGCGTCGCGAACCTCTTGCGGGGAGGCGGCCTGCTGGCGCATCTCGCCAATCTCCGTTTTGATCTGCTCACGCTGCTCTTCACTCAGTTGGGCCATCCAACCTTGGCTGTCACCTTGACGGGCACCGTAGCCTTGCCCTAGCCGCAAAGGCACAGGGGTCTCGTCGCAGTGTGCCCAGACTGCCGTGGACAGCCCCACAGTGAGCACTACTGTTATACTGATCAGTGACCATTTGACTTTCATATCTCTGTCCTCCGTTCTGATGACGTTTTTACTTATTCGCTCATATCTGTAGACGTCGCGCCATACCGTTTGTTCACTGCCTTCTCGCGCGCCTTATCACCCTTCTCGCGCGCCTTATCACGCAACCGCACCGCCCGCGCCTCAAAGTCATCCACCGCGGCAATCGCCAGGTTGTTCTCTCTGGCTTCGGCCACAATCGCCTGGATATCACCGGCCTTTGCTAATTCGTCGTAAAGAATGGTCACACTATGGCCGCCGGGCAGACCGAAAACATATCTTATCCCCTCGGCCCGCAGCGCCGCCACCAGGCGGGATAGCCCCGTGTGGTCTGACGCTGTAGGCGATGATAGCAGCTATCCGGGTGCTGTACTGAGGCCAGGCAGTCGTGAAGGGTGTCGGAGTGATGTCACGCCAGGAGACGGAGCCAGCAACGCCGTCAGAGTTTGCCAACGGTGCATAAGGTAATCCAAAGCGGCCCCTGCGGGAGATGTGTCGCTGCGTTCTGCAGTCAAGAAGCTCACTTCAGTTTCTCCGGTGGGTGTCCATGACAACAGGGCCACCAACTCCCCCTGCTGGCGCAGTTGGCCGGAGCCAGAGAAATCGAGATTCAGTGAAAACTGGCCAGTCGCACCTTCGCCCAAATCGGACGACATCCTGGCCCAGCGAGAAGGGGCGTCTGCTGTTGAGGTGAGGGTGAATTGGATGTTGAAGTCAGGGCTACTGTATGTGCCGGTGGCCGGCTGCGAGAAATCAGGAAACATGAACTCGGGGGGCGCTAAAGGAACAATTAAGGTGAAGGCTGAACCGTCGCTCTGCTCCGCGTGCACCGCAGTTTGCCCAGCGGCTGTGAGCACTGTGAATTGTTGGGTGAGGTTACCGGGCAACGCCGAGTGGCCTCGTAATTCCGTGGTGTCATCACTGATGTCGAAAACCGTCTCTTGGTCGTCAACAACACTGGTGTAAGTGACGGAGAGCCCCGCGCTAGAGGTCACTTGCCAGTCAGTGGTCGTTTTGGACACAGAGTCGAATCGGGGCACCGACTGCAAGACGGTTTGGGTGGTGCCATCTGGCTGGGTAATGTCGAGACGGACGGAGCCATCGGGGAATCCCGTGATGACCGCCTCGCTGCCATCCGCGGCGGTAAAGATTTGGCTAATGGAGCCGTCCGGATTGAAGACGGGATCACCGAACGACGGAGTCTCTGTCCCGGTCTGACCGGTGACGAGGCCCCACAGGATCTGACCCCATTGCTGGACAAACACCGCCGAAGCGACCTGACCAGATGCCGAGCGTGAACCAACTGACTCAGGCCCGCGAGCGTTACCGCTGGAGCAACCGCCCACCACGACCATAAGGCAGGCGAATGCAAGTACACAAGGAATTGGTAGCGTCAGTCTCATTGGCCACTCCTTCTCGCGTCGTATTAGTAGCGATACTCCAGCCCGGCAAGAACCGTTCGGCCAGGCTGCGGAAATCCAGCAAAGGTTTCATAGTCCCGCCCGGTGAGATTGGCCAGCTCAACGAAGTACTTCTGCTGGAGATTACGCTGATACTGAATGTGCAGGTTGACCAGGGGATAGCCTCCGACCTGTTGCGTATTCTCCGGATCACAAAAGCGGCTACCCACCCAGGCGCCGTCTAGTCCAATACGAAAGCCTTTGGGGTCAATGTAATCCAGACGCCCGCCGGCCTGCCACTTGGGCACATAGGGCCACTCAGTGCCGCCGACCTCTGCTTCAGGGAACTGCCCACGGGAGCACTGCCAACGCACCCAAACGCGCCCCGTCACAGTATCAGTCAGCCATTGCTCATAGGCAGCGTCCGCCACCCACCGATGACCACGGTCTATCAACACGCGAGTCGGCAACCCGGTCAACTCGGGGGCCTGCACATCAACCAATAGACCCCGCACCCGCTGATAAACAAGGGAAGTGGTGACCGTGCTTGATCGGGTCCCCTGTCGCTGGTAGCGCAACTCGTAGGAGCGTCCGGCACCGCCTTCAGTGAAGTTGAGGTACGTCAGTCCCCGCGGATCGGCCAGGGCCTCGACTGGAGCCAATTCCAAGGCATCGGTGCGGAAGATCGGGTTGGCGACAAATGACCACCAGGTAGACCGATCAGGACGGTACATAGCCACGACTTTGGGTAACAGTACACTCGACGTGCCGCTCTGCTGTCCCCAATAGCCTCCCATCACCAGATGCAGCCGGTCATTGACACGGGTTTGTGCCTCAAACCATGCCGTGTCAGTTTCAGGGGTATTCCGCACTGAGAAGGGGCTAAAGACGGCCCCACCCGTGCCCGGATCGGCAGTCCCTGCCATCCCGCGGCGTTTCCGTGTGTCCCACAAATGGCTGTACCCCAGACGTAGCGACGATTTCTCGCTGATATTGGCTTGTATGCGAAACTCCGGCGAGTGCTGTGAACTCTCACTTGTCAACTCGCGAAACGGATTGGTGTCCGCCCCGGTTAGGCTGCCCGGGTTGCGGAGGCGAAAGCGACTCCGGCGGAACGAATACTTTAGCGTTCCGGTCGCTGTGGGGGAAAGTCGTTGGCGGTACGAAAGGACCGCGTCATAACCGGTGAAAGCCTGCCGGTCGTCGGGGTCCCCGGCGGAGCTGGCTGTGACAGGTCCAGGACAGCCACTCGTGCGGTCGAAGAAAGTGCCGAAGAAAACCAGTTGCCGAGTGGGCCGAGACTGATGTCCAGCAATTACCTCCAGGGACTTCTCCGACGCGTCTTGGTTCGCCGCCCGGAAGCCATCGTTATCTTCCAGCAGCCCGCTGACGAAATAGCTGAGGCGCCCTTCGGCAGCCTGGCCACTATGACGTACATCATAGTGAATTCGGTCGTGGCTTCCGCCAGCGACGGTGTTTTCCGTCCGGGCGTAAAGCCGCGTCTCCAGCATGGCCGACGGGTCGGTGGTGACTGAGGTCAAGACCTCTCGCACAGCATCTCGAGCCCTATCCTGATCCAGATACAGCTTGGCCAGTTGAAAGCGCGCTTCAGGATAACGCTCATCCAAAGCCACGGCCTGTCGCAGCTCGGCTAGCGCCCGGTCGGTGCGGCCCTGACGCATGTAGATCCGTGCGAGCACGGTGTGTACAAATGGTGAGCGCTCACCGAGTGCCACGGCCCGTTCCCCTGCCTCCAGGGCCTGGCGAAAGCGATTCTCTTCCAAGTGAACCAGGGCCAGGTTTGCATAGGGCATCCCCCACTGCGGCTGTAGCTGGATAGCCCGGTCCAAATGTTCCATGGCCAGGCTCATGCGGCCCCACGACGCGTACACACCTCCCAAATTATTGTGAGCCGACGCCGAGTCGGTATCCAGAGAGATAGCGGCCTTTTGCTGATCGAGAGCCTCCCGGAAGCGGCCCCGTTTTGCCAGAATGAGACCCCAGCCAGTCCGGGCCTCAGCGAGGCTGGGATCCACGGCCAGAGCCTGTTGGAACTGATGGCCGGCACGTTGGGGGTCGTTATTAAGCAGAAACAGCAATCCCAAGGCGCTGTGGGCCGGAGCGCTTTGCGGATTGAGACCAACGGCCAGTTGGGCCTGATCAAGTGCGGCCTCGATTTCGTCTTGCGTGGCCATGAGCTTGGCAAGTGTCAGGTGTGTGCTAGCCGACAGGGCATTGATGTCAAGCGCTATGTCCAACGCTTCTCTGGCCTCGGAGAAATTCCCCGCAAAAAGAAGGGCGGTACCAAGGGCTTCATGGGCTAACGCCGACCGTGGCGCGACCTGCGCCGCTTTACTGCCAGCCAAAATCGCCTCGTCAACCCTCCCCTGGGCTAGACGGACGTAGGCGAGATAGACACTGGATAGGTAATGGTCCGGGCCCACACGCATGGCCTCGGACACTGAGGCCCCAGCCTGTTCCAGATCGCCTGCGCGAAGGTAGGCAGCCGCCAGGTATGCCTGAGGCAATGGGTCATCTGGCGCCAGTTGTGTCGCCCGCTGCAACAGCTGCACGGCTGGCTCGGCGTTACGTTGGCTCAGAGCGACCAGGGATAGGCCAATCTGCCAGCGGGCATTATCTGGCTCAGCTTCAGATGCCAGTGAGAACTCGGCACCAGCCTCAGCCGGACGACCCGCCTGCAACAGTGCGTGTCCCAGCACGCCCCGGCAGACCGCCTTGTCAGGAGCAAGTTCCACCGCCTGCTGGGCCTGGGCGACGGCTTCCTCGGTACGACTCAAGTCCAACAGCACCTCCGCAAGGTCAGCGTGCGCCGCCGGGTCGTCAGGGCGTTGCTGCGAGGCCTGTTGCCTACGGGTCAGCTCTTGCTGCAGTTCTTCGGGGTCTGTGCTTACCTGAGGGTATTCCAACTCGATGATGAGGGTCTGCAAATTAGCTTCCCATGCAACCAAACTCGAGGGGTCAACCACAATAGGACGGGTCGGCGCCTGTCCAATCTGCGCCGTGCTCTGTTGGCTGCTGAGTACCACCACACTGCCCAAGTCGTTGAAGAACTGGACTTCGCCCTCAACCACGGTGAGTACGCTGACGCCGTCTTCGCTCACATCAAGCTGAAAAGTGGTGCCCTCTGCGGCGGCGATAGCGGCGGGCGCGCGCACCTCCAGGCGCTGACGACCAGTGATGACCGTCAGTACGCGTCCCCAAAGGACCCGCCAACCACGGGGTTTGTCTGGCTCGCGAAGGATGACCTCGGTTTTGGGTCCCAACGCAATGCGCGCGCCGTCGTCACTGACGATGCAGACGGAGCCATTGGCCCCGGTTCGGACGTGGTCACCCGGGGAAGCCACGCGAACACCCCGCTTGAGCGGAACCCACGGCCCCCTACCGCCCACCTGAACTTCGACTCGACCCCGAGCCGATTGCAGTCTGAAGGTAGATTTCTGTGCGCTACTCACGCTCTGCAGGCACAACAGGCTCAAGCAGGCCAAAGTGACCCACAGTGCAAACCAACGGAGCAGGTTTGGGCAAGAAGGTAATCTATCTTTCATTGGTCCTCTCCCTGTCAGCATGGTCAACACCTTTCTCGGGCAGTTGACTAAGGTCCTCAGGGCCGACCATGCCATAGACTGTGATCGGCATCTTTCGCCCTTTAACTGTCACCTCATCGAGGCTCACGGCCTCGACATCTTCATGTAGCCGCACATGCACGCTTTCGCTGAAGATGAGTGGGTAGCCCAGCGTCTTTGTAAGATCCTCCAGCCGTTGGGCTACGTTGACCGGATCGCCGATAACGGTAGGTTCCAGGTGGTGCTTGCCTATTAGCCCTATGGCTACCGATCCAGTATTGATTCCAATACCTATCTCAAACGCCACTCCGGCGGCCTTCCAAGCCCGAGCGGATGCAGGCAGATCAGCGAGGATTTCCTGGCCGGCCTGCACGGCGCAGGCAGCATGGTTAACACCCCTCAACTCCTGCCAGAACACCGCCAGGATGGCATCCCCAGGCGTCTTAACAATGGTTCCCCCGTGCTTGGTGATGATATCCTCGACGGCGGAGTGATATGTGTTAAGCATGGTGAGGCTGTCTTCGGCGGACAACTGCTCGGCAGTGCCCGTGTAGCCGCGGATATCGGAGAATAGAATGGACGCATCCATGGTGCGAACTTCTCCCAGGCGTGCTACATGTCGTCCCCCGATAAAGGAGGGAACGAACCGCGCCAAAAGGGCCGTCACCGCGCCGCTTTCAACCGCTGTCGTCGTGCCCCAAGCCAGCGCAATGCCCAACTCGCAGTAGAACAAGTACATCCACACTCCCCGCGTCACCAGAAGCTGGCGCGCTACCACTACTGCCAGGACCATCGGAACTAGCACCGCGGCGATGGAACGCCACCCCTTGAACCGACGAGCGCCCACCGCCGCTGCAGCAGCAAACGCCACCAGCAACGCCAGGTAGCGCCAGGGAGCCATGGGACGTATGAATTTCCCAGACATCAGAGTATGAAGGGCATTCGCTTGGACTTCGGGGCCGGGCATGGCGCCTACAGCAGTCCAATGCACATCCCAGTCCATCCGGCCGATGATGACGGCTTTGCCCTCAAACAATTCGCGGCCCTCATCATCATCACTAATGGCAAGCACCTCACTCAGCAGGCGGGGCTGGATCGTTCCCTGGGGCCCCACCCAGTTGACCAGCAATGTATTCCATGTCTTGAGCCCAGAGACCTGTTTCACATTCTCGCCCCCCACAACTTCAACGGCGGCTATGGCGTTTCCCTCGGGCTCGCCGCCACCACTGCCTTTACGCCAAGGCCACAATTCGATTCGTTCACCTGACAGGAGTGGCACCTTGCGTTCGGCCGTCAATAGCCAGCGGCCCTCACTTAGTTGCACGTCTCCGGGCTCAGCGCCCATAAAGCATTGAAACGCCAGCAGGCTCAGGGCCAAGTACTCCTGGCCGCTATCATGGTCCCGTACCACCAGGGGTACAGAGCGAACCGTCTCATTGGGCTGATGCGCCGCAGGCGAACCCACAGCCCACACTGCTTCATCCAGGGGCTTGACAGGCGCTTGGAGGCCCACCGCACCGGGCTTAGTCTTGGTCGTTGCCGCCACGACAACGTTGCCTGCCTGACGAAAGGCTTCCGCCAACTCCTCATCTTCGTATCTGCACCGACGACGGAACATCAGGTCAACAACAATAACCTTCGCGCCCCATTTGCTCAGACGGCGTGCCGCCTCGGCATACGCCCGTCGAGGAACTTCGCACCCGTCGGGCGCCGTATCGCCGGTGACCCGCCACTGCTCATACACGAGGGGATCATCGCCCACGTCAATAATCTGAACGCGGCTGTCCAGCTTCTGTGGGGGAATCCATCCAAACAGCCCATCCAGAACCCGCACTTCAACGAAGCTGAACCCCGGTGCCACCAGCCCCACCACGGCTACCACTATGACCGCAGCCACCGCCGGCCTTGCCAGCATACTCCACACGCGGCCACGGGTTGCCCTCTGACGAAGTGAAGCCATCGGTGCTTCAGGTTCCCCCCTGCGAAGGCGGCATGGACGGCCGAATTCATGACCTTTTTCAGCAACGATATTATACCATCGCCGCGCGCGGCTGCATACCAGCAACCGCGCGCGGCCACTGCCACTTCAACAGGTAGCGTACTCTACCGTTGCACGGTTACCGGACACAGACGACTACCTTGCTGGCCGTCGGGTGTCCGAGCGGTCAGACGGATGAGATAGGTACCCGAGGGCACGGGTAGGCCCCGGTCACTACTGCAGTTCCACACAAGGCTGTTGGTTCCCTGTGGGCACTGTCGGTCGCCAACTATCGTCTTTATCGGCCGTCCGGCGATGTTGAACACCTCTGCCGCCACCTGGCTGGAAGCGGCGAGAGTAAAGACGATCTGCACCGTATGGCCCTTGGTGGGCACCACGGCCAGCGATGTGATCTGTGCTGGGCCTATATCCCCGCCCTGGTCATGGGCCACGGGCACAACAAGCTCATAGGGGTCGGAGACGTTGCCGGCCATGTCTATGGCCCGCAAGGTTACCGTGTACTCGCGCACCTCCGTCGGGTGATTGCCCGAACGCTCCGCCCGCAGCCACACGGACTGCAAATCGTCCTCAGGATTGATCCAGTCCGGCGAGTAGTCGCCGTCGCCAGTACCGTCTTCGGGCTGGTTGCTCCCGACATCCTGAATGTACCAAAGTGCCCACCCGCTATTATCTGTGACTGTGACGTCCAATGTCATCGCCACCATCGTATGCTCGGGAGGCCACAGGTTGGGGGGCGCGCTGGTCGCGGTGGTGATGACCGGAGGCTCTGTGTCAGGCACCACGGTCTCGGCAGTGGCCTGCTCCACCCAGGTGAGCACCAAGTTCCCCTGGTCGTCATAAATGTGTCCCGCGCAGACGAAGCCCGCATTCTCGGGAACACCTTCAACCGCAAACGTCGTGTATCCGTTCGCCGGCAGCATGAGGGTTCCTTGGAGTGATGACCACGGATAATAGTCCAGCGGTTCACCATCCTGGTTTGTGGGATGTGGGTCCTGCGCACCAGCATCGGGCAGCACCCCGAGAGGGTTAACAGCGGGCAGGGCCCGAAGCGCAGCCGCTATCGCCTCGGCGATAGGGCGCCACTCCTCGAGCAGCCCCTCGCGCACCTTCCCCTTGGCGCTCGATTGCTCCAGCTCAGAGATGAAGTTATCCATCTGGTGGGCGGCCTTCTCCCACAGGAACAGAGCCGTGTCCTCGTCGCCGGCCTCCCACTTGGCTAAGCCATCCATGGCGTAGTCACGGGCTCTGCGTGACTTGCGGAGCAGGCTGTTGACCGAGGGATCCGGCATATCGCCTGCATCCCCTGCCGCCTGCACGGCGGCCTCCAGGGCGAGGATTTCGTCGACAATAGCAGCCACGCGCACGCCAACGAAACCCACTTCGGCTATTTGCGCCAGGTCCTGCATGAGGACCTCACTGGCAAAGACGCTAAAGTCGGTGTCGGAGAGCGGTATGTCCAATCCGACATCGTTGGTCATTACAAATATCAGAGTACCGTCCTGCCAGTATGCATAGCCTCCGCCAGGCACACCTGCCTGTTGGAGGGGATCAATGATTGGTTGCCCGCCGCCCCACCGCAGATCTCGCAAGCGGCAGCTATTGTCAGCGGTTTGAAGCAGTCTATGGATCAGATCGGGGCGCCGGGCACCTATGCTGAGGGTGCCGTGCTGGCAGCGGGGGCAACGCGGTATTTCAGACTCGATATGCCGACGCAGGATACTCGGATCTGCGTAACTTGCAAGCCTGACTTCAACTGGTGCTGGCAAGCTGTCTCGGGCGGGCCACAAGTGCCCGCCCTACAACTACATACTCCGCGCCTCGGCCAGGCGATTCTTGACCAGTCTCGGGCGGGCCACAAGTGCCCGCCCTACGACTACGCACTCCGCGCCTCCGCCGGCAGGTCCTTGACCAGTTCCACCACCGCCCGGTACACCTCAAGTTACTCGCGTTCCGCGAGCCCCAGGGCTTCAAATATTACCTCATCAATGGTCTTGGCCTCGGAGGAGCGTACTAATTGTCTCATCGCCTCGTAGAATAGTATGGAATCCTTTTCAAATCCAATAGCTGTAGCAATGGCCTGGGACGGATTCTCGGTTGGGATCGCAATAGATATCTCCTCTGACGTGGTGTGGCCGCTCAAAGCACAGTCGCAGTCAAAATATCGCCAGGTCAATTTCGCCGTCCATTGCCGGTCTTCCTCCCTGCGCTTCCGTCAAGAAGGTGTTTTTCGGTGCCTGAGGAATTATCTACTTAACAATAGCCAAGGAGGTACAAGTCATGCTATTAGCGCTTACCGGACAAGAAATACTGCAAATTGCCATTGAGACCGAACGTCAAGGAGCGGTCTTCTACGAACGTCTTGCCACTTCCGCCCAGGACCAGAGAGTCAAAGAGGAATGTCAGCGCTTGGTAGCGTTCGAACGCGAACATGAGAAGACCTTTCGGCGCCTACTCGGGCAGCGGGACGTGCAGCGGGCGCTCGACTCCCTGCAACCCGGCCAATTATCCGACGAGTACCAGCAGTACTTGTCGGCCCTGATTGACAGCAATATGCTGCCCGACGAAGAGACAGCCCAGCGACTGGCGGAAGAGGCTGAGAGTGAAGTTGCGGCGATCAACATAGCACTCCAGATGGAAAAGAACACCATCCTCTTTTACCAGGAGTTGCAGAATCTACTGGGCGAGCAGGCTGGGGTCCTGCAGGCCATACTCGACGAAGAGCGCTCCCACGTTTACGAACTAAACGAGCTGAAAACCTATCTGCAGGACTGACTTGTACAAGCAGGGCAGGCGACCATCGCCACAAATGCGAGAGTCTGCGCTGTTGACCTAAACAAGGCTGTTCCAGTTATTGTTCAGATGATCATTGAACCTTCTTCCAGGTACAGCGTCAACAGGCTGAATGTCCACAGGAAATGTGGGCAAGGGGAGGAATAATATCGTGGGAGCAGAACATTCGTAGCAACAGACCAGCCAACTGATTGGAACCTAAAGGGGGAAAAACTATGGCACAAGCGGGATTGTTTTCGGCAAGCCAAATGATTGACATCGCCATTCAGACCGAGCAAGCCGGGCACGCTTTCTATGAAGCCGCCGTGCAGCACAGCGACGAGCCGCAGGTCAAGTCGCTGTGTCAGTGGCTGGGTGAAGAAGAGCTCACCCACGAGCAGACTTTTCGGCACATGGGACAAAACCTGCCGCCCGAGATAGAGCCGAAGGAGTGGCCGGGAGAGAGAGCCGAGTTCATCGACGCCCTGTTAGGCTCACGGTTTATGCCCAGCCCCGAGCAGGCGCAAGCGCTGGTGCAGGATATGTCGGCACAGGATATACTGGACTTTGCGCTGACTTTCGAAAAAGATACAATCATATTCTTCTACGAGATGCGAGAGATGGTGCCAGATGGCGCCGTTGACCAGGTCAATGAGATCATCGCCGAGGAAAAAGCCCATGTGTCTCGTATTCTGAAAGCCAAGCAAGCCCTGGCGTAGCCAGTTCGCTAACAGCGGGTCAGCCTTATTCTGTGCCGCCATTCGCCTGCGCAAAGTACGAAAAGAACGGAGCAGATCATGGCAGTCAAGGTATTCCGGTGTCGAATCTGTGGTGATCCCTATATTGGGGAGAGCCCGCCAACCCACTGTCCCTTCTGCGGGGCAGAGGCCAAGTATATCATTGATGCGCACGACTGGGACGCCGGCGAGTTTGCCGTGGAACTGTCTGAGGTTTCCCGGGGAAACCTGGAGGCAGCGCTGGAGTTGGAGATGGGAAACGCGGCCTTCTACGCGTGTGCGGAGAGGCAAGCAAACACGGCTGGTGACGAGTACATGATGGCCAAGTTCAAGTCGCTGAGAAAGGTAGAGAGCGAACACGCTTCGGCTATCTGCAAGTTCCTGAAGATAGACAAGCCAGAACTATCGCCGGGCGCGTGCAGCGCCGACGGTATGGCGAACTCGTGCGAGGGCTATGAGCGTGAAGACCGCGCTATCCAGGCCTACGCCAGATTCCGCGACGAGGCGCCCGAGCCACGGATGAAGGAGTTCTTTGGCGCATTGGTCGAGATTGAGAGTGATCACCTGGACATCCATGCCGATGACACCAAGTGAACGCGGGTGAGCGCGTTCAGACACATCTAAATACCAGAAAGAAGAGGACAAAATGTGTTATGACGAAGGAAGCAGGCTGCCGTTGATTGGGGAGAAGGCGCCGTCGTTTGAGGCTGAGACCACGCAAGGGCCAATTAGTTTTCCCGACGACTATGCGGGCAAGTGGGTGATTTTCTTCTCGCACCCGGCTGATTTTACGCCGGTATGCACCACTGAGTTTATGACCTTCGCCAGCATGGCTGATGAGTTCAATGACCTCAACTGCGAGCTGCTGGGCCTGTCCATTGACAGCACCTTCAGCCACATCGCCTGGCTGCGCACCATCAAGGAGAAGATTGAGTACAAGGGGATGAAGGATGTTGAGGTCAACTTCCCGGTCATCAGCGACCTGACAATGGAGGTCTCCAAGCAGTTCGGCATGCTCCAGCCCTCAGCCAGCACCACCCAGGCGGTGCGCGCAGTGTTCATCATTGATCCAGAAGCGACGGTGCGGGCGATTCTGTACTATCCGCTGTCCAACGGGCGGAATATGCAGGAGATTAAGCGCCTGCTCATCGCCATGCAACACTCGGATGAACACAGCATCGCGACTCCCGCCAACTGGGAAATAGGCGACGATGTGATCGTCCCGCCGCCGGGTTCATGCGGAGCGGCCCGGGAACGAGTGGAGGGCGCTGGGGACGAGTATTATTGCCTGGACTGGTTCCTGTGCCTGAAGAAGTGTCCGCACGGGGAGTGCAAATAGCATTACATAGGTAGTGGCCCAGCACGAGCCGAATTTATCGCGGCCCATGAAAACGTCGAACAATAGCGAGAGAGAGGCTACTGATATGGGAGCAGAAAGAATTACCGAAGGGGTCTACAAGTTAGGGGCTATTGATTGGGACCGACGATTATTTGATTCACTGATACCTCTTCCTGATGGAACTAGTTATAACGCCTATCTGATTGAAGGAAGCGAAAAAACCGCCTTGTTAGATACTGTTGATCCCTCCATGGTGGACATATTGTTCTCTCAATTGGAAGGTGTGCGCAGTATTGACTATATTGTGGCTCACCATGCCGAACAGGACCATGCAGGGGTGATCCCTGACGTGCTTGTGAAATACCCTAACGCCACGGTCGTCACGACCCCCAAGGGCAAGGAAATACTCACGAGCCTATTGCGTGTTGAGGACCAAAGGTTCATCACTGTGGATGATGGACAAACTTTGTCGCTGGGGCAGAGGACTCTGGAGTTCATCCACACCCCCTGGGTTCACTGGCCAGAGACTATGTTAACTTATCTGCAAGAAGATAAGATTCTGTTTACCTGTGACTTTTTCGGCTCTCACCTGGCTACCACTGATCTGTATGCTACTGACAAGGCCCGGGTTTATGAAGCAGCTAAGAGATACTATGCAGAGATAATGATGCCTTTTCGCCAAATAATTGCGAAGAATCTGGAAAAAATAAAGGACTATGAAATAGCTGCGATTGCGCCCAGCCATGGTCCTATCTATGATAGGCCCACGTTCATCATTGACGCTTACCACGATTGGGTCTCTTCGCCCCCCAAAAACCTGGTAGTCATTCCCTACGTATCAATGCACGACAGTACCAGGAAAATGGTAGCGCACTTGGTCAATGCCTTAGCGAAACGGGGTGTTAAAATAGAGCAATTCAATTTGGAGGCCACGGATATTGGAAAACTGGCCACAGCATTGGTTGATGCCGCCACTATTGTGGTGGGGACGCCTGCGGTGCTCGGGGGTCCCCATCCCCACGCAATCTTTGCCGCATATCTGGCTAATGCCCTAAAGCCAAAAGTGAAGTTCGCTTCCATCATTGGCTCCTACGCCTGGGGTAGTCGAACGATTGAGCAATTGTCAGAGGTCATGTCAAACTTAAAAGTAGAAATCTTGGAGCCGGTCTTTCGCAAAGGACTTCCTCAAGAGGCGGATTTTAAGGCTCTGGATGACTTGGCCGATAATATCGCCTCAAAACACAAAGAGCACAACTTTGTTTGATCTGGGGTGCGTGGCTGACTTTTTTCATTTATGCGGCGAGAAAATCACCAATCTGCCAACGGGCGAAAGATTCGAATTCTTCAGTTTCACCGGTGTGGGATTAACGAGCCTCGTGCTGTCACTGGCTGAAGCAGGAGTCACCCATATGCCGCCGCTACCTCAACCACCAATTAGGAGGTGTCAGCATGCCACATCAACTACCTGACCTGCCGTATGCTTATGATGCCCTGGAGCCGTTTCTGAATGAGGAAACGATGCACCTGCATCACGACAAGCATCACGCGGGGTATGTCAAGGGGCTCAATGAGGCGGAGGAGAAGATAAAGGCTGCTCAGCAGTCAGGAGATTTCTCCGCCATTCGCGGCTTCTGTGACGCGTTGGCATTCAACTACTCGGGCCATCTGTTGCATAGTCTGTTCTGGAGCAATATGAGTCCGGACGGGGGCGGCCAACCCGAGGGCGAACTAGCCATGCAAATCAGCAAAGACTTCGGCTCATTCGCCACCTTCAAGGCTCAATTTCTCGCTGCGACCAATAGCGTGCAGGGCTCGGGGTGGGGCGTGCTCGCCTGGCAGCCATTAGGTTCGCAACTGGTGATTCTCCAAGCTGAAAAGCACCAGAATCTGGCCCAGTGGGGCGTAACTCCAGTTCTGGTCCTGGATGTCTGGGAGCACGCTTATTACCTGCAGTACCAGAACCGCCGCGCGGAGTTTATCGCTGGTTTCTTTGACGTCATCAACTGGGATGATGTCGCCGCTCGCCTGGCCGCCGCGAGAAAATAGCAAAGCCGTCACGACAGAAGCCCGGACCCTATTCGGTCAGAGCCGGGCTCAGCTCACGCAGACTAGCTTGCGGTCTACATATTGCAAGGAGGGAGACATAGAATGTTTTGCAACCAGTGTGTACAAACTGCCAAAGGCACAGGCTGTACCACAGTTGGCGTATGTGGCAAGAATGAAGATGTCCAAGGCCTTCAGGAGAATCTAATTTATGTGTTGAAGGGCATCGGTGCCTACG
>JALGUR010000133.1 GCA_029820565.1 Candidatus Zipacnadia bacterium
AAAAGTCGCCCGGCCACGGTATTCGACGAGGGTATCAACGGCAAAGTTCCGGCACCGCTGGTACTGCCATCGCTGCTTGCTACGGCGTCACTTCTCGCATCTGTAGTATCCACCATATCCCGTAACATCCCGAGTCCCTCACCCACTCGTAGAAGACAGTCCAGTTCTCGTGCTCGGGACGATATCCCGTCTTGGTGACGCTAACCTCTACCGCCCAATACTCGTACTCCTGTACCGAGATCGTCTGGAAGTCTGACCAGAAACCGTTGAACTCCCAGGTAAACTCTTCGCTGGGGTCGCCGCTGACACAGCCGACCGTCTGCTGGGTGGGCGACGTGCTGGTGTGCCACTGGTAGACTTGTGGATTAGCACCCATGCCCTCGTAGACAGTAACCGTAACCAGAGCATCCAGGGGGATTCCGTCGGCGTCGGTGACCGCCATCGCCAGTGTCAGGTTGACGTCTACCGGCGGGCCGGGCGGCGGCCCGGAGCTAACAACGGAGCCGCAACCGGAGCACCACATCAACAGCCCCACCACCAGGCACAGCCCCATCAATGAATATCCGAGCTTACTGCCTCCTGGCCGACCTGGCCTCTGCGCCTCGCTGTCCATATCCTCATCCTCCTCGTGGATTCAACGCATCACTGCCGCTTTCTTCTTGCCATTTGCCATTCTACTACTTCACCGTTCAGGTGCTGTCTCCTGCTGGTGGCCACCTATAATCTTACGGGGAACTAGCTCAGTCATCTCGCGGAAAGCATCCTCGCCCACTATGTGCACCACTTCTCGTCGCACATCGCTTAACACTGGTGGACGGGAAGTAGAGTTGTGTGCGTCGCTGGCCAGGACATCGGCTAGCCCAGCGCGGATCAGGCTCAGGCTGTTACTGCGGGTCGTGCGTCCCTCGGATCCGCGGATAGACTCGGCATTGACCTGAAGCAGGCAGCCTCGCTCCGCCAGCCGTTGATATATCTGAGGCTCCTGCCGGTACAGTTCGGTTCGCTCCGGATGAGCTATCACTGGGGTTATTCCGGCAATCTGCAACTGGAAGCAAAGCTGCTCCAGGTAGTTGGGGATACCGACCAGGGGTGGTTCGAGCAGCAAGTAGTCGCGCCGATCGGCGATCATCATAATCTGGCCCTCAGCGATCAGCGCCATCAGGTCGGGATGCGCTCGCACCTCTGCTCCCGGCAATATGGTCAGCGCGAGGTCGTGGTCAGCCAGCGCTATCTGCAACTGCTGGGTAGCTGTGCGGATCTGGGCAGGTGTTGGGCGTGGCTACGATCGTCTCAATACCGTCGTCCAGCGCTATCCGCGCCATCTCCAGGGAAGTGGTCAGATTTGGGGAGCCGTCATCTATACCTGGTAAGATATGACAATGTAGATCAATCATTGACCGCGGCCCCTCAAGCAAAAAGCGCCCTGTCGTTCTATCTTCACCAGGGCGCTCGTGTTACGCTCGTGTTATCCTGGGGCGTTATCCGTGCTTACTCCGTGCTGAAGCTCACATACGCCCGCTGCTCTATACGGTTCCAGTCTACTGCAATGCCAAACAGGTTGCAATAGAAGCGCAGCGGCACGTACATAGCGCCTCCGCGTTTGATCGGCGCCCGCTCTACGTCGGTCTTTACGCCGTTGACCAGCACGTAGTGCTCGCCGGGCAGCACTCGCACCAACACTTTGTTGCGCTCAAGTTCGATCAGATTCTTAGGTGGGCCGGTGAGAAGATTGCCGCCAATATGGCGCATCAGGTCCAGCAGAGTAACATACACCCGCTCATTTTTCAGGAAAGGTTTGTACTCGAAGTCGCCCTCCCGGCCGTTGAACCAGACCATCTCCCGCTGGATCGTCTTGCGCTCGATGAGCTGAAAATCGGGCGCGGAACTCTGCGCCCACGCCAATGCTACCGTACCGAGTAGCAGACTGGCAACTATTATGAGCGTTGCTATCTTTCCAATTTGCCGTATAATCTGCATCAAAACGCCTCCCGGATAACGCAAGGATACACTAAAACCAGCAGTAGTATAGCACAATCATTACTCTGGTGTCAAAGCAGGTGCGCTTCATTGCTGCCGTTATGTGCCCTTGTCCGCCGTGACTTTAGGCAAGGCGCATACCGTTCGGCTGTCGTTCTGCGGCTGGCCTCTGTTGATGTGCTCGCCGCAGAACTCACATTCAACGCCATACGGGCCGGAACTTCTGGATCCGGTGGTTTCCACGATCCACCACATACACGTTTCCATCACCATCCACGGCCACACCAGATGGGCTACTGAACTGTCCATCGTCGCTTCCTGGTGACCCCCACTTGGTGATGAATACCCCGTTGCGGGTTAGCTTCTGGATTCGCCCATTGCCCTGGTCTGTCACGTACACATTGTCGGCCCTATCCACTGCAATCCCCCAGGGGGAGTACACCTGCCCGTCCCCGCTGCCAGAGAATGCGACCAGGGAGAGGAATGTGCCACTACTGCTGAACTTCTGGATGCGGTGATTCCGTTCCTCGGTCACGTACACGTTTGCGGCGGCATCCACGGCTATGCCGTATGGGAACATGAATTGACCCAGCCCGTTGCCCTGTGTGCCCCACTGGGTGACGAACTCCCCACTGCTGGATAGTTTCCGGACACGCTGGTTATTAGTGTCCGTCACGTAGAAGTTTCCGTCGGCATCCACGGCAACGGCGGTTGCTGGTCCGAACGCCCCGAACTGGCTAATGAACCCCCCGTCGCTGTCAAACTTCTGGATACGGGCCATATCTGGCACGTACACGTTTCCGTCGGTATCAACTTCAACGTCAAATGGCAAAGCGAACTCCCCCTCCCCTCCGGAGTAGCCCTCCGTACCCCACTTTGTGAGGAACCCCCCGTCACTGTCAAACTTTTGGATACGGTGGTTGTACGAATCTGCCACGTACACGTTTCCGTCCCCATCCACGGCAACACCACCGCCATTTGGCAGGTTGAACTGTCCATCCTCGCTACCCTGTGAGCCCCACTTGGTCACAAACTCATACTGCGTTGCACTAGAGATCGAAGCTGGCCCACTACCACAGGAAGTTACAACCACACAAACTGCCCCCCCCACTACCAGACATACCATCAGTCTCCCCAACAACGACATAGTCACCCTACTCACTCTTAACACCTCCGTGTTCATGGCACCGAGCGCCCCCGGTCGAAACAGACCCAGCCTTCGCTCGGGGGCTTTACTTCTTCACCTCGGCGAGAGCGTCATTCATCTTCGGCAGACACATGCTGCTGGCCGATTCCCCGCTCCAGCAATTCATTTTTCTCCGCCAACTTTGTCAAGTCCTGCTTTTAGAGCAGGATTCGGCAAGGTATTGCGACAGCCCCCCGCCGTTGCCCTGCCGTTCTACGTCCCCATCTCCCAACTGGACAGATACTCTTGTTGCGCGGGCGTCAGCGTGTCTATGGATATGCCCATCGTTTCCAGTTTCAGGGCGGCAATTTGCTCATCAATATCCCGGGGGACCGTGTGGACAGCCACCAGCAGCGGCTCATCCAGGCTTGCTATGTACGCTGCACACAGCGCCTGATTGGCGAAACTCATGTCCATCACGGAGGCCGGATGGCCCTCGGCTGCGGCCAGATTGGCCAGCCGCCCCTGCCCGATCACGCACAGCTCCCGCCCGTCTTGGAGGTGATACGCCTCCAGGTTGGGCCGAATCGTGCGGACTGTTGTGCTCATATCGCGCAGGTCGGTCAGATCAATCTCCACGTCAAAGTGCCCCGAGTTGGCCAGGACCGCGCCATCTTTCATCATTTGGAAATGCTCGCGACGAATCACCGACCTGTCGCCAGTAACCGTGACAAAAATGTCGCCGATTTCCGCTGCCTCGCTGACGAGCATTACCTGGTAT
>JALGUR010000134.1 GCA_029820565.1 Candidatus Zipacnadia bacterium
CCTCATTTGTTAGGTCTCTGATAAGACCCGCATCGTGGTCATAGGACGAATCTCTCCGCACAGGTGCAGGTGCCTGGGTATTAGGTTCTTTGCTCCACACGCTAATTCCTTCCTGCCCTGCCCACATTTCTACCCTAAATAGGCCATCTTGTACAATTCGATGATCTGTTCTTTCGTCGCCTGACGGGGATTGTTGCCTGGACTGCCGCTATCAATGGCGTCTTCAGCCATCTGCGGGGCTAACCGATAAAACTCCTCTTCATTCTCCACCAACTCACTCAACGGTGGTATATTGACATCATTGACCAGCCGGCGGACCGCTTGGACGCTCAACTCGGCAGCCTGGAGGTCTGTTAAGCCGGCGATATTCTCTCCCATAGCCCCGGCGATCTCGCCGTAGCGCTGCGGATTCCCAATCACGCTGAACTCCATACAGACAACCAGAAGGGCCGCGTTAGAGACGCCATGAGCCACGTGGAAATACGCCCCAATGGGCCGCGACATCCCGTGCACCAAAGCCACCGAAGAGTTGCTAAAGGCAATACCGGCTTGCAGCGCCCCCAACATCGTCTTCTCTCTGGCCTCCAGATTGTTGCCGTTGGCCCACGCCTGCCGTAGATTGCCGCTGATCAGTTCAATCGCTGAGAGACAGAAAATGTCACTCATAGGTTGGGCCTTGACCGACACGTATGCCTCAATCGCATGGACCAGCGCATCAATCCCAGTTGCCGCCGTTACCCCGGGAGGTGAGGAAAGCGCCAAGAGCGGATCTACAATGGCTATGTCCGGCATAGCAAATGGGCTGCTGATGAGCATCTTAACATTGGTCTCGGTATCCGTGATGATCGTGTAAACCGTCGCCTCGCTTCCTGTCCCGGCCGTGGTCGGCATCGCTACCAGCAGGGCGCCCTTCTTCGGAATCTTCCCAATGCCCTTGTAATCACTGATCGAGCCTTCATTGGTCGTCATAACCGCGATGGCCTTGGCCGTATCAATCGGGCTTCCCCCTCCCACAGCCAACACAAAGTCACACTCGTCCTCCTTATACATCTGAAGGCCCTCTTCAATGAACTCTACCACTGGCTCAGTGGCTACGCCATCGTATATCGAGCACGCAACGGCGCTGTCCGCCAGTGCTTGTTGGATCTTCTCAACCAGACCCAAACTGCGTATGGTCTCGTCGGTGACGATCAAACCTTTCTGTAGTCCTCTTTTTCTGCACTGCTCCCCCAACTGCTGTGAGGCTCCCGAACCGGTCAGGATCAAGGAAGGAACCCTAAACTCTCTCACTGGGAGCATAATACGGACCTCCTTTTCAGGTGATAGACCTCTGGGCTCAACTCCTGGTCACCGTCATATCAGATTCTCGTCGTACAAGTCGGCCAATCCTTCCTGCCGCTGCACGTTTTCTTTGGCCAGGCGCTGGAATAGGCGCACGATTTCCTGGATCGGCATCTTGGCCGCTGCGTCGCGGTAAAAGAGGGCGGTCGTCTCCTCCAAGGCAATGGCCTGGTGCAGCCGCTGGCTCATCTCGGCGTCGGGTGTGAGGTCCACGGGGTAGGAATCGCTGTCCAGGCCCTCTATGGACTCTAATATCATCTCTGCTACACCCTCTTGCCGGGCCTGCTCCAGCCGCCGCAGTCGCTTGCGAGACCCGCGGGCCATTTCCCGGAACGAATCTTCCACATCGCCCTGGGCCGCGGCCTCATAGAAATCCGCCGCCTGTCTCTCAAGTTCTATCGCAAAGCGAAAGATAGCACCGAAAGTGCCCAGTTCCATAGATACCTCCTATTGCTGCCAACGGGGATTAGAACCAGCGAGTAATGACCACCTTCCGCTCGGTGAAAAACGCAATGGCGTCTCGGCCCTGACCGTGAAGGTCGCCAAAGAAGGAGTCCTTCATGCCCGCGAAGGGAAAGGTGGCAATGGGAGCCGCAATACCAATGTTAATGCCGATATTTCCACAGTCAACCCGATACTTGAACTCCCGGGCGCTTTTGCCGCTGGAGGTAAACAGTGAAGTGGCGTTGCCGTACGGAAGGTTGTTGATAACGGATATCGCCTCATCCAGGTCAGCCACCGGGATGATCCCCAACACCGGACCGAAGATCTCTTCGCGAGCGATGATCATCTCGGGGCTCACCTTAGCGAAGATGTTAGGGCCAATAAAACACCCATCGGGGTAGCCCTCAACCTGAACCCCCCGGCCATCCAAGATCAGCTCCGCTTCTTCTGCCAATCCTTTCTCAATATAGCCCACAATGCGATCCAGCGAACGCTGGGAGACCACTGGGCCCATCTGTACCGTCTCGTCTAAACCGTCACCGACTTTGATACGGGAGGCTGCTGCCACCAACTGGGCTTTGAGTGGTTCGTAGACCTCACCCACCGCCAGCACGATGGCCCCGGCCAGGCAACGTTGCCCGGCGGTCCCGAACGCAGAGGTCAGAATATTGGGCACGGTGCGGTCCAGCACCGCGTCGGGCATCACTACCAGGCAGTTCTTAGCCCCGGCCTGGCATTGGGCCCGTTTTCCGTGAGCTGCGGCTGTGGAATAGATGTGCTTGCCCACCGGCGTCGAGCCGACGAACGAAACCCCGGCTACGTCCGGGGCAGTCAGTAGCGCGTCCACGGCTCTTTTGTCGCCATTGACCAGGTTAACCACGCCCGGCGGGAAATCTACTTCGTCCAACAATTCAAACAGCCGATTCTGGCTGAGCGGGCAGACCTCCGAGGG
>JALGUR010000135.1 GCA_029820565.1 Candidatus Zipacnadia bacterium
CTTGGCTTGGGGACGACAACAGTGCTGACACGTCAGGCGACAGTTTATCGTTTAGCGAACTCCGAAGTGTTAACGGTATGTCCAATCGGGCTAGATCATCCTACTAAGTTCATCTTGCATTATACTCCACACCAAAGTTGCTGTCAATATCAGCAGTGGTCAGCCCCGCCCTGGGCCTGCCATAAGTACCTCTCGCCGTTGCCGAACCGCTGGTCGTCTGCTATAATGGCGCCTGTGACTTGTCGCTCGTCTAACACCAATCAGCCCCATTCACGCTCAAGTTCCGTGGAAATTGCCGTGCAGGTGCTTCCCGAGGCTGCCGACTTGCCCCTGCCCGCCTACCAGACAGGGCAGTCGGCGGGAATGGACCTGCGCGCGGCAATTCCCGGTGCTGAACAGCTCATTCTCCAG
Organism: Candidatus Zipacnadia bacterium; assembly: GCA_029820565.1. Classification (GTDB taxonomy): domain Bacteria; phylum Armatimonadota; class Zipacnadia; order Zipacnadales; family Zipacnadaceae; genus JALGTV01. Next base: position 412 of record JALGUR010000135.1, read on the forward strand.
CCCGGCCAGCGAGCGCTGGTGAGCACCGGTCTGCGCATTGCCCTGCCGCCCGGAGTGGAGGCTCAAGTTCGCCCGCGCAGCGGCCTGGCTGTCAAGCACGGGGTAACCGTGGTCAATGCCCCCGGCACGATTGATGCCGACTACCGGGGAACCGTCAAAGTCGGCCTGATAAACCTGGGCGAAGAGCCCTTTGCAATTACCCATGGCCAGCGCATTGCTCAGATGGTCATTGCCCCGATCGTCCGCGGGGAGTGGAAAGTAGTGGCGCGGCTTCCCGAAACTGCCCGTGGCAGGGGCGGCTTCGGATCCACCGGGCAATAATCATCTGCATTGAGGACGTACCAACCTGTGCCCCTGACTGAACGGGAAAACTACCTACGCAATGTGACCTTGACTGGGCCGCAGTGGATGCCCTGTACGGTGGTCATCTCGGGAGCGTCCTGGGACCAACTGCGCGAAGAGGTGGAGGAAGTACTGGTGCGTCACCCAATGCTGTTCCCCGATTTTCTGCCCGGGCAGCGCGACTACGACAACTGGGATTTCGGTCCTGCCCAACGGGCTGGCGAGGTCTTCACTGATGCGTGGGGTTGTCAATGGAAAAGCTCCATTGATGGCATTGAGGGGGTAGTCATTAGCTCTCCATTGTCTGATTGGAAAGCGCTGGATGACTACGAGCCTCCCAATCCGATGGTAGAGGGCGACCGGGGCCCCGTAGACTGGGCCAAGATTCACCAGGGACTGCGGGCGGCGAGGCGAGAAGGTAAGTTAACCAGTGGTGAGTTGGTTCATGGCCATCTGTTTATGCGACTGGCTTACCTGCGGGGTTTCGAGAACCTAATGCTCGATATGGCCACCGACGAACCGCGTCTCTACCAGCTTATAGACATAATAGTGGCGCACAGCCTGGTCATTATTGGCCAGTATCTGGAGGCGGGAGTTGACGTGATGTTGCTGCCGGAGGATCTGGGCATGCAGCAGTCCTCCGTGATGGGCCCGAGAATGTTTGAGAAGTGGATTGCGCCGGCCTATCGAAGATTAATTGAGCCGTGCCACAAGGCTCAAACGTTGGTCCATATGCACAGCGATGGCTACATTATGGACATAATGGACCAGCTTCTGGCGTGCGGCGTGGACATCATCAATCCCCAGGATCTGGTTAACGGGATTGACGATCTTAGAGACAGCCTCAAAGGTCGTGTGTGTATAGACCTGGATATAGATCGCCAGAAGATCGTACCGTATGGCACGCGCCAGGAGATTCAGAATTTGATAGAAGAGGAAGTCAGGAAGCTGGGCTCACCTCAGGGCGGCTTGATGCTGATAGTGGGAATCTATCCGCCTACACCGCCTCAGAATATCGATGCCATCTGCGACGCTATGGAACAGTTCCGTACGTATTGGTTCGACGGTCGTGGATGCTAAGACCGCCAGCGACGGCTCACACGAGTTCGCGTGAATATGACTGTTAAGTGGATTCGCCGCATTGTACAACTGGCAGCACTGTTTTTGTTTGGGTGGCTGCTTTATCAGTCGCGCTGGGTGCCAGCCGGCGATATCGCGCCGCCGATGTTTTTGCGTCTCGATTCGCTGGTCGCTCTGACCAGCCTGCTTTCCCGAGGGCCGGTGGTACTCAAGTATCTTCTGCTCGGGATTGTACTGCTGGTTCTTACCGCAGTTTTCGGTCGCTTTTTCTGTGGGTGGTTCTGCCCGCTGGGCACCTGTATTGACATTTCTGATACTATCCTTTTCCGACGTCGTGGGGGCCAACGGCCCACGCGGACGCGGCCACGGTGGAAATATTATGTGTTAGCTGCTGTGCTGGTGGCTGCTCTATTCGGGGCACAGATTGCCTGGCTGGTGGACCCCATCCCGCTGCTTACCCGCACCGCTGCTACCGTTGTCTATCCCTTGAGTCTTGGCACTTACAACTTGTTTATAAATCAGGCTGGCTCGCTTTTGCACCATTTTGGCATCTATCTGTATCCAGCGTCGGTTCACCATTTCTCTCTGGAGATCCCGGTCGGGGTTATGTTCCTGATAGTGCTGGGGATGAGCTTCTTTGCGCGGCGGATGTGGTGTCGCAGTTTTTGTCCGCTCGGTGCGCTGCTGGCGTTGGTGGGACGTTTCGGTATTTGGAAGCGATATGTTACCGAGCGGTGTACTGGCTGCGGGATGTGCTCGCGGGTCTGCAAGATGGGTGCTATCCCCGCCGACCGGTGTAGCCAGACAAATACCGCTGAGTGTATCCTCTGTTACGACTGTGCGGCCTGCCCGCAACCTGGAGCAATGCAGATTGGGCTGCATCTGAGAATGTCCGGGGGGGTGCCAATCCGGCTACCGACACCAGCCGACGGGCCTTTGTGGGTGCCATAGGGGCTGGGCTGGCGTACGGCCTACTGGTCAAACTTGGCCTGCGCCGCGAGCAGGTGCATCCCAAGCTCATCAGGCCGCCGGGGGCCAATATCCGGGACGCCGACGGCAGTTTGCGGCGGATGACCGAGGAAGAATTCCGCGAGCTATGTGTGCGCTGTGGCAACTGCATGCGGGCCTGTCCGACCGGCGGTTTGCAGCCGGCAATAACGCAAGCGGGCCTGGACG
>JALGUR010000076.1 GCA_029820565.1 Candidatus Zipacnadia bacterium
TGAAGTGCAACAGAATCGCTCGATCAGATCATTATCCCCCTGCATCCGGCTCCAAAAAACCGTGCTGCTGGCATCTAACACCAACATTAAGCCCGTTCTCCGACAGGCTGCTAGCCAGTCACTACCAGGCAGCGGTGGGCCCGCTTCTATCAGCAAGCCTCAGGCTTGTGAGCCTATACTGGTAATGGATGAAGGGCGGCCGGATGTGGTCATATTTCGCGGCAGCGAGATTTACCTGCGACCTGCTGAATACAAACTACTCCACGTGTTGGCCATCCAACCCCAGCGGTGTGTCAGTTACGAGACCATCTACAACGAGATCTGTGGAGCCGGAGAGATAGTTGACCCGGCCCAGGTCTACTGGCACCGCCATCAGTTAGCAGAAAAACTCAAGCAGGCACAGGGTGGGGACAATCACGAACAGGCCGTTCCTCTCACCACCATCCCCCGCCGAGGTTATATGTTAGACTTGGCTCCGGAGCAGGTACTGGCCAGGTAGCCGGGTAAGACGCCGAGCAAGGAGGATTCGGTGCTTCGGGCTCAGTAGCGGCAGGAACAACTACCACCCAATAGCAGAGCCTTTATGCAGTGAGTTGGTGCGTTTCCCGACAGTTATCAACAAGCGGATGGGAGCCGTCAAAAAAAGAGGCCCCACAGCCAGCCACCTTCCCGTGTCGACTATGAGGCCCGGAGGAGAGCTGTTAGGCCCCCCACACAAAACTTGTTGGTTCCCCTCCGTAAATGCTGCGGTTAACCCAGGGAACTTTCTATACTCTTACGTATCGCGAGTAGTATACCAGAAATTCCACAAAAAGTCAACACCTATATCCACAAATCCCTGTAAATAAAGTGTAACGCGTTCGCTCCGCAGGGAAGGAATTAAAGTTTTCCACTAATATGCCAATAAATACAATTCTGAACAGTACTAAAGAACTACTGTACTTTGGCGATATAGAATATAGAATAAGGTCGTTACAGTGCCTTGACAGTCGCCATCACTTGCGGTATAATCAAATACAGTAAACACTCACAGTTCAGCCACCTTCCTACAGTGTCGGCTGTGAGTGGCAAGGGGGAGGGTTGTTAGGCCCTCCACACACATTAACACCGCCATCGCCGCCCTCCCCCACTTAGTTGGCTGAGCTAACAGTCAGGGGGAGAGCCATTTTGATGGCGAAGCGACAACTACCTGGTAATAACCAGGTCCTCGCAGGACGCCACCGAACCAGGCCGATCTGTTGTTATTGCCTTTCCCCAGTGGCAAAAACTACGGCGGCCAGACTTCCTCACCGTTATCTCCTCTCAGTAAGTACCTCGTCCAATACAGATACAATCTTCTCCCCAGGGAAATACCATACTTCGCCAAAGACTTGCCAATCCCCTAACTGTTACGCTGACACTGTCATTTCATTCCTCACAGAAGGTGAGTCAAATGACAGAGTCTCAGATCTGCTACACTTCCGCCGCCACAGGCCCGGCAGAATGGGCGGAACTTTCCGAGTCGGAGCTGGAGGAACTTGCTGATGAACTGCTGCGGGAAAGTTGCGAAAAGGACGGTCCGGATGAGGAATATCCGATTATTAGTGGTCATTGGTTGCGCTATCTTTGCCAAAGGGACGTTAATCTGCCCGTAGACGAAGTCAGCCACCCGGAATGTGCCTTGGACGGGCGAGAAGCCGTTGAGCGATTGTTGGCCGCTACCCCGATGCTGCCGCGGTATGAGCGAGCCCTTCGGCTTCGGCTTGAGGGCCTGACTTACCGGGAGATGGGCAAGCGGCTGGGCGTCAGCCTGGATACGGCGCGTCACTGGACCATCACGGCCACCGCTCGCCTGGCCGAAGCCGCGGTTGGGCTGGATTACCTCCTCACCGAAGAAGAGATGATTCGTCAAGTCTTCTATGAAGAATCTAACCGGTATAGCTACCATCCGCCCCGGCATTGTAAGCCCGGCCAGGAGGCTTGCCGCAAGACCGGAAAATGCACCCGGAGGTGGTATCTGATGTACGAACTGAAGCACCTGCTGTCCGCTTAAGCAGGGAAAAGAACGTATATGGGGAAACTACCTCAACAGTGCTGACGGTACCAACAAACTGCCGCAGAGAGGCTGACTATGAGCCTGGGCGTAATCATACTGCTGGTGACATTAGTGGTATCGGTGGTGGTGGTGAGAATCGGCGCGGTAGCCCTGGAGTTGACGGGTTTGGAACACTCGGTGGCCCGGTTTCAGGCCCTCTCGGCCTTCACCGGCACGGGTTTTACTACCCGCGAGGCTGAGGAAGTAGTCGGCCATCCCCAGCGCCGCCGGGTCGTGTCAATCCTAATTCTGTTGGGTAATGCCGGCCTTATTACCGTGATTGCCAGCCTCGTGGCCAGCCTCGCACCATCTTTCGCCGCACCTAAGGCGGCGGCCATGGTACTGTTACAGATTGTCCTGGTGGTCCTGGCCTTGTACCTGCTTTACCGCTTGCTAATCTGGCCACGATTGTCCGAGCGTATTGACCAGGCCATCAAATACCAGCTCGAGCGCCGCACTCACTTGACTCCAGCCGAAGTTGAGCAGCTGCTGCAGCAGACTGAGGGCTGGGGCATTGCGCGGCTTGTGGTCCCAGAGGACTGTAGCTTCGCGGGGAAACTGCTCGCCGAGACCCGGCCGCGCGACCAGGGAATGTTAATATTGGCCATTGAACGAGGGGATGAACTAATTCCCTCGCCAACGGGCCGCGATTCAGTGCAGGTGGGCGACCGCTTGGTTGTATACGGTCAACTGGACCAGATGCCCGACATACTTAGCCAGCAACTGAGGCTATCCGAGTCCCAGCCTCTATAGTTGCCCGACCTCCCAGAATCTGCCGAGGCCAATTACTGCGGGGCTTGGTCGGCGTCTACCTCAGGCAGCGGGTCGAAGCCGGTGCGGTTGGTGGCCCAGAGGAGGGTCTGGAGGAACTCCTCACTGGGAGTGAAAACGACGCGAAACTCGGGGACTTGGTCAGGATTGATTATGACTGGTTCACGATCATCTACCAGGGCAGTGAAGCCGGAATAGGTCAACTCGTCATCGCGCGAGGTCTGACATATCAGGTCAATCTGATCCAGCGGCACCCAGCGGGCGTTGAATAGCCCACGAGCCACGCGCAGATGGGTGTCGGTGAGCAGGTATTTCAGCGGCAACCGCCAGCCGACAATGTACAGCCCAACGCCGGCGGCGACTACCAGCCACAAAACACCTTCTCCGATGCTGCCCGGCAGCAGATGAGCGAAGGTCAATGTGCCCACCAGCAGAGGCACCACAAAGCCAGCAATCCCTGCGTATTTCAGTCGGCGCGGGACCTTAGGGCTTTCCTGAGTTATTACACGGTGCTCTAATAGCATCTGGGTAAGACTGCTAACCTACGAGCGACACTGGAGGTACAACAGTGCGAGACGCGAATAGTTATTATCTATATTGGCGACATCAGCCTGCAAGTATAATATAGTATATGCATTTATGACGATGGTTGCCAAGTAATCTGGGCATAATCTTGCCGAGAATGGAGAAAACTGATGAGATTTTGTATCTGCAATGAGATGTTTCAGGACTGGCCGCTGCTGGACCAGTTTGCGGCGGCTGCGGATATGGGCTTTGACGCTATTGAGATTGCTCCCTTCACCCTCGCCGGTTCGGTGCGTGACATCGCTGCCGAGACTCGCAACCAGGTTCGGCAACTCTCGGCGCAATTTGGTGTGGAGGTGGCCGCCATCCATTGGCTGTTAGCCGGCACCGAGGGGTATCATGTTACTGACCCCGACGGTAAAGTACGCCAGAGGACGGTTGAATACCTCCAAGACCTAATCAGATTCGGAGTTGAGATTGGCGCTACTTTGGAGGTAGTCGGCTCACCCCAACAGCGTAATGTAAAGCCGGGAGTGAGTTATGAGCAGGCCTGGGAGTGGTTTAAGCAGGCGATGATTGCCTGCGCTGAGGTCCCTGGCGCTGAGAACTTTGCCATCTGCATTGAACCGCTGGCGCCGGCTACTGATAACAACTTCATCATCCGTGCCGACGAAGCCCGCCGGATGGCCGGGGAGATAGACCTGCCTAATGTCAAGGTGATACTGGACTGCTACAGTGGCACGCAGGTGGAGGAAGACTTTCCCGCCGAGATTCGGAAGACCGGTTCAATGCTGGGCCACTTTCACTGCAATGACAACAATATGCGCGCCCCGGGCTGGGGGGAGACCGATTTTGTGCCTATAATACGGGCATTGCTGGATATCGGCTACACCGGCTACTGCTCAATTGAAGTGTTTGACTTTGAGCCAGACCCCATTGAACATGCCTCACGCGGACTGGCGGCGCTCAAGCAGGCCCTGGAGCAGGCGGGTGAAGTCTGACCACGGGAAGTCACAACAGGAGCGCGGCGAACTCTTGACAGGACGCAGTATTGACTATAGAATATAGTCATACGACTATGGATTATAGTCACGGGGAGAATAACGATGGTTGATACGAGCCTGGAAGCACTCCTCAGTGATACCCAGATACAGGTCCTGAACCTGTTGCTGATGCACCCCGACCGGGATTTTTACCAGCGGGAAATGGCTGAGAGACTGCGTTTGCATCTGCGTAGCGTACAGCAGGTCTTGGCGCGGCTGGTGGACGGCGGATTAATACAGCGGGAGAAGCGGGGACGGCAGGTCTACTACCGAGTCAATTCCGCTCACCCAATAATCGCTGATTTGACGGCCATATTTGTCAAGACCGTGGGCGTGGCAGATAGATTACGCCAGGCTCTGCAAGGGCTCAACAACATTGTAGAGGTCGCCTTTATATATGGGTCGTGGGCCCGAGGTGAGCAGCAGGCGGACAGCGATGTCGACCTATTGGTGGTAGGAGGAGCGGGGACAAGAGAGGTGGTATCCGCCCTGGAGGAGGCTGTCGCGGAATTAGGGCGCGAGCTTAATCCCGTAGTAATGAGCCCCCAGGAGTTGGGAGAACGTGCCCGCGACCAGGACCACTTCATAACTTCGGTTCTGGACGGTCCGAAGATATATCTTATAGGAACCGAGAATGACCTTAGAGGAATTGTTGCGCGAGGACCTGATTAAGCCGCAAGCGACTTCGCCGGGGGAGATAGCCGCTCTGTGGCAACTGGTAGAGCGTGACTTGACCAGTGCCGTGGCGCCGAGTATTTCTCTGGATTGGCAGTTTGCTATTTCATACCACGCAGTGTTGCAATTGGCAGCCATCATCGTACGCTGTGAAGGCTACCGGCCGACCCGTTCGCAGCACTTTGCAACTTTGGCGGCTTTAGAGGCAATTGTGGGCGACGAGTTACGAGAGCTGGTGGCCTACTTTCAGACTTGTAGAGTCAAGCGCAACATTACTGAATATGACCGTGCTGGTGAAATCAGTGAAGACGAAGTGCAGAAGCTACTGGCAACTGCGAAGGAGTTTCGAGAATGGGTGTTAGGCCGCGTCAGAGCCTATCATCCTGACCTCGCGCCCCCCGTTTGATAAGCCCTCCCAATAAGGGGAAGGAGAAGATTGACTTGGTTGCCTGTCTATATAATCCGCTATTTCTGGAGCATGGCCAGCCCTGGCATCCGGAAAGTGCCGAGCGGTTTGAGGTCGTCGTGGACCGCTTGCAGAACACTGGGCTGTGGGATAGGCTCCAGCATCTGGACTTTGGCCCGGCTACCGTGGAGCAGATAGGCTGGGTCCATCAGCCTTACTACATTGAATACCTGCGCGACCTGTGTGCCGCCGGCGGCGGGGCCTTAGACGCCGATACCTATGCCACTGAGCAGACCTACGAAGTAGCTATGCTGGCCGCGGGCGCGAGCATCACCGCCGCCGAAGCCCTGATGAGAGGGCAAGTGGATGCCGCCTTCTGCCTGGTGCGGCCGCCGGGCCACCACGCCGGCACCGACCAGGCTCGCGGCTTCTGCTTCTTCAACAATGTAGCCGTTGCCGCTGAGGCTGCACTTCATTTCGGAGCGACCCGGGTGGCTATCGTAGATTTTGACGCCCATCATGGCAACGGCACCCAGGAGATCTTCTACCACCGCGGGGATGTGCTCTATATTTCGCTGCATCAATCGCCGTACTATCCGGGCACGGGCACGGTAGATGAAGTTGGCGTTGATGAGGGGGCTGGGAGCACGATAAATATTCCTCTGCCTGCTGAGAGTCGCGACGAGCACTACCGGCGCGCGTGGGAAGAGTTGATAGTGCCGGCCCTGAAGGCTTTTGGGCCGGATATAATCCTGATATCTGCGGGCTACGATGCCCACTGGAAGGACCCGCTGACTGGCTTGTCGCTGACAGCGGTCGGTTTCTACGAGATGGTCAAGATGGCGCAGGAATCTGCCCAGCAGACCTGTCAGGGGCGGTTGGGTCTGATTCTCGAAGGCGGTTATCATCTGGAAGCGCTGCCCCTGTCGGTGGAGAATACCTTTCTGGCCTTACTCGGTGAGCCGATTCGCCAGCCCGACGAATCTCCGCCACCTTTGCATCCCGCTCAGGCCGAACGTATCAATCAATATCTGGACTACGCTATCACTACCCACCGCCGCCGACTGAAATTGGAATAGGGGCAACAGGGGTATAAGGAAATGGATGCCCGCAGCCTCAGAGTACTTGAGTATTCTAAAATACTCCAGCAACTGGCCCGCCACGCCGCCACGGCTTTAGGTAAACAGCGGTGCCTGAACTTGCGGCCTCGTACCCAAGTGGAGTGGATCAGCCAGCGACTGGCGGAGACCACTGAAGCCCGACAATTATTGGAGCAAGCGGGTAGGCCGCCGTGGGGTGGGGCGACTGATATTCGGTCTCTTCTGCAGCGGGCCAGAGCGCAAGGTACTCTGGAGCCTGATGAGTTGCTGGCGGTTCGCGACCTGATTGTGGCCTGCCAGCGGCTGAGTACGTACTTTGAAAAGGGTCGGGATACAGCAGCGATGCTGTACGAATTGGGCAGCAGGTTGGAACAGTACCCCGAACTCCAAGAGCAAATCACGGGCTGCATCAGCGAGGAGGCCGAGGTAAAAACCGATGCTACCGACCAACTTGCTCGGCTGCATCATCGCGCCCAGACGCTCCGCGACCGGATTCAGCACCACCTGGAACACTTGATTGATGAATATCGGCACCGCGGCCTGCTGCAAGAGCCGCTGATTGTCCAGCGCGGTGGCCGCTGGTGTTTGCCGGTACTTAGCCAGTTTCAGTCGCGCTTCCCGGGAATAGTCCACGACCGCTCTACCAGCGGTGCGACTGTATTTATGGAACCTACCGCCATCGTTGACCTGGGCAATCAGTTCCGCGACACCGAACTGGCCATTGACGAGGAAATTCGCAGGATTTTGCGGGAATTGAGTGCAGAAGTGGCCGTCCACGGCCACGAACTTGACGATGATCTACGTCTTATCGGTGTGTTAGACTTTATCTTTGCCAAAGGCGAGTTGGCCCAGGCCCAGCAGTCTACCGAGCCGCAAATTGCCGACCAAGACGGTTATATTAGTCTCAATAGCGCCCGCCATCCGCTGTTGGCGGGCGAGGTGGTGCCCGTTGATCTGTGGATTGGTCGAGAGTTTGCCACCCTCGTCATCACTGGCCCTAATACCGGTGGCAAGACGGTCACCTTGAAGACAGTGGGCCTGCTGACTCTAATGGCGCAGTCGGGGCTGCACCTGCCCGCCGAGCCGGGGACAATCATCTCAGTGTTTGACGCGATTTACGCTGACATCGGCGATGAGCAGAGCTTAGAGCAATCGCTATCCACCTTCAGTTCCCATATGACGCAGATAGTCAAGATTGTCAGCCGCATACAGGCGGCCCAACAGCAAGGGCGGGTTAATACGCTCGTGCTGTTGGACGAGATCGGCGCGGGTACTGATCCCTCGGAGGGCAGCGCCCTAGCCCAGGCGATATTAGGGCGGCTCCACGAGGCGGACGCGCGCACGATCGCCACCACTCACTATAATGACCTGAAAGCCTTTGCTTACGCCCAGGAGGGCATGCAAAACGCCTCGGTGCAGTTTGACCCCCGCAGCCTCCAGCCCACCTATAAACTGCTCATAGGCTACCCGGGCTCCTCCAACGCCTTTGAGATTGCTCAGCATCTCGGCTTGCCCGCTACTCTGGTCCAGCATGGCCGGCAATTTCTCAGCCGAGAGGGCCGGGATTTCGCCCGGGCTATCCAGGAGGTTGAGCAAGTACAGCGTCAACTGCATGACGAGCGCCGCGAGGCCGAGGAGACCAGCCGCGAACTCCAGCAGTTGCAGCGTCAGTATGCCGAGCAACTGGAGAAACTGAAGCAGGAGCGGCAGCAGGCTCGCACGAAGGGCTTTGCCGAAGCCCAGCGGATCATTGCCGATGCCCAGGACAAGGCCCATCGGATAATCCGCGAACTCCAGCAGCAACAGCAGCATACCGCCCGGGCCGAGCAACTGCGGGGAGAATTGAAGGAAGTCCGTGAGCAACTACAGCAAGCCCGCGCCGAGCAGGAGGAAGAGATTCGCGAGCAACCCAAGCCATTGGTGCAGTATCCGCCGCTGGAGGAAGTGGCGCCCGGTGACCACGTCTATGTAGCCGCTTTTGACCGCGAGGCAGTGGTGGCTGACATCCCCGACGAAGAGACGGCTATGGTGCAAATCGGCAACATTCGCATTGAGGTCAACATCAGCGACCTGCGGGCGTTGCCGGAGACTAAGCAGGTTCGGGCCTCGTCGCCGGTCCGGGCGCTGGAGGTTCGCAAGGAGATGACCGTGCCTGCTGAGATAAACCTGCGGGGGGCGAGCGTGGACGAGGCGCTGGCGCGGCTTGAGAAGTATTTGGATGACGCGGTGCTGGCCAGCCTATCCCAGGTGCGCGTGATCCACGGCAAGGGCACCGGGGCCCTGCGCGAGGCCATTCACAATTACCTGCGCCAGCACGTTGCGGTTCGCGACTTCCGCCTGGCCGAGCCGGCGGCCGGCGGCGAGGGCGCGACCGAGGTCGTTCTGTAAACATCACTGGTGGAACCTGGACAGACGCGGCGGCGTCTAACATAATGTGTGCAGAATTGCGAAGATAGAGGTGAGATTGATGCGAATGGCCTATCATTGCGGGCAGACGTTATTGATGGTACTCCTTGTATTGACACTTTGTGGTACTGGCTGCAGCCAGGACAACGAGGAGGACAAGCCGACACCACCCCAACCCCCGGTGGCCTTTGAGGACCAAAGCTCCAAGACTGCCTTTGGCCAGTATTATGAGCCGTATGAAGTAGCAGTCAGCCCGGCGGCCTCGGGTTACACTTTGCCGCTGGACCTGGGAAAAATAGTAAATCAGGATGCCGTGGGCCGTCTCTCCGAGTCGGCACGGCAATTGCTCCAGAAAAATGGCTTTGTGGTCGTGCCTCGGGGCCGTCAGGAGGACATTGTTGAGGCCTATGACGACATAGAAGAAGACAACATACCCATTTTTGTCACCGCCGACAGCCTCCTGCACGTCTACCACATCCAGTTTGATGAGGCGCTCAAGGACATTGAAGAGCGGGAGTTTTATGATGACTTGGCCGACCTCACCGTTACCCTTATAAGGGATAGTGAAGAGAAGTACCGCATCTCCACTGGGGACCTCAGGAGGGCTGCTTCGCGCAATTTGACTTTCTTCGAGGTCGGTCGCCGCCTACTGGACCGAGAACAGTGGGAATCTCCGTCACCCCCTGCCGAGGTGGAGCAGGAGTTAGCGCTCATCAAGGCCCACCAGGGCTTTGCGGAAAGCCCCATATTCAAATACAAGGAGGATTACTCGCAGTACGTGCCGCGCGGGCATTATACTCGCAGTGAGACGCTGAAGAGGTATTTCAAGGCGATGATGTGGTATGGGCGGATGGTCTTTCTGCTCAAGGGTAAGGACCTGGCTGATGATGCGCTGGTTTCGGCGGAGGATGCCCGCATTCAGACCCTCCAGGCGTGCCTGATTGCCCACCAATTATACCAGCAGCCGGAGTTGGCCGAAATCTGGAACCGTATCTACCAGGTCACCGCCTTCTTCGTCGGTGCAGCCGACGACCTGACGCCTTATGAATACGCTGAGGCCATCAAGAAGGTGTACGGTACGGCCTTTGCCTGGAATGAGTTGGCTGACGAGGCCAAACTGTTGAATCTGAAGGGCGAGCTGGCCAGTCTGCGCGCCCCGCAGATTTACGGGGGCACCGGCGACATTGTGGTTATGCCGCCGTTCACCAAGGAGAAGTTAGCCGAGAAACTGGACAAGACGAAGGGCCTGCGCCTGATGGGCCAGCGCTTCATTCCCGACTCGTATATGTTCCAGCAATTGGTCTTTCCCGCCACTGCGAATTTCACTGGCCAGGGACAGCCATTTACCCTGTCCATAGGCCCCGGCGGGCCAGTGCGCGGCTTCCCGCGCGGGTTAGATGTGATGTCGGTCCTGGGCAGTCAGCGGGCGGCGGACATTCTGGAGACTGCTGGCGACACAAAGTACGAGCGCTATGATGAAAAGCTGAGTGAACTGAAGCAGATGTTCGTCGCCTTCACGCCGGCGCAGTGGAACCGGAATCTATACTGGAGTTGGCTGTATGCCCTGGAGGCGCTCATTCAGCAGCGAGAGGAAGGTTATCCCAACTTTATGTGCACTGACGCCTGGCAGGACCGGCAACTCAACGCCGCCCTGGCCTCCTGGAGTGAATTGCGGCACGACACCATACTCTACGCCAAGCAGAGTTATGCGATGGTCGCCGGGGCCGCGCCGCCACCTCCGGCTCAGCCGCCGCCCGGCTACGTTGAGCCAGTACCCGAATTCTACGCGCGGCTGCTGACCCTCACCCAGATGACCCTGCGCGGCCTGGGGGATATGGACGTCTTAGATGAGCAGGCCACCAGCCGCCTGCAGGCCCTGGAGGACATTTTGCAGCGGTTAGTGGACATCTCGCAGAAGGAGTTGGCCAACCAGGAACTTACCGAAGAGGACTATCGCTTCATTCGCTACTTTGGCAGCCGGCTGGGAGGGGCGACTCGGGGTGTGGAGGAGGCCGGCTCTAAGACCACAATTATCGCCGATGTCCACACTGACGGCAATACCCGCCAAGTCTTAGAGGAGGGCGTGGGCTATGTGCAGACTGTGGCGGTCGCCTACCAACTGCCTGATGGTCGCGTCGCGGTGGGTATGGGACCGGTGCTGAGTTACTACGAGTTCAAGCACCCCATGGCCGACCGGCTGACCGACGAAGCCTGGCGCGAATTGCTGAAGACCAGTCCGCCCGCCCCGCCGCCGTGGACGGCCAGCTTCCGGGCCCAGTAAGTTGGACTACATTACTGTAACAGGCTACTGTGCGCTATGCCGCAGATTAGCGAATGCCCTCACACGGACAAGCGGTAGAGGCGCCGCGCGTTCTGGCAAAGGATCTTGTCCTGCTCTTCTTCCGGCAGCCCGATAACCTTTATTCGCTGCACCATCACGCTGGGATTGTGCAGGGGAGCGTCCGAGCCGAACAGCAACCGCCCGCAGCCCAGCCGCGCAATGGTATCTTCCAACTTAGCGGCCTCGTAGTTGACGGAGAGCTCCAGGTACACGTTGGGATGATCCTCGGCGACCTCCACTACCTCTCGTGAGGAGAACAGGCACGCGTGACCCACAATGAGCACCAAGCCGGGATGGCGCTGGGCGACCGTCCGTATGGCCCCGGGTCCACAGCCGGGATCGTCCTCCCCGGAATGGGTCAGCACCGGTATCTGACGCTCCTCGCAGAAGTCCAGCACCGCATCCGCCTCGGGTGAAGTGAGCGAATATTGATGGGCGCTGGGGTGAAGTTTGAGCCCTACGAAGCCCCGCTCCTGGTACGTGTTGAGTTCCGCGAAGGCTTCCCCGTGCCGGCGCGGGTTGACGCACAGAAGCGGCACAATCTCCTTGTATTGTGCAGCCGCAGCCAGTACGTCCGCGTTGCCCGCCGGACAGTCGTAACTAATGGCCTTGGCCGAGCTCACCAGTCCGTAGTCAATGCTTTCGGCGCGTAGCATATTGACGACTTCCTCGGGGCGGCCCTTGGCCAGCGGCCAGGAGTTGAATCTGCCGATGTGTACGTGAGCGTCAATAATCATTGTGCATCACACTCCAAGTCACGATTCGCCCAGGCGCAGTATGCAATAGGCTGTGGGCGGCTAATTCAGCGGACTGCTTTCCAGGAGGCCGTTGGTGCACTCATATCTATGACTTCTCCTCATCTCTATCCGTCCAAGCACTGAGTTGGGCTTCAAGTTCGGGCACAGTTGCGGCGGCAATGGCCTGGCGCAGTCGCTGCATAAACTGAGCATAAAAGCGCAGATTGTGCAGACTGAGCAGCCGCCAGCCGGCCGCTTCATGCAGCCGAAAGAGATGATGCAGGTAGGCGCGGCTGTAGCGGGCGCACACCGGGCAATCGCAACTTCGTGACAGTGGGCCGAAATCCTCCCGATACTGAGCGTTGTTAATCTTAACGATGCCTTCCCAGGTCAGCAGGCTGCCGTGGCGGGCATTGCGGGTGGGCAGGACACAATCAAACAGGTCAACGCCCTGCTGCACGCACTGGATGATGTCCAGGGGCGTCCCCACACCCATCAAGTGGCGTGGCTTATTCTCGGGCAGAACTGGAACACAGGCCGCCAGCGCTGCGAACATCTCGGCGCGGCTCTCGCCTACCGACAGCCCGCCAATGGCGTAGCCGTCAAAGCCGATGCTCACCGTCTCCTCGGCGCTGCGCTGCCGCAGATCCGCGTACACACTGCCCTGAACGATGCCGAACAACGCCTGCTCTTCGTTACTATGAGCCGCTTGACTGCGCTGCGCCCAGTCCAGAGTCCGCTCCACGGAACCGGCGGCATAATCATACTCGCACGGATACCGCGTGCACTCATCAAAAGCCATGATGATATCGGCGCCCAATTGATTCTGAATCTGGATAGAACGCTCGGCAGTCAGGTCAATGCGGCTGCCGTTCAGGGGCGAGAGAATACTGACCCCATCCTCGCTTATATCGGACGGCTGGGCCAGCGAAAATACCTGGAATCCGCCGCTGTCGGTAGCCAACGGTCTGGGCCAGCCCATAAACTGGTGCAGTCCGCCGGCGGCGCCGATTATATCCGGGCCGGGCTGCAGGAGAAGGTGGAAAGCGTTGGCCATAAGTAGTTGGATGCCCAAATCGGCGACGTCGTGCGGTGAGCAGGCCTTCACCACTGCCTGGCTGGCACAGGGCATAAAGGCGGGAGTGGCCACCATCCCGTGGGACGTTACCAGCTGGCCGGTGCGTGCCCTTGACGTCTTATCACAGTGAGTAATCTCAAATTGCATACAATGTCCTCAATTGTAGGAGAGGCGTTCTCGGACTGACGTACATCGCGTAGGCGAGGTTCTCCAACCTCGCGGGGGCTGGTCGCCCAGGTTGAGAACCTGGGCGACGCGATCATTAACGTTCCCGATTCCTGTCCATTGTCTGTTATCGTCTGCCGTTCCCTGCCCGCCCTGCATCCCTGTGCTTCACCAGATCAACATACAGTCGCCATAACTATAAAAGCGGTAGCGCTCGGCGACCGCCTGCTGATAGGCCGCCAGCACTTTCTCGCGCCCGGCGAACGCACATACGAGCATCAGCAGCGTGGAGCGCGGCAGGTGAAAGTTCGTCAGCAGGGCGTCAATTACCTTGAACTGATAGCCTGGATATATGAACAGGTCGCTCCAACCGCTGCCCGCGCATACCTGCCCTTGTTCATTCGCGACGGTCTCCAGGGCTCGCACCACGGTGGTGCCCACGGCGACCACTCGGCCACCTCGCGCGCAATACTCGTTAATCGCTGCGGCGCTCTGTGGGCTTATCTGGTAGTATTCGGCTTCCATAGCGTGGTCTTCCACGCGGTCGGCTTTTACGGGTCGGAAGGTGCCGGCGC
>JALGUR010000077.1 GCA_029820565.1 Candidatus Zipacnadia bacterium
TGGGCCAGGTCGCGAAACAGTGCCACATCCTCGGCCCGCGCCTGAGAGGCCAGAAAGCCGCGAAGAGGTGCTTCGGTGCGGCGGGCGGCGGTAGTTAGGTCAATTTCGCCGGCCAGCAGGGGAGTAACTGATTCAGTGTATATTTGACCCAGGGGTGAGAGCATCGCAAAGATAGTCAGAAAGATGGCCACACCTATCAGCACCACATTGGGCGGTATCTGGCCGGCACCCAGTCCCGCGCGCAGGAAGTATAGCACTATAATAATCCGGGCGAAGGAGGTAACTACCGCCAGCACCGCCGGGGCCAACGCCAGAGCCGCGAATAGCAGCAACAGCCGCAAATAGCCGCTCTCCCCCTCGGCGTTGAGTTCCAAGACGGGCTTGGTGGCAGCCTGAGCGCTCACCGGGCCCGTACTCAACAGCGTCAGGAGAGTCGCTGCACCTGCCCACCAGTGGAGACCACACCATTTCAGTTTGCCGGCCTTTGTCATCGGGAATTGCCTTCACTCGGGCCTGATTTCGCTGACTAATCTGTCAATATTTCCGGCCAGAACCAGAGCCAGTTCGTCTTGGGCCAACCCCAACTTCATAATCTTCTCCAGTTCCACGTGGGGAAAGTTGAAGTAGGGCAGCCTGGTTCCGGAGACATCTGACCCGAAGATTACCCGCTGGGCTCCGGCATTTTCTAAGGCTTGTGCGATGGGTGCCAGTGGAGATACTGAGGTGTCGTAGAAGATGTGCGGATTGTCGTAGAAGGCCTGTACTGCCTCATAGCCACCATTTAGGTTGCCCATATGCGGGATGATTATGTTAAGTTGCGGGTTGCGTTGAATGAAGGCAACTGTGTTAGGGAACTCCTCCTCGAGGATAATGGGCAGATTGTGGGCGCGAATGGCCTCCAGCATAGCCTCACAGCGGGGATCTTCGTAGTCGTAGGGCGGCTCATCAGCGTGGCGGTGCCATTTGATGCCTGCCCACTGGCTCCAATCGTTGGGCTGCTCATAACCGTTCCAAACGAAATAAAACGGATACAAATCGGCATCTTGCCGGGCGGCTGCCAATACATAGTCGTTGGCTTGCCGGCGGCTTTCGTCAGTATCAACGCAGCGGTAAATATCCTCGGGAAAGGCAAATATGGCCGCGCCGGCTGCGTCACATTTGGCCAGGTCGGCCGCCAGGTCTTCCGGGGTGTACTGCTTGAAGGACTGATTACCCAGATGAACGTGAGCGTCAATTATTCGCATCAACTGAATCTTCCTCATATCCGGGGATCTCTTCCTGGTATAGATCGGTCGGTATTTCGGCAAGTGCGCGCAAGCCATCAGTGCCACCACCAATTATCAGCACCCGGTCGGCAACTTTTACAGCGTATATCCAGCGGCCTCCGCCCAGATGCCGACTGTCAAGCAGTTGCATTTGCTCGTCGGACGCGCCTAAGGACCTGAAATGCGACAGCCGCCGCAGGCCGAAGTAGATAGCATATATCAAGGCTACTATTAGCGCCAGGCTTATCAGGGCACGGAAGAGATAGTATGCTGGAGTAGGTGGCGACGGTGGGAGGTCGGTAGGCGACTGAGCAAAGGCCGACGAGGCAAGCAAGACAATGCTGACTAATAGCAGCCAAGCCAAGCGCGGCGTAGACATAATTACTCTCTCATTCCGGCGGAGTGTCCTCGGAAGCCGCTACTTCCAAGATGCGCACGCCTAACTGATCGCCGACTGCTACTATCTCGCCGCGGGCGATGACCTTGCCCCCAGCCAGCACCTCCACCAACTCCTCCAAGCCTTGGTCCAGAGTAAGCACTGAGCCGGACTCCAATTCTAATAGTTCGGAAAGTGGCACAGTCGCTTCGCCTAATCGTATCTGTAGACTTAGGGGAACCTCCGCCAGCGAGGCCAGTTGATTGGATTGCTCTGTGCTTAACTGAGAGATAATGTCCGCCTTGACGGGCGGGAAAGACTGTCCGGCCCTCTCGTCATCCGGGGGCACAGATTCTTCAGTCATATCTAATTAGTCTCCTCGGAAGTCGCGGCTTTAGCCAGGCATACTGCCAGATGCTGGGCTTGAGTCCCCGGACGGCCGATGGCTACGGTGCACGGGCCAGCCCGTAGATGGACAATCATATCACCGTCCTCGGGGAGGGGTATAACGTCGCCCGGTTCCAGAGTAGATATTTCAGTTAGACTTAGACACACTCCGGCAATGACGGCCTCAAGCCGAATGGGCACTTGGCCCAGTTGGTCTAAAGAAAGCCGTCGCTGGCTGGCCGCTTGGGGCACTGAGTTGATATTTCGCCAGACGGCGACGGGCGCGATCATTGCTATTTGCCCACTTACTTGTCCCAGACTCATAGGAAACAACACGCCGAACTCAGCCTGGGCCGCGGTCAATTGCTCAGGCTGGTCCGGCTCCAGAAACTCCTGATGACCCGCCGAATGATGAAAGATGGTCCGCGCCAAATTGGTAGCGACGGTTGCCAGATAAGGGCGAAGTATGGCACGATCAATACTGGTTAACTGGTGTGGCTGATTTGGGCCGGTCGCTGGCGCTCCTACCAGTGTCGCTATACAGGCATTGGCCAGCGCTTGATCAAGTTTCAACATCAGGTAGTGGTCGTCGCCCAAATCAACTGCCAGGCTCGGCCCCGCTGTCTGGACTACCGGCTGGAGATCAGTGTTACCAGTGAGCAAGCGTGCGGCACCCAGTTGCGCTGCGCGACCCAGATAGTTGCGGCTAATTCGCTGTACCACCTCAGCCAGTTGGGGCAACTTCTCGGGGATGGCTTGCCGCTCAACTGTGCTTAGCTGTTCAACAGTAGGGAACTGTACCAGTTGGTATTCGACCTCGGGTGGCAATAGCATCGCGATGTGATCTGTGCTCCAGTAGTTTCAGCCGAGTTAATTCATCTAATTCCCTATCTTTATTCTGGGCCAGAGCCTGGTTGACCTCCTGCTCAATCCGTTCCAGGGCTGTCTCGGTGGCGCGACGGCATTGCGCCGCCTTTTTCAGTTGGAATTGCCGACGTTGTAGACGCTCTCGCAGCATACTGCCAAGCCGTTCAATCCGCGCAATACGCTCTTGTGCTGCCCGCAAATATTGTTGCTGGTATTGGTACCATGCCGCGCGCGCGATCTGGGCTGGTGGGGAGGCGGTACGCACTTTATGGCATGCGTGGCACAGATTATCTAACCGCTGCTGGACGATTTGCAGCCAGCAGCGGCAAATCGCGGCGCGTCGCTGACGGAGCCGCTCGCGACTAATCCGATATTCCAATATCTTGTCGAGTCGGTGGTAGCGACTACTCATGTGCGGGCTCCTTCAGTGCCACTGTCAGCCTTAGCACCAAGGCCTATCGTATTGGCGACGAATTCTGGCGGTCGGCCGCTACCCATCAACTCTATCAGCCACTGGCGGGTTCGGGTGGCCGGGGCGGACTCATCAGGACGCTGCTGAAGAAACCGGTTCATCTCGGTCCACCGCGCCATAGCGCGGTCTACGCGCGGATCGCTGTCCTTCGTATAGGCCCCGACGTTTATCAAGTCTCTGGCTTCGGCATAAGCGGTCACCAGCGCTTTGAACTCAGTGGCCGCTTGTCGGTGGTCGGAGTCTACGGCTTGGTTCATCAGTCGAGAAACCGAAGTGGTAAGATCAATAGCCGGATAGTGACCGACCTCGGCCAGGTGCCGGGATAATACGATGCGGCCATCTAAGATAGCATTAGCTGCGTCGGCCACTGGATCCTGCAAGTCGTCGCGTTCCACCAGGATGGCGTACAAGCCGGTTATAGTGCCTTCTTGGGTGGCCCCAGCCCGTTCCAATAGAGAGGGCAGCATGGCATACAAGGAGGGAGGATAGCCGCCAGTGGTGGGCATCTCGCCCGCCGCCAGCCCCACTTGACGCTGGGCTCGGGCCAGGCGGGTCAACGAATCCATTAGCAGCAGGACGTTGTTGCCGCGGTCACGGAAATACTCAGCGATAGCTGTGGCCGCCAGGCCGGCGCACAGGCGCAGTAGCGGCGGCTGGTCTGATGTAGTTACGACGACCACCGAACGCTCCAGCCCTTCGCGAAGATGGGTCTGGAGGAAATCCAGCACTTCCCGGCCCCGCTCACCCACCAGGGCAATGACATTCACATCAGCGGTGGTATGGCGGGCGACCATCCCCAACAATACGCTCTTGCCCACGCCGGCGCCAGAGAAAATGCCCAGCCTCTGACCATAGCAGCAGGTTAGCAGCCCGTCAATAGCCCGCACTCCGAGCCACAGGGGTTCAGTGATGTGGCGGCGCTGAAGCGGATTAGGAGAGTTGGCCTGTAGAGGTCGTCGGGCCTCTGCCGGTATAGGGCCTTTGTCATCAAGCGGCTGACCAAAGCAGTCCACCACTCGTCCTAACATCTGCGGCCCGACATCAATCTGCAATTGTTCCCCGCTGGCTATCACTCGGCAACCAGGCTCGATGCCTTGCACCGAACCGAAAGGCAGCAAAACGGTCTGCTGGCCGCGAAAGCTCACCACCTGGGCGTGAGTACCGCCCGGCTCAACGGTACATATCTCGCCAATCTGGGCGGGCGGTCCCTGCGCAGTGATAGCTAACCCTGACACCCCAACCACCGTCCCGACGCGCTGACACCGGCTAATGGTTTCCACGTACCGGCTGAGATGCTCAAGCTGCTTTATTTGCTTATCTATGATCGTCCCGGTTTCCACCATCGGCTCCTGATGAACTACTCGTCAAGGTAGGCCAGAAGTGTCTTCTGGAGCTGGACAAACTGGGTAGGTATACTGGCATCAATGATGCCCCGGTCACTTTCTACCACGCACCCACCTCGCTCCACGCGGGAGTCGGCTACTACTCTCATTTCCAAGAAGTTACCTGTGATGGCCCCATCGGTTGACAGGATTTGGCGGACTAGGGGTTCGTCATCAGGATGTGCCCGCACTTGTAACCTTGTGGCGTAAGAAAGCTCATCCAGGGCCGCTCTGACCGTCTGCTGTACCACCCGCCGGTTCTGGCGAATCTCGGTGCCTACTATGCGGCGAGCAATGGCGACAGCCAGGCGCACCAGATGTGGTTGCAGCTCGCCCAGCAGTCGCTCTTTATCGTCAGCCAATTGCGCAGCCAACTCATGTACAAGTCGTTGCAGCCGCGCTGTCTGAGGCGGTGGGGTCTGAGGCGACGATGGTAGCGGGGGCTGATTAGAGTGCGTCGTATTCTCGTTTGGTGCAGAATATGTCATCTTGCTGCCGCTGCCATCTTGTAGTCGTACCGGCCGCACCCACAGTTCTGCCTGCTCCAAGTCTGTTTTCTTAAGCAGTTGGTTATTCATCATAATCACCACCGGAGGCGGGCCGCATAGTTGCAGCCGCTAACTGATTGTCAGCAGTTTTGGCGCAGGCTGACCATTTGCTGCGCAGCGCTGCTGCCAACGAGGTAAGTACATCATCGCGTACCGGCCGCTGTGTTGCCGCCGGACTACTGGCCGGTAAGCGAAGTTCTTGACGAACCTGATGAACCATATCTTCATCAGTCAAGTAATGGGTCACCAGGTCGGCTACTTCAGGCCGTTCACCCTCCAGTAAGTTAACGATCTGCTGGGAATTGAGTCTTTCCAGGAATTGGAGAGCAGCCTGAGTAGGTGATTCATCGGTCGGTGCCGGGTGGGCTTCTTGGGACTGTTCCGTAGCAGCCGGCCGGCGCCGCATTAGGGCATAAAGTAACAGGATTATCACCAGGGAAACAGCAGCAATGGGAGTAACTTGCCACTCAGGTAAGGCAGGTCCCACGGCCGCGGACGGAGTGCTATCTGCGATGCTGGGCGGTGGGGTCAGTACGGTCGGGGAGACTACCTGGCCGTCGGCAAATAATAACCGACCCGAACTGTCGGCTATCAATAAATCCGCTGGCCGCAGTCCAGGAATTGTGTGTAGTACGAAGGTAACCAGGTTCTCTATCCACGGGGTGGTGGGTGCTGCTGTCGGCGAAAGTCGCAATTGCAGCGACAACCGATGAGAATCAGAGGAATCCTCGGTAGGCGAAAGGGAATTGCCGACTACCACCTGTACTGCGGCGATATCGTCAAACCCGGCCAGCGCCGTCTGGAGACGCTGGGCGAGTTCAACCTCGCGGCGTTGTCGCGTGCCGGGAAGAGGCAGGGACAATAGACCCTTCACTGATGAGGGCGAAGCACGATCATTGGTGAGGGTAGGGGAGGAAGCAGAAGCAACTGGCGGAGCAGAATAGGCGGCGCAAATCCATACCACGAGCACCGCTACTACTATGACTGTGGTAGCCGGCAACGCTATCTTGGCGACAACCGACAGCGATTGCCACCACTGGTTGGCTTCCCGCAGGGTCTGGGGCCTGAGCATGGAACTGCCCGCCCTCGCGACTGGCAATATGTTGCTTAGGAAAAGGGTCTGCTGGGCTATTGTCTGGACAGGTTAAAGGGGTGGTAACGGACGGAGGTCCATACGGCAATAAGGAGATTGATATTGCGACGTTATCTGCGAATTGTACTACAGCATTAGTACGATTTATTCAGTAATCACTGGTGGTCAATTAGCCTGCAGGTATTGTATGGAATGCCCCCGGTGCCAGAAAACCAGCCACCCAACTGTAACCACTTTGTTACATTATATCACAATTCCTTCATCAGAGCAAGTAGGCGAATTTCTTGAAATTATGAGGCCTGACGCTGGCCATTAAGTAGCAAAGAGGTATCATCGTAGACAATGGTGTATTATTAATCACAAGGCCAACTACAGATAGTGATTCTAAGGGATAAGTGTGGAAAGCAAAACATATGTTGTTTGAGCGAAGGTGCAGGATGAGACATCTCAATATCATAGCAGGTGTTGCCGTATTAGGGTTGTTGCCCATACAGGCACAGGCCCGTTCATTATACTGGGAACGAATTGATGTGCGAATTGAGGTGCAGCCCGATAGCACACTGGATGTGACGGAAGTGCAAGAGTATGTTTTTGATGGCGCTTGGAATGGCGGCTATCGGGACCTACCTCTGAGCAAGGTTGACCACTACGATGATATTGAGGTGTGGGAGGGAAATACGCAATATACTCCAGGTAGTGTGAAGCACCGGGGAGGCTATGTTCTGGAAAAGCATGGTAATAGTCTGCACGTAAAGTGGCGCAGCCGGGAAGTCAGTGATCCTCCGTATCAAGATGCCCACGTTGTCTTCACCCTCAAATATAAGGTCTACGGAGCGCTTAACTACGGTTCTGCCTATGATGAACTGTACTGGAAAACGTTGTTTGCCGAGCGGGATGCTTCCATCAATCTGGCTAATATCCAAATAGTGCTGCCGGAGGGGGTTAACTCGGAAGACATTCGCGCCAGTTTCTTTGGCTACGCTCAAACCAGTGCCATCAAGCAGATAGAAGGGCGCAATATCCATATGGCCGCCCAGCAGGTTCCCCCCGGCGAGGATGTGGAGGTCAAGGTCCGTTTCCCGACGGGTTTCGTGCGGCACACCTTCTCGGTAAAACGCTTTGTCAATGAAAAGCTCATATATCCTCTGCTAATTTGGACAGTGCTGTTAGTACTGGCGGGGATGATTTATGATTTCTTACGCCACGGCCGCGAACCACACGTAGCGCGCTATGCCGAATATGTCTCTGAACCCCCTTCCGACCTGCGCCCGGGCGTGGCGGGAACTCTAATTGATGAGCGAGCCACCATCAAAGAAGTAGTTGCTACTATATTGGATTTAGCGAGTCGGGGCTATCTGCATATAGAGGAATATAGCAGTCGCAGTTGGCTCCATACCTCGCGGGATTTCCGGATAACAATGGAAAAGGCCCCTGATGTCGGGGACTTGACCGAGTACGAAGAAGAGGTCTTGTCGGGCCTGGGATTATCCAGGGCGGGCGATAGTACGATGTTGTCCGACCTCAAGAATAAATTCTACACGACTGCTCTCGCGGTAAGCAAGTTATTAGATAGGGAAGTGGCAAGGTGCGGGCTGTTTGATAACTCTCCCTCCCTCACCCGCTGGGCCTATGTGGGCGCTGGCTTTCTGGTGCTGATCGGCATTGTGGCTGCCTTGTTAGATGCCTCAATGTCCATTGGGCAGGGGGTAATGGTTTTCCTCCGCATATTCGCGGGCTTGATAGGATTAGGAGTGTTAGTTTATGTTCTTCTGACGTGTGGCGCCCAGCCCAATCGCCGACGCTGGCTACACGGCGCAGTGGCCGGCACGGCAATACTGTTTGCCCTGGGTATCAATCCAGGCACGCTGCTGCACATAACAGGTTATGGGGCAGTGATCGCCGCGGCTATAATCAGCGCCATAATTGTGTGGTGCTTTGTGCCGGTAATGCCGCGCCGTACGCTGGAAGGAGCGAAACAACAGGCTAAGTGGGAAGCCTTCCGACGGTATCTGCAGAATCTGCGCCAGTATGGTGATGTTGCCCAGGCTCAGCAAATCATTGACAAATATCTGCCTTATGCAGTGGCCTTTGGTATTGAGCGAGATATGATTGCCCAATTCGCGCCCCTGGCCGAGGTCGCCGCCCCGACCTGGTATGGGTCTGCTCACTACCGCGGCGCCGATTTCTCGGGTACTCCTATCTCCACGGCAGGTGCACACAGCGCTGGCTCTGTCCCGTCATTGCAGTCAGTTAGTGACGGGATATTTTCAATGGTCAACTCCATGTCTTCAACCCTTACCAGCACCCCTGGAGGAAGTGGAGGAAGTGGTGGCGGCGGTGGCGGCGGTGGGGGAGGAGGTGGAGGTGGTGGTGGTGGGTGGTAGACGAGTCGCCACAGTGATTACACAATTACCGTCTTCTTTGGTGGGCGATACCCGCTTGGGCTACTATCCTCGGCTCAGGGAGGGATAAGGCGCAACTGGTAGTTCACCCTACGGTTTGTCTCTGTTATGTTTACAGTGGCGTTACATTGGGTACACTTCCTCAAGAATACCTTAAGAAAATATAATGGTAAGATATAGACTGATAGGGGGAGTAATGAGCCATGGCGCAACGGGTATTGGCCGTTGATGATGAAATAGTGATGCGCGAGGTCTATGAATACGTTTTGGCTGATGCAGGCTATGAGGTGACTGTAGCAAGGGATGGACGCGAGGCTCTGGTGGCGCTTGGCCGCGAAGTTCCCGACCTAATCCTGCTGGATGTAAAGATGCCCAACCTGTCGGGGTGGGAAACCTTGGAGGTTATTCGTACCACCAGCGAATGGCGAGGCATTCCGGTAGTGATGGTGTCAGCACTCCCTGAGCCACCAGGCGACGAGGTGGATGCATCACGGCGCTATGATTGTTATCTTACCAAAAAGAAGACCGGAAACGATCTACTTGTACTTGTTGACCAGGCTCTGAATGGTGCGCTGTCCACTCCCGCCGACCGACGAAGCGATAACGCTGAGCCGGTGTGACTCCTGGCCGTCAAGGCACTTTGAGCGTATGACTAAGCAACACATAGGCAGCAAAGAATGAACCCAGTGGCAGAGCTCGAAACTACACAGCAGGAGATAGCCAACAAGGTTGAAAAACACACGGTACGCCTCCTTGTCGTAGATGATGAACAGGCTGTGTTGGAGTCATACCGACAAGTGGTTGCCGCCGCTTCCCACAAGCCCCCATCACAAGCCCACCTCCGAGAGAATGACTTGGATGGCGAACGTGCAGTAACTGTTGACTGCTCGTTCGACTTTGACTTAATGCTCTGTGAGCAGGGCGATGAGGCCGTTGAGGCGGTTCGCCGGAGCATCCAGGAAGGTCGGCCGTTTGCCGCAGCATTTATTGATGTGCGAATGCCACCGGGGCCGGACGGTGTATGGACGGCGGAGCGTATCCGGGTCTTGGATCCGTACTTGTATATCGTCATGGTGACCGCCTACCACGACTACAACCCCGAGAACATCGCCCATCGCATCCCCCCAGCAGACCGGCTGCTCTACATCCAGAAGCCGTTTCATGTTGTAGAGATTCAGCGATTTGTGTGGGCACTGAGCACCAAGTGGCGGGCCGAAAAGTTGTCGCGACGGATGCAGATCCAGTTGGAATCCGCCAATGAGCAGCTAAAGTGCGACATCCGGGCCCGTAAGCAGGCAGAAGAGGCGCTGGAAGTATCTGAAGAAAAATACCGTAACCTCACCGAGAAACTCAAGGACGTAATCATACAGATCTCTCCTCAGGGCATTATTCAGTATGTCAGTCCAGCCGTAAAGCGATTCGCTGGCTATGATCCTGAGGAAGGTGTGGGCAAATCCGTTACCGAGTACATACCTGAGTCGCACCGTGCCAGAGTAATGGCAGAGATCAAGCAAGCTGCTCAGACTAATGAGGCCTCTGACATAGAGTTTGGGATGTTAACCCGCCAAGGAGACGAGATTCCGGTAGAAGTGAGTACCTTTCCTATTATTGAAGAAGGCAAGGTAGTTGCCTTCCAATGCGTGCTGCGCGACATTACCGAGCGCAAGCAGGCCGAGGAAAAGGTACGTGCGGAGCGTGACAAGGCGCAAAGGTACCTGGATGTAGCCGGCGTCATGGTCACAGTTATTGATGCTGACGAAAAGGTAAGGCTGATGAATCGGACAGGCTGTGAGATTCTGGGGTACAGCGAGGAAGAGATCATAGGCCAAAACTGGTTTGATGCTCTGGTTCCTCAACGACTCAGAAAGGAAGTGCGAGCAGTTTTTGAACAGTTGATGGCTGGCGAGGTCGAGCCGGTGGAGTATTATGAGAACCCTTTGTTGACTAAGGCTGGCGAGGAAAGGATCATCGCCTTCCATAACACAGTGCTTAGAGATGAAAACGGCGGTATCTATGCGGTTTTGAGTTCCGGTGAAGACATCACTGAGCGCAAGCAAGCCGAAGAGGAGCGAAAGGCTCTCCAACAGCAACTGTTTCAAGCCCAGAAGCTCGAATCGCTGGGCACGTTGGTCGGTGGTGTAGCCCATGACTTCAATAACTTACTTACCGGTATCATTGGAATGGCCGAATTGGCCTTAAAGCATACTGAACCTGATTCCCAAGCACACCAGTACCTGGTCAAAGTACCCGAACAAGGTAGGCGGGCGGCCGACTTGATTGGCTCACTATTGGCCTTCAGTCGTCGTAGTGTCAGCGAACGACGACCCTTAGCCCTGCTGCCCTTGGTAAAGGAAACGTATAGAGTGCTGGAGCGTACCATACCAGAAAATATCAGGGTGGGATTGGTGTGGCCCGATCAGTTGCCGTCAGTAAACGCCGATCCCACGCAGATACAGCAAGTAATAATGAACCTGGCTACCAACGCTCGGGATGCTATGCCCGATGGCGGCCAACTCACCTTGCAACTAGCTCAGGTCTCCTTGGATGAGCAATACTGCCAACACTACGCTGATGCTTCTCCTGGTGACTATGTGTGTCTGTCGGTACGAGACACCGGCTCCGGTATGCCTCCTGAGGTACAGGAGCATATCTTTGAACCATTCTTTACCACCAAGGACCCAGGAGAGGGGACGGGGTTGGGCTTGGCAATGGTCTACGGCATTGTGAAGAACCATGCGGGCTATATTCATGTTTATAGTGAAGTGGACCGCGGTACCGAGTTTAGAGTCTACCTGCCTTTGGGGGACGGTCGGATGTCCGAGAGTAACGAGGATGCCCCGAAGTTCCCCGTAGGTGGCAGTGAAACACTACTGTTAGTGGAAGACGACGCGATAGTGCTCAGTACGGGGCAGGGAATGCTGGAATCCTTCGGTTACCACGTACTGACTGCGACAGATGGTGAAGAGGGGCTAAAGGTCTACCGTGCTCATCACGAAGAAATTGCGCTAGTCCTGACAGACATGACGATGCCGAAGATGGGCGGGGACCAACTCTATCAAGCCATCAGAGACATCAATCCCACGGCGAAGGTGTTATTAGTTAGTGGCTACAGTGTGAAAGAGCAAATCGCCGACCTGGAGGCAAAAGGGTTAAAGGGCTCTGTTCAGAAACCGTTTGACTTGCAGGCGTTGGGACAAAAAGTCCGAGACGCCATAGACGAATAGCCTTGTAGGGGGAAACAGACCCTTTGACCTGTAATGGAGTATAGACTTAGAGGTCGCGGCGTATACTAAACCGGAGTAAAGTCTATTTCATCATCAATCCGAGCTACAGTCTCGGCCAGCAATTTGGCGGTGTTCTCCAGATCGCTCAGTGATACTACCTCTATTGGGGTATGCATATATCTATTGGGGATACTTGTTAGGGCGGCCGCTACCCCCGCGCGAGAAATCTGCATAACATTGGCATCGGTTCCCGTGGCCTTAGGAGCTGGTTCGGGCTGATAGGGTATATCATTGTTCCGGGCAGTTTCAATGAGCAGGCCGTGTAGGACGGGATTGATGTTAGCGCCCCGAGCTATGGTCGGTCCTTTGCCCAATGTTACCTCACCGGTGACTGCCTTTTCCGCTTCAGGATAGTCACTGGCGTGAGTTACATCCACCGCGATGCCTACCTGGGGGTCTATACCAAAGCAACTGGTACGAGCCCCCCGCAGCCCCAACTCTTCCTGCACAGTTGAAACACAGTAGAGGCCACAATCCAGGCTACCGTCGTGCAATAAGCGCAAGGCTTCCATTACCACAAATGCGCCCACTTTGTCATCAAACCCGGGGCCTGCCACGAGGTCGTCTGATAGTCGATGCATACCCAACTCAAAAGTAATAGGGTCACTGACGGCAACCAGGGCCTCGGCGCCTTCTTTATTCTCGGCACCTATGTCTATCCACAGTTTTTTAATCTTTACCTCGGCCTTCTTGCGCTCCTCAGGCTCCAGTAGGTGTATGGCTTTGCGGCCTATGACTCCTAACACTGGTCCATCTGCGGTATGGATATAGACGCGGGAACCAGGCAACAAAGCCACATCCACGCCGCCAATGGCTGAGAAGTTCAGGAACCCCTCATCGGTGATATGCTGAACCATCAAGCCAATCTGATCGCAGTGCCCCGCCAGCATCACGCGGGGGGTAGCGTCGGGGCTCTTCACCGCTATGACATTACCGTGGACGTCGGTGCGAATTTCGTCCGCCCACTGCTGGGCATAACTTCGCACTACTTGCTGAACAGGCTGCTCAAAGCCGGAGGGGGAAGGAGTGTCAAGCAGCGATTGGAGAAAACTCAGTGATTCAGGTCGCATTGAAATATCGCCCCTGTTGAACAGACTGCTCGAAGCCTAATAAGAAAGCAGCCTCGAGCAGCAATTGAATAAAACTCAGTCAACCAGTTTAGATTAAAACAGGCCTCACGCAGCACTTCGCCGTCGGCGCCAGGCGCCCAGCCCCACCAGGCCCAGGCCAAACAGGGCCATAGTACCAGGCTCGGGGATATCCTCACCTTCCCAGGTGTACTTGACCGTCCCCCACCCACCGGCGTCTTCGTTCCAGATCCGGGCGACGGTGCTACCACCTGAGCCAAATGAATTCCCATAAGCTTCAACAGGTAGGTCAATGGTGCCCAGGCCGCTGAACAAAGTTTTGTCAGCACTACTGGTAAGGGTGGCGAATTCGGATTTCGTCACATCAATGCCAGTGTACATATGCCCTGAGGTGCCGCCGTAATCCGTGACCGAATCATACGTGGGGACATCGTAAGCGTGTTCAGTTATAGCGGGTATTGTTACAACAATCGCAACGTCCCCAGGGCTGCCTTGCCCCGGACGGTACATATACAGTGATGCGTCCATTCCTATCATTAGGTCATCAACTGTGCTGCCTACGCTTTCGTTCTCGTAGCCCATTGATCCAATGACATGGCCGTACAGAGTAAGCTCAATGCTCTGCAGTGTGCCCAGGTATCCATAATGGAACTTCTCGAAGGTCAAATCCTCAATAAAGTCTAGGTTCTGGTCCGGAATTGT